>JBILEY010000529.1:0-3800 GCA_044351865.1 Planctomycetota bacterium | reverse complement strand
CCTGCTCGATTGTGCCGCGCTGACCGCGTGCGCCGGCACTCGTCTCCCCGATCCGATCCCGCTGTTCAACGGCACCGACCTGGCCGGCTGGCATGCCGACGTGCCCGAGGCCGACGGCGGCAAGCAGGTTCCACCGTCGTTCGAGGTGCGCGATGGCGTGCTGCGCAGCAACGGCAACCCGCAGGGCCACCTGATCACCGACGCCAGCTACGGCGACTACCGGCTGACCGTCGAGTGGCGCTGGCCGGGCGAGCCCGGCAACTGCGGCGTGCTGGTGCACACGTCGACGCCGCGTCGGCTCTACGGCATGTTCCCGCAGTCGATCGAGTGCCAGCTGCACGTCGGCAACGCCGGCGACTTCTGGTGCATCGGCGAGGACGTCACCGTGCCCGACATGGAGAAGCGGCGCGGACCGAAGGCGAACTGGGGCGTCGACGGCGACAAGGCGCGGCGCATCGTCAATCTGACCGACGGCAGCGAGAAGCCGCTCGGCGAGTGGAACCGCATGGTCATCGAGTGCCGCGGCGACTCGATCCGGATCCTGGTCAACGACACGATGGTCAACGACGGCACCGGGTGCACGGCGAAGCGCGGCGCCATCGCGTTGCAGGCGGAAGGCGCGGTCTGCGAGTTCCGCAAGGTCGAGCTGCAGCCGCTGCCGCCGGACGCGAAGTAGGCGGAGCGGTCAGGGCGCGATCAGCGCCGGCGCTTCTTCGCCGGCTGCGCCAGTTCGGCGACTGCTGCAGCGAGTTCGCGCACGCGGTTGCACATCAGCTCGCACAGGCCGAACGTGCGTTCGTCGGCGAGCGCGTAGACGACGGTGACGCCGTCCTTCTTGCGCGTGACCCAGCCGACCTGGTGCAGCAGGCCGAGGTGCTTGCTGACGTTCGCCAACGACAGGCCCGAGGCTTCGACCAGTTGACCGACGGTGTGCTCGCCGTCGAACAGCAGGTTCATCAGGCGCAGGCGCGACGGCTCGCCGAGCGCGCGGAACTGTTCGGCGACGCGCTCGAGCATCGCGTCGCTCATCGCTTCGTGCTTGCTCACGATGTCACTGGTCTCCGGTGGCGGCCGGCAGATCCAAGCGCGCGGACCACTCGGTCCACGAGCCTTCGTACCAGCGGATCGCAGGGTAGCCGAGCAGTTGCTGCAGCACGAAGAACGAAAGCGAGGCGTTGTGCCCGGTGCGGCAGGCGACGACGGCCGGCTGCGCCGGCGTGCAGCCGAGCGCTGCGTAGTCGCGCACGAGCGATGCGCGGTCGGCGAACCACACGCCGGTCGCGGTGACGACGAAGTCGCGCGAGAACGGTCGGTTGCGAGCCCCCGGAACGTGGCCGGGACGCGCTTCCGTGGTGGTCTCGCCGCGAAAGGCCGCCGCCGGCCGCACGTCGATCAGGCACGTGCCGCCAGCGGTCATCGCGCTGTGGAGCTGGTCGGTGCCGATGCGCGGGTCCGTCACGCGAACGTCGTCCCCGGCGACGACATCGTGCTGCACCGGTTGCGGTACGAAGATCGTCGCCACGAGCGGCCGGCGCTGGGCGGCCCAGTGGCGCAGGCCGCCGTCGAGGATCGCGAACGCACGATGGCCGGTGCGCAGCAGCGCCAGCGCCGCCAGCGTCGTGTCCTGCGGGCGGTCGTCGGTGCACAGCACGACCGGCGTGTCGCGGGCGACGCCGAGCGACCCGAACGCCGCGGCGAGTTCGTTCGCCGAGCGCAGCTGGTGGTCGCGATCGCCGTTCTTCAGGCGCAGGCTCGGCAGGTCGAGCCGGCGCGCGGTCGGCACGTGCAGCGTCGCGAACTCCGCTTCGCTGCGCACGTCGAGCACGGCGACCTGCGCCAGATGGTCGTGCAGCCACTGGGCGGAGACGAGCGACGGCTCGCGCAGTTCGTCCGGGTCGTTCGCCCACGCACTCGTCGCCGGCGGCGGTGGCGCCGAGCCGAGGCAGAACGCGCGCAGCAAGGTCCATCGAACGCGCGCCGCCGGGTCGTCGGCGAGCGCCGCCTCGGCGCGCAGCGACGGCGGCGTCAGCAGCTGCGCGCGGAAGTCGGCGAGGCCGCCGGCGAGCACGCGCACGTTGGTGTGGCCGCGAGCGCGCAAGGCGACCCACGCCTGGCCCGGGTGTGCTGGGCCGTTGCTGCACAGCACGACGAGGCGCGGGGACTGCGCGAACACGGCGCGGCCGCGTTCGCCGCACAGCTCGGGCACCGTCATCGACAGCGCACCGGGCAGGTGCCACGCCGCGAACTCCTCGGCAGGGCGCAGGTCGACCAGCACGACGTCGCCGCGTGCGGCCAGCAGTTCGTCGGCGAGGGCTGCGGGCTCGATGTGGTCGGCGCCGCTCTCGATGTCGGCGAGCCACGCCGGCGCGTCGGCGCCCTGGGCGGTGGACGAGGGCGTGCGGACCAACGGCCCGATCGCCAGCGCCGCGGCGAGCAGCGTCGCCATCGCGCCGAGGCCGAGCCAGGGACCGCGCAAAGTGTCGTTCGTGTTCATGCTGCGTCCCTCCGCGCCATGTGCCGCTCGACCGCGGTGGCGAGCACGAACGCGCCGAGGGCCACGGCGACGAGCACGGCCGCACCGAGCGGTCCGGAGACGCCGAGCTGTTCGGGCAGCGAGCCGATCGTGCACAGGCCGGTCTGCAGCAGTTCGCCGGTGTGCGGTTCGAGCCCCGCGAAGGCGAGGCTGCCGAGCCCGGCGCCGACCAGGAACACCAGCGCGTCGAGCTTGCCGCTGGCGAGGCCGACGACGGCGGTGCCGGGGCACCAACCGCCGGCGACGAAGCCGAGGCCGAACAGCAGGCCACCGAGCGCCTGCGGCAGCAGCACCGAATCGGGCACGTAGAGCTGCGCCAGGTCGACGTGGCCGGTGAGGCTCAACACCTGCAGGCCGACCGCCGCGGTCGCCATCGCCGCGAACATGACCTTCAGCACCGCGAAGTCGCGCAGGTAGAAGATCGCCGTCAGCTTGCGCGCGCTGCCGAAGCCGGCGCGTTCGAGCCAGAAGCCGAAGCCGGTGCCGACGAGCAGCGAGAGCAGCAGGCCGATCGGCGCGTTCAGCAGATCGTTCGCGTAGAGGTTCATCGCCACTCCTTCTTGACCAGCGGGGCCAGGGCGAACGCCGCCGCGAAGCAGGCGCCGGTGAACACGAAGCTGCCGGTCTGCAGCATCGCGCCGCCCGACAGCGCCTGGCCCGACGTGCAGCCGGACGCGAAGCGCGCGCCGAGGCCGGCGAGCACGCCGCCGCCGAGGGCCAGGGCGAGGCGAAGGGAGACGCTGGCGCGCGGACCGCGTTCGACGCCGGCGCGCAAGCGGCCGGCCGTCGCCGCCGACAGGAAGCCACCGAGCAACGTGCCGGCCAGCATCAGCACCAGGTAGTGCGCGAGCGGGCTGCCGTCGGCGAAGTAGCCGCCCAGGTACGGCGACTGCTCGACGGTGGTCGGGGCGACGGTGTGCGCCGCGCTGGCGGCGAGTCGGGTGATGCCGCCGGACGCACCGAGCCCGGTGCCGAGCACGACGTAGGCGAGCAGCAGCGTCAGGCCTAGGCTGATGCCGGCGAGGTAGGGGTTCCAGAACGGGCGGGGCCCGTTCGCGGTCGGCGTCGAAGCGGTTGGCGAAGTCATCGTGGGCTCCGTTCAGCAGCCGGCGCTGCGCTTCTTCGGGGTCGTGGGCTTCGTCGCCGCGGGTGCGGCGGCGGGCTGTGGCGTCGGGGCCGCCGCGGGCATCGTCGTCGGGCTCGCGGTCGCTTGCCCGAGGCCGTCGAGGCCGTGCGGCCACGCCATCAGGCCGCCGTGCAACACGCG
>JBILEY010000528.1:0-3802 GCA_044351865.1 Planctomycetota bacterium | reverse complement strand
CGTGTGCTCGATCACCGACAGCGGCTGCTTGCGCACCGTGCGCAGCCATTCGCCGAACTCGTGCAGGTTGGCGATGGTCGCCGACAGGCCGACGAAGCGCACGTGCTCGGGCGCGAAGATCAGGCTCTCCTCCCAGACGGTGCCGCGGTCGACGTCGTCGACGAAGTGCACCTCGTCGAAGATCGCGAAGTCGGTGTCGTGGAAGCGCGCCGGGTCCTCGAACACCGCGTTGCGGAAGATCTCCGTCGTCATGATGACGAGCGGTGCGTCGGGATCGAGCGTCAGGTCGCCGGTCATCAGGCCGACGCGCAGGCCGTCGTTCTTGAAGTCGCGGAACTTCTGGTTGCTCAGCGCCTTGATCGGGCTGGTGTAGATCGCGCGCTTGCCGGCGCGGATCGCCACGTCGATCGCATACTCGGCGACCAGCGTCTTGCCGCTGCCGGTGGGGGCGGCGAGCAGCACGTTGTCGCCCGCCTCCATCGCGCGCGCCGCTTGCACCTGGAACGGGTTGAGCGTGTAGCCCTTGAAGAGAATCGAGTCGGGCTCGTCCGCGCGGTTCGGCACGCGGCGCAGCATCGCACACGCCGCCGCGTCAGGAAACGACGCAGTCGGTGGCGGGCCGAAGAGATCGAACGGCTGCGCGCGAGGCGTGTTTGTGGAACGTTGTCCACAGTCGCGCTAGCGCACGTTCGGCAGCGCCGGAGCGAAGTCTGGCTTCGTTCCCCGACCGAGCTATGCTCCCGCCCCGCTTCGACGCCCGTCGGAGCGTTTCGCAACGGTCGCCGCGGTCCGCCGCGGCCCGCGCGCGTCGGAGGTCAACCGGCGCTCGCCAGTTCCCGTAGCCACGGATCGCTAGGAGCCAACAACGATGGAAACCAAGCCCGAAGTCAACCTGTCGAAGTTCGTCGGTCGCCACCTGTCGCAGCTGAAGATCCTCGCGCGCCTCATGGAGCACGAGCTCGAGTCCGCCAAGGGCGCGCGCGAAGTGACGATGGATCGCCACCTGATCGAGAACGTGCTCGACACGCTCGAGATCTTCACCGACGACTGCGAGTCGGTGACCGGCACGCGCGATCGCGCCAAGACCGAGGCTGCGAAGCCGGTCGTCGCCCGTCTGAACTGAGACGTGTGACCTGAGACGCGGTCGCCGACCGCACCGGCTCGCGGCGGCTCCTGCCGTCGCCGCGGGCCACCAGTGGTACCCGCTGCCGGGTGCCCTGATCGCTGCCGAACCAGCTTGCCAGCGCCGTCCTTCCCGACGCGCCATCGTCCCGAACCTTGTCCGAGACCATCGACGCTCCTGCCCGTGCCTCGAGTCCGGCTCTCCGCTGGCTGGTGCGGGTGTTCGTGCTGACGGCGTTCGGCTTGACGCTGTGGCTCGCCGGCCCACGCGCCGCTTCGGTGCTCGCCGCTCGCTTCCAGGATGCGTCGCGCAACAGCCCGTTGGTCGCGCTCGACCGCGTCGGCTTCGTCGCCAAGCCGGACTGGATGGAGCAACCGATGGTGCTGGCGGTCGCTGCGGCGCTGTCGCCGTGGCTGTCGGACGAGGTGCCGATCCTCGACGACCAGACGCTCGAACGCCTGCGCGTTGGTCTGCAGTCGGTGGTGTGGGTGCGCGATGCCAGCATCGAACGCGTGTTCCCCGATCGCTTGCGTCTGCAGGTCGAGCTGCGCCGCCCGGTCTTGTCGGTGCTGGACGCCGACGGCAACGGGCTGTGCCTCGTCGATCGCGACGGCGTCGTGCTGCCATACGTCCAGACCACGCTGCCGGTGACCGTGCTGCGCCGCGAGGGTGGTTCGCCGACGATGGCGGTGACGCCAGGCCGCGCTGCGGTCGACGCGCGCGTGCGCGCCGCCGCGGCGGTCGCCGTCGAGTGGCGCGACGAGATCGCCCCGCAGGTGCCGCAGTGCCCGCCGCTGCTCGAGGTCGACGCCACCAACCTCGGCGAGAAGTACGTGCGCCTGCCGAGCGTCGCCGAGATCCGCGTCAAGCTGCGCCGCGTCGACGGCGCCGGCGTGACCTTCAGCTACGACCGCCCGGTCGACAGCGACAAGGTGCGCGTGCCGGCAACGACGAAGGCGCAGGTGCTGACCAACATCCTCGGCCGGCATCCGGGCCTCGGTGGCCTCGTCGCCGGCGATCTGCGCTTCCGCCGCCGCTGGGCCGACTACCTGCAGCCGCGGCCGCAGGGCGTGCGCGACCCGAACGAGCAGTGGAACCAGCGCGTGCTCGGCGGCTCGCCGCGCTGACGTTCGCCGGCGAGCTGATTGTGCCGCCGCCGCTCCATTCGCGAGCGGTCAGCCGCCGACTGCGTTGAGCACCGCGCGCAACAACGCGTGCAGGCCGATGCCGCCGTGCTTGCTGCAGCCCAGGCGCACGACGACCAGTTGCTGGGTCGGGAACACGACGACGAACTGACCTTCGTGCCCGTCCATGTGGAACACGTCCGCCGGCAGGTCGGGCCACTCGCGCGGTTGCGGACCGTCGCCGTCGGGATCGTGGTCGAGCCACAGGTGCAGGCCGTAGCGGCCGTCGCCGCCCGGATGCGGTTTGCGCGCCGCCTTGACCCAGCCTTCTGGCAGCAGACGCTGGCCGTCGACGACGCCGTCGTCGCAGTACAGCATGCCGAGCCGCGCCCAGTCGCGTGCGCTGGCGAAGCCGAACGAACTCGCGACGAACGTGCCGCTGGCGTCGGCCTCGAGCACGGCGGTGTGCATGCCAAGTGGCGCGAACAGCTGCGTGCGCGGGAACGCCCAGTAGTCGCGATCGTCGGCGAAGCTGCGCCGCAGCACGAACGCGAGCAGGTTGCTGGCGCCGCTGCTGTAGACGAAGCGGGTGCCGGGCGGCTCGGCGACCGGCATCGCCGCGTAGACCGCGGCGCTGTCGCCGGTGCGGAACAGCATGCGCAGCGCGTCGCTGTCCGCATCGTCGTAGTCTTCGCGCCACGCGAGCCCGCTGCGCATCGCCAGCAGGTCGCCGAGCCCGATCTTCTCGTGGCCGTCGGTGGCGGCGCGCCACGTCGGCACCGGCAGCGGCGCGTTCGGGTCGAGCTTGCCTTGCTGCACGCGCACACCGAGCAGCGCGTGCAGCAGCGTCTTCGACATCGACCAGCCGGGCAGCGGCATGTCGGGCCGCACGTCGTCGGCGTAGCGTTCGGCGACGAGGCGGCCGCGGTGCACGACGACGATCGCGCGCGTGTGGATCGGCGGCTTGCCCGGCGGGTCGACGAACGCAAGGGCCAAGGCCGCCTGCAACGCCGCATGGTCGACGTCCTTCGCTGGTTCGCTCGGCAGCCGCTCGCCGCGCGGCCAGTCGACGGTGATGGGGTCGGGTCGCAGATCGGCGATTCCCGGTGCGGCCCGCGCGCGCAGCGCCGCGGCGTCGCCGCCCGTTGGCACCAGCACGCAGCCGAGGTTCTTCGTCGCCACCGCGGTCGCCGACACGATGCCGAGCGACGCGGTGACCGACCGGTTCGTTTCGTCGACCTGGAAGCGCAGCAGCGGACGGATCAGCCGCTCGAGGGGGCGCGTCGGTGCCAGTTCCTGCGCCAGCACCGAATCGAGCGTGCGCCCGCTGACGAAGTGCGCAGACGCTGCGACCTTGGCGCAGTAGGCGGCGGCGGCTTCGAGCAGGGCACGCGGTACCGGCGTGCGTTCGGTGGTTGCAGGCTCCTGCGCGGGCGCCGGTGGGGCCAGCAGCAGGGGCAGCACGGGGACCAGCGGCAACAGCGAAGGCAGGGCGGCAGCGACGACAGCGCGCATGCGAGCATGCTACGGCGCGAGGCGGGGGGCGAGCGAGCTG
>JBILEY010000527.1:0-3807 GCA_044351865.1 Planctomycetota bacterium | reverse complement strand
GGGCCCTGCGTGTTGAACTGGCCCGGCAGGCCGCCGTTGTTGACCAGGTCGTCGGTGCACAGGTCGATGACCGAGTTGCCCGACATGGCGTTGCTCAGCGCGGCGATGCCGCCGATGCGCTGCGTGACCGTCCACTCCTTCTGGCGGAAGGTCGGCGGCAGCGTGAAGCCACCCGACACCGGATTCAGCTGCTGCGGGCCGTTCGGCGTGGCCGTCAGCGACAGGCGGGAAACCTGGCCGAGGCCGAACTGGTCGACGTGGCCGATCAGCACGCCACCGCGTGCGGCGGCATGGTCGTAGTGCATCGCCTTGGCGCGCGTGAACGTCTCCGTCGACGCCTTGCCGATGATGTCGTTGAAGCCGATGCCGTTGACGCCGTCCGGGCCCGACTCGTAGACCGCGACCGTGCCGTTCGAGTTGAGGATGTAGGCGTAGTAGAGGTTCGACGTGTTGCCGGTCGTCAGGTAACGCTCGGTGCAGATGATGTCGATCGGCTGCGTCAGGAAGCCACCCAGCGTGCGACGAACCGTGAGGTCCAGCGCACTGACGATGGTCAGGAAGTTCGCGTTGGTCGACACCACCAACACGTCTTCACCGTCCGGCTGCCACGAGATCGCCGTCGGGCCGCTCTCGACGCGGGTCTCGCCGACGATCTGGTGGAACTGCGGGCTGGTCGGGTCGATGTCGATGAAGCTGACCGTCGCGCTGGCGAAGTTCGTCACCGCGAGGCGCGTCATGTTCGGCGACATGGCCATGCTGACCGGGTCCGAGAGCTGGATCGTGTCGAGCACCGTGAAGCGGTTGCTGTTGACGACCAGGATCTGGCGGTTGTCGCGATCGAGCACGTAAAGGAAGTGGCCGACCTGCTGGCGCGAGGTGAACGGGCAGAACGGGGCCGGCGGCGGCGGCGAGCCCGGGGGCGGCTGCGGACCGACGAACACGCCCATGAAGGTCGAGCCGTAGACACCGACCTCGTTCTGCACCGTGGCGAACGGGTTGCCGCGCACCAGCTGGTTCAGACCGGCGGAGATGCACGCCGGAGGACCGGCGGTCACGAGCGCTCCGGGCGGGCCCTGCGACGACTTGACCGTCGGCTCTTCGGCGAAGATGGCGCGGTTCGGGTTCGGCGGCGGGAACACCAGGCGCGGCGGGTTCGGCACCGGCGGCTGCGTGATCGTATTGCCACCCTGCGCCGCGCCCATCAGCTGGTTGACCTGGTTCGACCGGTTGGCGTTCCGGTTGATGTTCTCGTTGTTGTAGATCAGGTCGAGCGGCGCGCCGATGTGGATGTCGGTGACGTCGCCGACGATCGGGTCGCGCAGCAGGCGCGTCGAGCCGTTGGTGTCCTGGGTCAGCGTCAGCACGCCCGCACCGCCGGCGTCGAGGTTGGTCGTGCCGGGCGCCATTGCCGGCGTCACACCGGTGCCGCCCTGCAGCGTCACCTGGATCGGCCAACGCGTGTTGTTGATGTCGCCGGTGCCCTGGCCGAAGCCGTTCAGGTCGATGACCGAGACACCGGGCTGGGCGCCGCCGATGCCGACGTAGATCGCTTCCGGCGCGACCGGCGCGTTGACGATGCCGGGGCCGTCGCCGGTGGTGAACTGGGTCGTCACCAACTGCCCGATCGGCAGGCCGATCAAGCTGGTGATCGTCGTGGTCTGCACGGCGATGTTGACCAGCGATTGGCCCGGCAGGTTGTAGGCGGGCTTGATGATGTAGTTCATCAAGTCGCCGTAGCTGACCGGATCGGCGTAGTAGATGATCGGGAACGTCTGCGCGGCCGCCGTGACCGTGATCGACACGCCACCGCTCGGCGGCGTGAACAGGTTGGCGTCGAAGAAGGTGCCGACTTCACCCGGCTGCACCGGCTTGTTGAAGCGGATCAGGATCGAACCGGTCGGATCGACGCCCGTCTCGCTGTTGCCCGGGGTGATGTCCGGAGCAGGCGTCGTGTAGCGCAGCACCTGCGGCGGATCGACGTCGGCGCCGACGGTCGTCGCGACACCGACTTCCTGCTCGAGAATGTCGTTCTCCGTGTCGCGCACGGCGTTGGTCACCACCAGGCGCAGCAGGCGGTTGCTGGGGAACTGCTCGATCGTCGTCAGGTCGTCGTCACTGTCGGCGACGAACACGAACGTCTTCTTGCCGACGAGGTCGGCGGCACCGGCGTAGGCCGGGAAACCAGCCGCGCGCGCATCGACGATGTCGACCGTGTTGCCGTCGGCCTCGACCGCGAGCCGCTGCCGCAGCACACCCCCTTCGTTGTAGTAGGTGTAGCCGTTGACGAAGCCACGCCCCTGCACGGGCACGGACGTCTCCGTCGACGGGTCGTAGGCGAGGATCGTCAGCGCACCCGTCAGGCCCGAGTTGGTCTGGTCGGCCAGCAGGTCGCTCAGGATCGAGTCGATGTCGAGCTTGTGGCTGAACGTGAAGCTCAGGAAGTGGTTGCCCGGATTGCCGTCCGGCAGCACTGCCGACGTCGGCAGCGTCGCGACCGGCAGCACACCGTTGTTGCCGTTGACGAACTGGCGGAGCGTCGTCTCGCTCTCGATGTTGACGACCGTCGACGTCGGGTTGCCGAACGAGTCGGTCGTGCGGATGCGATAGGGATACACACTGCCCGAGCCAGTGCTGATGCTCGTGACCTTGAAGTCACCCCGGTTGTCCGGGTCGCCCTTGGAGCCGCCGGTGCAGCCAGTGGCCACCAGGCCGGCGCCGACCAGCAGTGCCAGGGAGAGGGCCGAGCCTGCGAGAGGGCCGAGCAGTGTTCGGTGCGTTGGGATCGCGTTCATTGGGATCGAATTCCGCCCAGGGATCGGGGGCGTAGGGTCTGCTCCGGGACGATGCGAGCAGGGGAGCCGTAGCAAGTTACTTCGCCTCATGTTCCATGCAAGCGAAGTTCACGCGCCATCGACTCCACCACCGCAACGGGAGTTGGTGGCGCTAGAGCAAAGGTGGTGCCTGCGTCGGCGACCGCGAACGAGCCGCATCGCCGCGCTCGCCAAGCTGCCACGAATCCGCCGCCGCGGCACCCAACTCCCGCCACCATCGGAGCTTCCACGGCCGACCACCATCCTCGGCGGCCAGCTGTGCAGAATCGCACAGCGTGCTGTTCCGCACCACGATCGCTCGCCCAGCCCGGCGCACACCACTCGGACCTCGCGCCCAGACCGCGCCCAGCAGCACAATGCGCACGATGCAGGACCCCCTGGCCGAGTACCGGCAGAAGCGCGACTTCGCCGCGACTCCCGAGCCCGCCGGCGAACGCGCCACCCCGCGCGGCGACGACGTGTTCGTCGTGCACCGGCACGAGGCGCGCCAGCTGCACTACGACCTGCGGCTCGAGCAGGGCGGCGTGCTGAAGTCCTGGGCGGTGCCGCGCGGCTTCAGCTACGCGCCGGCCGAGAAGCGCCTCGCCGTGCGCACCGAAGACCACCCACTGGCCTACGAGCACTTCTCCGGCCGCATCCCGAAGGGCCAGTACGGCGCCGGCACGATGACGATCTGGGACCGCGGCACCTACCGCCTCGTCAAGGAGCCGGACTGGGAGCGCGCGATGGCGAAGGGCGAACTGAAGGCGCTGCTTTTCGGCCGCCGGCTGCGCGGTGAGTGGCACCTCGTGCGCACGCAGCAAGGCCCGAACACGTGGCTCTTGTTCAAGTCGAAGGACCGCTACGCCGGCCCCGATCGCGACAGCGTGCTCGGCGCCGAACTCGCAACAGCGCCTGCGGCCGAGGTGTCGCTGGCACTGCCGCCGATGCGACCGGCCGCCGACCGCCCGGCCTTCGTCGACAGCGACTGGCTGTT
>JBILEY010000526.1:0-3814 GCA_044351865.1 Planctomycetota bacterium | reverse complement strand
GACGCGCTGTTCGGCACCGGCCTCGCACGCGAACTGGCCGGCGCCTCGCGCGCGTGGGTCGAAGCGTTCGATCGCGCGCGTGGGCCGAAGCTCGCGATCGACATCCCGTCCGGCCTGCACGGCGACACCGGCGAGGTCCTCGGCGCCGCCTGCCACGCCGACGTCACCGTCACCTTCGTCGCCAGGAAGCGCGGCATGGCCACGCCGAACGGCGACCGCCACTGCGGCCGCATCGTCGTCGTCGGCCTCGGCTTGCCGTAGCGCGCGCGCCGCCGCCGCCGGATTTCCGCGCACCGATGTCGGTCGCCGGCGCCGGTGTGCGTCCTGGATCGCGGGTGGCCGCGATGCCGTCGCCGCTCCGCCTCTCGCGAGGTGCCCGATCCCCATCTTCCCCCGGTTCGTCATGCCCTCCTTGCGTGTTCTGCGGCCGCTGTGGCCGTGCCTCGTGTTCGCTGCCTGTGGTGGCGGTGGTGGTGGCGGAGCCCAGGCCAAGCCTGCGGACTTCGCCCTGTCCACCAGTGGTCCTGTGCAGCTGTCGCGCGACGCGCGCCTCGCGTTCGTCGTCAACAAGGTGGCGAGCCCGTCGCTCGCGACCGCCGGCGGCTCGGTCTCGATCGTGCGCGTCAAGGCGGCGAACGGCACCGACGTCAACACGCTGGTCGCCGAGGTCGCGGTCGGCGGTGATCCGTTCAGCGTCACCGCCACCGCCGACGGCACCCGCCTGTTCGTCAGCAACGCCGCCGACGGCACGGTGTCGGTCGTCGACCTAGGCGCCGTCGGCGAAGGCCCGTACGTGCGCGTCGCCGACGTGCTGGTCGGCGCCGAACCGCACGGCACCGCCGAGCGCGACGGCAAGGTCTACGTGGCCAACTACGGCGAAGGCACGCTGAGCGTCATCGACGCCAAGACGCTGAGCCGCGAAGCGACGATCGACCTGGCGAGCGGCGGCACGACGCTGGCCAACCCGCACGCGCTGGCGGTGCTGCCGAACGGCCAGCTGTGGGTCGGCGACTTCTTCGCGCGCGCGATCCCCGGCAAGCCGGTGGCGCAGGTCGAAGGCTTCGACGACGGCAAGGAGGCGCGGCTCGCCGTGCTCGAGAACAACGTCGTGCGCTCGATCGTCACCTTGCCGCCGATCGCCGACGCCGGTTTCACCGCCGACCGCAGCAAGTTCGACGTCGCCAACGGCGCCGTCAACGACACCTTCAAGGCGCCGGCGGGCGTCGATCCTCTGGCCGTGCCGCAGGGCGCGTTGTTCAACCAGCTGCACGCGTTCGCGTTCGATGCGGCCGGGCAGCGGCTCTACCTGCCGACGATCGCGGCGCAGCCGTCGCCGCCGGTGCGCTTCGACGTCAACGTGCAGGCGCTGGTCGGCGTCGTCGACGTCGGCGCGCGCGCCGCGGTGCCCGCACTGCATCGCAACCTGAACGGGCTCGTGCGCGACAACTTCGCCCAGGAGCCGGCACCGACCCCGCCGTTCGTCGATCCGGTGACGCGGCTCGACCGTGCGTTCGCCGGCGACGTCGTCGCCGCCGCCGTGCAGAACCAGGTGGCCACGTTCGTCAGCCGCTCGGGCAGCTTCCTGCTGAAGGCGCTGGTCGCGACGGACGGCACCCTGACGCTCGCCAAGGACGCGCGCGGCGCCATCCTGCGCGTGCCGGTGGCGAACATCGCCGGCGGCGTCGCGATGAGCCCCGACGGCAAGCGCGCCTACGTGCACAGCGAACTGGTCGGGCAGCTGACCGCGGTCGACCTCGACCTCGGCAGCGTGCTGGCCACCGTCGACACGGCGGCGACGCCGAGCGACGCGACCCGGCGCAAGGAACTGCTGGGCCAGCTGAAGTTCTTCACCGGCATGGGCCTGCCCGCCAACGTCGGCGCCGACGTCGACCCGCGCAGCGTCGACACGCACCGGCACCGCAACATGCAGTCGGAGAACAACTGGAGCTCGTGCGCGTCGTGCCACCCGTTCGGCCACAGCGACACGATGACGTGGATCTTCCCGACCGGTCCGCGGCAGACGATCTCGCTCGACGCGTTCTTCGCCAAGGGCAGCACGATCGAGACCGGGCTGGCGACGACCGACCAGAAGATCTCCAACTGGAACGCCGAGCGGAACAGCTCGACCGACTTCAACAACAACAGCCGCGCCGTGCAGGGCGGCCACGGCTTCACGCCGCAGGCGCTGGCGACGATCGACGCCGGCCTCGGTGTGGCGCAGGTGCCCGACGCCGGCCTCGTGTTCAACGGCGGCCCGCGCCTCGGCGTCAGCAACGCGCTCGACTTCGAGACGCAGTGGATCGCGTCGCTGCGGGCGCCGAACCGTTCGACGCGCCTGGACGCGACCGCCGTCGCCGACGGCCGTGGGTTGTTCGCGACCGCTTGTGCCAACTGCCACGGCGGCACCAAGTGGACGCGCAGCGACCGGCCGGTCGCCAACTTCCGCTGGCCGGATCCGGCGTTCAACGCGGCGGGAGCGAGCCTGTCGGCGTTCCTGCAGGTGCCGAACGCGACCACCGTCGCGGCCTTCAACGCCGACGGCATCGGCAACGGCGCGCAGCAGTTCGAGACGCTGGTGATCGACACCTCGGTGCCGTCGTCGACGATCGACTTCAGCGACCCGATCGAACTGCGCGGAGCCGGTGGCGCGATCGGCAAGGTGTCGGCGCCGCTGAACAGCTCGTTCGCGATCCCGTCGCTGTTCAACGCGCGCAACACCGCGCCCTACGGCCACCACGGCCGGGCGGCGACGCTGGCGGCCGTGTTCCAGGCGCGCGCCGACGGTGGCCTCGGCCACCCGCAGTTCGGGCTCGACGCGACGCAGCTCGCCGCCGTGCTCGCGTTCGTGCAGGCGATCGACGAGAGCCAGCCGATCTTCCCGTGAGCGGCGCGGGCCTGCGGCCCTGCCGCAGGTCAGGCCCAGAACGCGGCGAGCTCGCGCACGAACGCCGCCGGCTGCTCCATCGGCACCAGGTGCGCAGCCGCGGGCACGACGACGCAGCGGCCGCCGGGCACGCCGGCGGCGATCGCCTGCAGTTCGGCCGGCGGCGTGATCGGGTCGTGTTCGCCGGCGATCGCCAGCGTCGGCATCGTGAGCTGCCCGAGCAGCGACGTGCGATCGGCGCGATCGCGCAGGCCGCGCAGGTCGGCGACGATCGTCTCGACCGGCGTGTCCTCGATCATCGTGCGCACGCGCGCAGCGATCACGGCGTCAGCGTCCTTCGCCAGCAGCTTCGGCAGCATCGCCTGCGCGATCGCCGAGCGGCCTTGTTCGAGCACGGTGCGGATCGCGGCGTCGCGGCCAGCGCGCGCCTGTTCGCCGTCGGCGCCGGCGCGCGTATTGGTCAGCACCAGCGAACGCACGCGCTGTGGGAACGCCGCGGCGAAGGCCATCGCGACGTAGCCGCCCATCGACAAGCCGACGACGTCGGCGCTGGCGACGCCGAACGCGTCGAGCACGAGTGCGGCATCGGCGGCGAAGCGTTCCATCGGGTGGCTCGCGTCCCCCGGCGCCGGCGAGTGGCCGTGGCCGCGCAGGTCGAGCGCCACCAGCGTGCGCCGTTCGGCCAGCGGCGAACGCAGCACGTCGAGCCACATGCGGTGGTCGAGCGGATAGCCGTGCAGCAGCAGCGCCAGCGGGCCGCGGCCGGCGGTGTGCGCCACCAGCGTCGCGGCGCCGTGCGCGCCGGCGGCCGGCACTTCGATCGTGCGCCGGGAGATCGCAGCCGGTGCACTCATGCGCCCGTCCAGCGCAGCCGCGCCACCGCTTCGACGTGGAACGTCTGCGGGAACATGTCGTAGCCCTCGACCTGCT
>JBILEY010000258.1:0-7473 GCA_044351865.1 Planctomycetota bacterium | reverse complement strand
TCGTTGACGGCACCTTGCGCGAGTTCCTGCGGCCGCTGGCCCCTGGGCTTCGTGGTGTCGTGCTGGCCGCGCTACGCGAACCGGAGAACGCGGCACGTTTCGCACGAGCGCGCGAGTTCGCTGCCGACATGCTCGCCGACGAGACGTTGGCCATTGCCGACGACCGGACGATCCCCGTCGACCGCGCGCGGCTCATGATCGAGGCGCGGTGGCGTCGGTGCGCGACGCTGCACCCTGCCGTCTACGGCGACCGCAAGTTCGTCGAGCACTCGGGAGCCGTCACGCTCCGAGCCGGCGAGTAAGCCGCGCGTGCGGTATGGGCCGCCGCAAGGCTGCCGTGGCAAGTGACGGCGAGCCGCTTCCTCGCTCCTGCGGACCGCATGGCTCGATGGTGTCCGCAATTGCTGGCGGTGAATGTTCCCGCCGGCTGGGCTAGGCTCCGTGCGGAGGACTCCGATGAATCGTGCGCTTCCCTTTCTGATCTTGGCTGCGGCCTTCTTGTTGAGCGACCTGTTGGCGCAGGGTTGGGTAGATAGAACCAGTGCAATCAACCCTGGCTTGGGCGCTACGCCTTCCATGTGCTACGACCCGGTCAACGGGTACTCGGTGATGGTCCGCACAGGCTTCGTAGCTGGGACTGCCGTCGGAGAAACCTGGACTTGGGATGGTGCGACCTGGATCAACAGAGGGCCGTGCCCCCTGTGGTTGTCGGGGCTGACTTGGCACGGCGCAACTCAGCAGCTGATCGGCTTGAGCAAGCCAGCTCCCGGCCCGTCTCAACAACAGTCCTACACCCTGCACACTTGGACAGGTTCTGGCTGGGCGACCCTCTCCGCGCCCGTAACCTTCCCTGGGAACGCCCCGGCTGGTCAGCTCGCCGCTGCCTACGACGAAGTCCGACAAGAGACCGTGTTCCGTGGGCCGTCAATGCCGCAGGCCGTCGTCGTCTACGATGGTGCAACGCTTCAGGCGAGAAACATGATTAGCGGTCCGTTCAATTCCGGCGGGCTGAGTGAGAGCATGGCATATGATCCGACAGTGCAAAAAGTCGTGTTGGCGCGAGAGGATTCCTCAAGCCAGCTCATCGGGTCGACATGGGTGGGGCTGTTGACGACGCGGTTCTACGAATGGTCGGGCTACGGGTGGAACTTGCGTTACACCTCCGCTGCCCCTGGCCGACTGGGAGCGATGGCTACTGATTCTCAGCGGCAGCGCATCGTTCTTCTCGATGGTGACTATCCGGGTACGTCAACAGTAGGTGCCAACCAGCCTTACCACACCTGGACTTACTCGAATGGGGTTGCGACACAGCTCCTGACATCCTTTGCCCCCGAGCCTCGCTTGTCTGCTGCGATGTCCTACGACTCTGCGCGCGGGGTGGTTGTTCTGTTCGGTGGGTCGGGGAACGGTGCGTTCGCTGATACCTGGGAGTTCGACTTGGGGCCCGTTGCATCCTTCACCTCCTTCGGCGCTGGTTGCTTGGGGAGCCGGGGCGTGCCGGCGATCGGCACACAGCTTGGATCTCTGCCGCGCATCGGGACCAACTTCTCTGTGCAGGTAACGAACCTCCCCCTGTCTGGCCCGACCTTCTTGGTTGCGGGCTTCTCTAGCACTTCCTACGGTGGCTCGCCCCTGCCTCTCAGTCTTGCACCGCTCGGTGCGCCTGGGTGCCACCTCTTGGCAAGTGCAGACGTCCTCTTCCCCGTCGCCAACGTGCTCGGCATCGCGCAGTGGAACCTGACCGTGCCGCCGATTCCGGGTGGTGGGTTCTTCGTGCAAGCGGTTGCCTTTGACCCGCCCGCAAACGCCCTGGGGCTGACTACCAGCAACGGCGGGCATGCCGTGCTCGGTCTGTAGGCTCCTGCTGGAACAGAAGGGGGTCGGAGGTTCAAGGCGAGCCGCGCAGCGTGCGCAACGTCGCCGCGTGCACTGGCTTGCTGCGGTGCCTTCCTGAGCGCATCCGCCTCGCCGCTCTGACTGTCGCGGCCTCACTGTCGACGGGGGCGCGCGCTCCGTTCACGACAGTATGTCAACCGGCAACGCGACAGGGCGCGACCCCTTGCTATGCGGTGAGAATCTGATAGGGTGCGGCGCGTCCCCTGAGTTTCAGGGGCTAGTAGCGGTTTCTGCGTGATGCTGAGTGGTCTGCACCCTGACAGACCTAACACAATGGGGTGCAGGGGGTCGGAAGTTCAAATCTTCTCGCTCCGACCATCTTCCCGTTCCGGCGCCCGGCACTCCGAACGCCCCCGGCGACTACGAGCTCGCCGCGACCGGCGCAGCCTCACCAACCTCACCATCCGCAACGCCGAGGATGCGCCGCGCCAGCGCCAGCTCCTCCGCCGTGCCGTTCGCGACGATCAGGAACTTGTTCGCGCCCAGCGCCGACTCGTACTGCACCACACTGTCCTTCGGAATGCCGAGACTGAACAGCGCGGCACCGATCACACCGAACCCGCCGGCGACGACCGCACCTTCGAGCGCGCCGACGATCCAGCCGACCAGCGGGCCGAACACCATGAGGGGGCCGAGGCCCGGCACGACGAACAGGGCCGAGCCGGTGAGCAGGCCCCAGAAGCCGCCCCAGAAGGCGCCGAACTTGCCCCACACCTTCATCCGGTCGCCGGCGTTGTAGTAGCCGACCACGTGCTCTTCGGTGTGGTAGTCCTTGCCGATGATCGACAGCTTCGCCATGTCGAAGCCACCGCGCTCCAGCTGCTTGATCCCGGCCTCGGAGGCGGCGTGCGAGTCGTGGACCCAGACCACCGTGTCGTGACGCGGCCCGGTGGCGCGGGACGAGGCGGAGAGGGTGGTGGTCACGAGCGGACTCCGATGTCGTTCTGGACCTCGGTCACGCCGGGCGTGCTCCAGGCGGCGGAACGCGCTTCTTCGCGCTCGTCCCAGGACCGCACGGTGCCCGACAGCGTCACGCGGCTGCCGTTCGCCGCCACCTTGATGTCCTTCGCGTCGACCTCGGCGTTGCGTTGCAGCGCGGCCTCGATCGCGGAGCGGACGGCGTGGGGCTCCACCTGCGTCTCGATGGCGATCCGGTTGGTCACCCCTTGCACGCCGGCGAGGCAGCGCACCGCAGCTTCCGCGGCGTCGCGTTGGAAACCCCACTTGGCGTTGCCGCTGAGCGTGACCCAGCCCGATTCGATCAGGGCCGTGACCGTCGTCGGCACCCAGACGTGCGACTGCAGCGCGATCACGACGGCCTGGGCGATCTCCGAGTCGACGCGTGCATGCAGGCCGCTCGGATTGACGGCCATCGCCTCGATGATCGCTCGCACACCGACGACGCGCTGCGCTGCCCGTTCGGCGGCGGCCTTCTCGGCGAAGCACGGGACCGAGCCGTTCAAGGTCACCACGCCGTCGTGCACCGTGACCTTGATGTCGGCCTCGGTCACGCTCGGGTCCCAGTGCATGGAGGCGGTCACTTCGTTCTGGATCTGCGTGTCGTTCTTCATGGTGGACCTCGGGGCGAGGGAACGGCGGCGACGAACGCAAGGAGCGCGCTCGGTCGTTCCGGTCCCTTCGCGCGCACGGGGAGCAATCGCCATGCCGGCAGTGGTGCGACAGTGGTGCGCCAGTGCTGCGGCGGCGGTGGCGTTGCGGGCGTCGCGGCGACGTCGTCGGTGCGTGCAGAATGCACAATGCGGGGCGAAGCCCGCGATCAAGCGCGCGCTGGCGCCGCAGCCGGCACCACCAGTCCGTCGACCAGTTCGATCGTGCGATCGCAGCGCCGCGCCATGTCGAGGTTGTGCGTGACCATCAGGAACGTCGTGCCGGATGTGCGGTTGATCTCGCGCATCTGCTCGAACACGGCGTCGGCCGCATGCGTGTCGAGATTGCCGGTCGGTTCGTCGGCGAGCACCAGCGGCGGCGCCAGCGCCAGCGCCCGCGCGATCGCGACCCGCTGCTGCTGACCACCCGACAGGTTGCCGACCGGACTGTCCCGCCAGGGACCGAGCCCGACCCGTTCCAGCAGCGACTCCGCGACCTCGCGCATCGCCGTGTCCGCGCGGCCGCGCTGCAGCAGCAGCGGCATCATCACGTTCTCGGCGGCGGTGAACGCCGTGAGCAGGAAGTGCGCCTGGAAGACGAAGCCGATCGTCCGCCCGCGCAGGCTGGTGCGCCGCGCTTCGTCGAGGTTGGTGGTCGACAGGCCCTGGACGAACAGTTGCCCGCTGGTCGGGCGGTCGAGCAGGCCGAGCAGGTTGAGCAGCGTGCTCTTGCCGGAGCCCGACGGGCCGATCAGCGCCACGAACTCGCCCGCGTCGAGGTGCAGGTCGATGCCGTGCAGCACCTCGACGGCGGCCGGCGTCCCGAGCCCGTACGTCTTGTGGATGCCGATCAGGCGCAGGACGTTCTCAGCCACGCATCGCCACCACGGGATCCAGGCGCGCGGCCCGCACCGCCGGCGTCGCCGCCGCCAGCACGCCGGTCAGCGTCGCCAGCACTCCGGTCCAGGCGAACAGCTGCGGATCGAGCGGGATGACGAACATCGGCGTGCCGTCTGGGTTCGCCGCCAGCTTCGACCAGACCAGCAGCAGGCCCGCACCGAACAGCGAGCCGGCGATCGAACCGAGCAGGCCGACGAGCGCGCCCTGGATCAGGAACACGCGCAGGATCTGGCTGCGCGAGCCGCCCATCGCCCGCAGGATGCCGATGTCCTTCTGGCGCTGGACCACCGACACCACCAGCACGCTGGCGATGCCCGCCGCCACCGACAGGCCGACGAACAGGCGGATCAGAATGCTCGAGAACTCCTGCGCCTTCAGGCTGGCGAAGAACTGCGTGTTCGCGGCGATCCACGAAGTCGCCTCCAGACCCGTCTGCGCGGTGATCGAGCGGGCGACCGTCTCCGCCGCGTACGGGTCCACCGCGGTGATGTCGATGCCGGAGACGCCGCCGGTCAGGTCGAGCAGGTTCTGCGCCGTCGTCAGCAGCACGTAGGCGGTGCGCTTGTTGGCGCCGCGGCTGCCGAGATCGAACAGGCCGACCACCGTCAGCGACAGGCGCGTGCCGGTCACGTTCGCCACGCGCAGCTTGTCGCCGACCTCGACGCCGAGGTCCTCGGCGAACTGCAGGCCGACGATCATGTCGCTGTTGGTCATCTGCCAGGTGCCGGCGACCATCTTCTCGGGCAGCGGCACGATGCGCGTGTACTGCTCGGGATCGATGCCGACGAGCTGGATCGACTGCGTGGCGTCGCCGCGGATCACGAACGCCGGGCCGCTGGCGGTCGGCGACACCGCCAGCACGTCGGGGCGCTGCTGCAGCTGGTCGCGCACCTTCTGCCACTGGTCGATCGAGTTCATGCGCTGCGACGGCAGTTGCACGGTCGCGAGTACGGCTTCGCCCGGCCCGGCCGAGCGCTGGCGGCGCGCGATCTGCCGCGGCCGTTCGATGGTGACGTGCGGCTGCGAACTCATGATCCGTTGGAACAGGTTGGCCTGCAGGCCACCGAGCAGCGCGGACATGAACACGATCACGCCGACGCCGATGGCGACGCCGGTGACGATGAACAGCGACTGCAGGCGCCCTTCGCGCAGGAAGCGCACGGCGGTCGACCATTCGAACGGCGCGCCGCGGCTCATGGTGCCACCTGCGGACGCACGCGGCTGCCGGCGGCGATCGCTGGCGAGCCCGCGAGCAGCACGACGTCGCCTTCGGCCAGTCCGTCGCGAATCTCGAGGTGGCTGTCGCCGCGGGCGCCCAGCTGCACGCTGCGACGTTCGGCGCGACCGCCCACGACCAGCAGCACCCACGGCGCCTTGCCGGCGGCATCCTGCACGGCCTGCGGCGGCAGGCTGGTCGCGGCGGGCCGGCGGGCGACTTCGATGTCGACCGAGACCGTCATGTCCTGGCGCAGCACGTCCGGGGGATCGAGCACGTCGAGTTTGACCTCGACCGAGCCGCGGCTGGCGTCGATGCCCGGGTTGACGAACACCAACCGGGCGCGGAAGCGCTGCTCGGGCCACGCGTCGGCAGCGGCGAGGGCCGTCTGGCCGACGGCGAGGTGGCGCAGGTTCTTCTCGTCGATCTGCACGACCAGCTGCGTCTTGCCGGTCGGCGACAGCTCCATCAGCACCCGGCCCGGCAGCACGATGTCGCCGCGTTCCACCGTGCGCGCGATCAGCGTGCCGTCCACCGGCGCGCCGATGGTCGTGTGGTCGAGATTCGCCTGCGCCGCCTGCAGGCTGGCGTTCGCCTGCCGCAGGTCGCCGAGCGCGATGCCGAGATCGGCCCCGCCGGGCTGGACCGCCTGCAGCCGCAGCCGCGCCGTCTCGAGTTCGCTGTTGGCGATCTGCAGGGCGCGATTGGCGGCGTCGAGATCTGCCTGGCTGGCGATGCCCGCGCCGACCAGTTCCTGCGTGCGACTCCACTGTTGCTGCACGTTGCTGTGGTTCGCTTCGGCACCGAGCCGCGCCTGTTCGGCGACCGGCAGCGTCAGCGTGCGCAGCTGGTCGATGCGGGCCATGGCCAGGGCCACGGCGGCGCGGGCCTGTTCGACGGCGGCGCGCGCGTCGGCGTCTTCGAGGCGCACCAGCAATTGGTCCGCCTGCACCATCTGGCCCTCGACCACCGGCACCGCCGCGACCTGGCCGGTGGTCTGGCTGCCGATCGCGATGCGCGCGGGGCTGGCGACGCGGCCGCTCGCGACCACGGTCTGCACGATCTCGAGGCGACGCACGCGCACGGCCTGCACCTGTGGCCCGAACACGAACGGAACGCCCCAGGTGACGACGGCCCAAGCGAGCAGCAGCGCGCCCACAGCGATCGCCGTCCAACGGCGCCAGCGGAAGCGCGTGCGCTTCGGCCGCGGCGGTGGAGCGGGGCCGGTGGTGGGGGGCGGGAGGGCGTCGGGCATGGTGGACCCGAGCGCGCACGCGTCGGTCAGGCGGCGTCGGGTGCAGGTTCCCGGGCTCGCGAGTAGGCCGGAACGGCGGCGGCGCCAGGGGCCGAAGGGCGGGCCTGCGCAGCCTGCGGCGGCCGGTGCCTCGTCGCCGCAGACCGCGCAGCCAGCGAGCGCGACCGCACGCCTGCACGCGAACCCACCCGAACCGCCACGGTGCGAATCCACGACTTGCGCGAACGGCCCGCACCTTGCTCCACACCCGCGGGCCACACCCCAGCCCTCTCGGCAATCGCATGGACCTTCGCTCTGCCTGCTCCGTCGCTGCGGCGCTCTCCGTCGCCAGCGTTCTCTCCGCCCAATCCCTGTCCGCGTCGCCGGCGGTCAACGTCAGTGGCCCAGCGTCCGCGGGCGCGGTGTTCACGATCCAGGGGCAGCCGTCGGCGGCGTTCGTGCTGCTGACGGACTTCGCGCCCGGGCCGCGCCTCGTGCTCGGCGAGACGCTCGAACTCGGCCTGTCGCCGTCCCTGTTCGCGCTCGATGCGGGGGCGCTGGATGCGACCGGCAGCTACGCGCTGAACCTGACGATCCCGGGGCTGCCGGTGCTGTCGGGT
>JBILEY010000525.1:0-3820 GCA_044351865.1 Planctomycetota bacterium | reverse complement strand
GCCGAGCAGGCCGAGGCTCACCATCGCGAACTGCCACGCGAACCAGTCGTCGCGGAACCAGATGAACAGGTTGGTGCTGAGCACGATCGGCGTCGGGCCCGACGCGAGGCGCCACGGCCGCCCGCGCGTCCACGCCAGCAACGCGTCGAACGCGTAGAGGAACGCGAACTGCACCAGGATCAGCGGCGCCTGCGCGTAGATCGGGCGGACGCCGTCGACCTGCCAGTGGTAGCCCCAGAACAGGTAGAGGCAGATCTGCACGCTCGCCTGCACGTAGTGCTGCTTGATCGGCGGCAGCGTCTCGACCGCGAGCGTGCGCCCGGCCACCAACAACCCGAGCCGCCACAGCAGCAACGCGCCGGGCACGGCAACGAAGGTCCAGAACAGGTGCGCGTTCTGCTGCACGCGCTCCGTCGTCAGCGGCAGGAAGCAGGCCAGCGCCAGCAGCGTCGGCACATGCACGAGCCACGGGGCACCGGGGCTCGGCACCGGCCAGCCCGCGGACGGCGCAGCGCCCGGTTTCGCCGCCGTCGACGGCGACGGCGACGGAGCGAGCGGCGGAGCGACAGCGGTGCGTGCGGACTTCATCGGCGAGCCGCGCATGCTACCGCCTTACCCGTCGCCGCGAGAATCCGGTGGCATCGCCCCGTCGGCCCCGGTGACACTGCGGCGGCGATGTGCTCGATCCTCGCCATTCTCGACCTGCGTTCCGATCCCGCGGCCCTGCGCAGCCAGGCCCTCGAACTGTCCCGCCGCATGCGCCACCGCGGCCCCGACTGGTCCGGCGTCTGGGCCAACGACCGCGCGATCCTGGTGCACGAGCGCCTGGCCATCGTCGGCGTCGACTCCGGCGCCCAGCCGCTGCTGTCACCGGACGGCCTGCAGGTGCTGGCGGTCAACGGCGAGATCTACAACCACCGCACACTGCGCGCCCCGCGCGAAGCGACCTACGCGTTCGCGACGCACAGTGACTGCGAGATCATCCTGCCGCTCTACCGCGAACGCGGCGCCGACTTCCTCAACGAGCTCGAGGGCATGTTCGCGTTCGTGCTGTGGGACGACGCGAAGCGCCGCTGGCTGATCGGCCGCGACCCGATCGGCATCGTGCCGCTCTATTGGGGCCGCGATGCGCACGGCAACCTCTACGTCGCCAGCGAACTGAAGGCGCTGGCTCCCGTTTGCACGCACGCCGAGGAGTTCCCGCCCGGGCACTGGTGGATGTCGGGCGACGACAAGCCGACTCGCTACCACCAGCCGCGCTGGCGCGACTACGCCGCGGTGAAGGACGGCGCCACCGACCGCCAGGCGCTGCGGGCCGCGTTCGAACGCTCGGTGCGCTCGCACATGATGAGCGACGTGCCGTACGGCGTGCTGCTGTCGGGCGGGCTCGACTCGTCGCTGGTCGCCGCGATCGCCAAGAAGTACGCGGCGCGCCGCGTCGAGGACGAGGGCAAGTCGGAAGCGTGGTGGCCGCAGCTGCACAGCTTCTCGGTCGGGTTGAAGGAATCGCCCGATCTGAAGGCCGCACGCGACGTCGCCGCCCACCTCGGCACCGTGCACCACGAGTTCCAGTTCACGGTGCAGGAAGGGCTCGACGCGCTCAGCGACGTGATCTTCCACATCGAGACCTACGACGTGACGTCGATCCGCGCGTCGACGCCGATGTACCTGATGGCGCGGCGCATCCGCGCGATGGGCATCAAGATGGTGCTCAGCGGCGAAGGCAGCGACGAACTGTTCGGCGGGTACCTCTACTTCCACAAGGCGCCGTCGGCCGAGGCGCTGCACGAGGAGACGGTGCGCAAGCTCGACAAGCTGCACCTCTACGACTGCCTGCGCGCCAACAAGTCGATGGCGGCGTGGGGCGTCGAAGCGCGCGTGCCGTTCCTCGACCGCTCGTTCGTCGACGTGGCGATGACGCTGAACCCCGAGGTCAAGCTGTCGGGCAAACAGCGCGGTCGCATCGAAAAGCAGTTCCTGCGCGAAGCGTTCGCCGGCTACCTGCCGGACGCGATCCTGTGGCGGCAGAAGGAGCAGTTCAGCGACGGCGTCGGCTACTCGTGGATCGACTCGCTGAAGGCGCACGCGAACAAGGCGGTCAGCGATGCCGACTTCGCCAACGCCAGGTTCCGCTTCCCGCACAACACGCCGGCGACGAAGGAGGCCTACTTCTACCGCACGATCTTCGAGCGGCACTTCCCGCAGGCCTGGGCCGCGCAGTGCGTGCCCGGCGGTCCGTCGGTGGCGTGCTCGACGGCGACCGCGCTGGAGTGGGATCCGAGCCTGCGCAACATCGTCGACCCGTCGGGGCGCGCAGTGCAGTCGGTGCACGAGAAGGCGCTGTAGGGCTGGCTCGCGAACGCCGATTCGCGAGCACGACGCCTTGCGCGCCGGCCCCCTTCAGCCGTTCGCCCGCCGCAGCACGAGCAGGGACGCCTCGGCGTCGGCGACGAACCGCTCGATCGCTGCGCTCCCGGCCCGCAGGACCGCCACGACGTCGCTCGTGGTGGCGTTGCCGACCGCCAGCCAGACGACCTTCGGTGGAGCCCCTCGCAAGAAACTCCGCTGGCGGAAATCGTCGTCCTTGCTGACGATCACGAGCCCATTCCGCACGGCGTAGTCCCAAATACGTTCGTCGCCAGCACCGAGCAGCCCCACTTGGCGCACGTGGGCACTGCCTGGGTAGACGTCCGCCAGCTTCGCAGGCAGCTTGTGGCTGAGGTTCTCGTCGAACAGCAGGGAGGTCATCCGCCACCTACGCCGCAGGTGGGTCGATCAGCCGCCGTTCGCGCGCAGCGGCGAAGGCGAGCACAGCGCGCAAATGGACGGGCTTCAGGTCGGGGAAGTCGTCGAGGATCTCGTCCTCGCTCATACCGCTGGCCATGTATTCGAGCACGTCGACGACGGTGATCCGCGTACCACGAATGCAGGGCTTGCCGCCGCGCACCTCGGGCGTCACCGTGATGTGGTCTTCGAATCGCATCGTCGGAACGTAGCAGAGCAGCCGCGATCTGGCGACGTCGCCCCTACTCGAGCCCGAGCGCCCTGCGCACCGCCGCCCGATCCACCTTGCCGCCCGCGAAGTCGTCGAACGCGCGCGCTGGCGGCCGGATCATGTGCTTGGCGATGAACGGCGCCCCTTCCTCGGCACCCTGCTGGCTGTCCTTGAAGCAGCACTCCCACTCCAGCGTCGCCCAGCCCTGGTAGCCGTACTTGGTCAGCAAGCTGAAGATCGCCGTGAAGTCGACCTGCCCGTCGCCGAGCGAGCGGAAGCGGCCGGCGCGGTTCTGCCAGTTCTGGTAACCGCCGTAGACGCCGACGCGGCCGCTGGGCCGGAACTCGGCGTCCTTGACGTGGAAGCACTTGATGCGCTCGTGGTAGAGCTCGATGTACTCCAGGTAGTCGAGCTGCTGCAGCACGAAGTGGCTCGGGTCGTACAACAGGCACGCGCGCGGGTGCTCGTCGACGTGGTCGAGGAACGCCTCGTAGCTGGCGCCGTCGTGCAGGTCCTCGCCGGGATGCACCTCGAAGGCGCAGTCGACGCCGCACTCCTCGGCGTAGTCGAAGATCGGCCGCCAGCGGCGGGCCAGCTCCTTGAAGCCCTCCTCGACGAGGCCGGTCGGCCGCTGCGGCCACGGATAGACCGTGTGCCACATCAGCGCGCCGGAGAACGTCGGCATGGCCTTGAGTCCGAGGTTCTGGCTCGCCTTGAGGCACAGCTTGACCTGTTCCGTGCCGTAGCGATGCATCGCCTCGGCGGTGTTGACCTCCGGCGGCGCGAACACCTGGAACATCGACGCGTACGCCGGGTGCACGGCGA
>JBILEY010000644.1:0-2606 GCA_044351865.1 Planctomycetota bacterium | reverse complement strand
CGAGCACCAGCAGGTCCTGCTTGCCCTTCGCCGGGCGCGTGCCGCGGCCGACCATCTGCGCGTAGAACGAGCGCGACAGCACGGGCCGCGCGATCGCCACCAGCGCGATGTCGGGCACGTCGAAGCCCTCGGTGAACAGCGAGCAGTTGACCAGCACCTGGATCTCGCGGCGGCGGAAGCGCTGCAGCACCGGCGCCCGCTCCTCGAACGCGGTCTCGCCGTCGAGCGCCGCCGCGAACGACGACGAGCCGGCCTGTTCGTTCATCACCCGCGTCAGCGCGTAGGCGTGCGCCACCGACGCCGCGAACACGATCGTCGGCCTCCCGTTGCGTTCGCGCAGGATCGGCGTCGCGATCTCGGCGAGGTGCAGGTCCTGGTTCAGCACCGCTTCGACGTCGCGCGTCGCCAGTTCGCCGGCGACCTTGCGCACGTGCGAGAAGTCGGCCTGCGTCTGCACCAGGAACGAACGGATCGGGCACAGCCAGCCGTCGCGGATCGCCGTGCGCATGTCGTACTCGAACGCCACCGCCGCGAACACCTCGCCGAGCGGCACGCGGTCGCTGCGGTCGGGCGTCGCGGTGACGCCGAGCTGCCAGGCATCGAAGTGGCGCAGCACGGCGCGGTACGAGTCGGCGGTGGCGTGGTGCGCTTCGTCGACGATGACGATCTTGAACGCGTCCTTCGGCACGTCGTGCAGCCGCTTCTGCAGCGTCTGGATGCTGGCGACGGTGATCTTCGGCCGGCTCCCGTCGGGCCGCGTGAAGTCGCGGCGGTGCGCCATCTCGACGGCGACGACGTCGTTGCACCACGCGGCGATCTTCTCGCGCGCCTGCTCGACCAGTTCCTGGCGATGCGCCAGCACCAGCACCGGCCCCTTGGCGAGGCGCGCGATCTCGGCGAACAGCACCGTCTTGCCGGTGCCGGTCGGCATCACCACCAGCACGGCGCGATGGCCCTGGCGGAACGCTTCGCGCGTCTGGTGGATCGCGGTTTGTTGGTACGGGCGCAGCTGCACGGCCGCGAGTGTGCAGCCCTCGGCGGCGAGTGCAACCGGTGAGTGCCGCCGGCGCGTGCAACCCACACGCACGATCAGCGCGCGACCATGCGTTCGCTGAGGTCCCACAGCTGCTGCGCCAGCGCCGCGTCCTTCGCCACCGCCGTCGGCTCGCGCTCGCTGCGCTCGCGGAAGTACTTGCCGGTGACGCTTTCGACCTCGCTTGCACTCGCCAGCCACACCAGCGTGTCGGCGCCCTGCTCGGGCGAGATCGCGGTGCAGCGCTGGTAGAGCCGGTAGAACGGCCGCAGCACGGCGAGCAGGCCGCGCATGTTGTTCTCGGCGAAGCGCGTCGCCACCCAGCCCGGATGAACGGCGTTCACGCTGACGCCGCTGCCGGCGAGGCGGCGCGCCAGTTCGAACGTGAACAGCAGGTTCGCCAGCTTCGAGTTCGCGTAGGCGGTCCAGCCGCGGTAGCCGCGCGTCAGCTCGACGTCGGCGAGGTCGAGCTGCGCCGAGCGGTGCGCCGACGACGCGACGTTGACGATGCGCGACGGGGCCGACGCCTGCAGGCGGTCGAGCAGCAGCTGCGTCAGCAGGAAGTAGCCGAGGTGGTTCAGCGCGAACGTGCGCTCGATGCCGTCCTGCGTGGTGCCGCGCTGGAAGTGGTAGGCGCCGGCGTTGTTCAGCAGCACGTGCAGCTGCGCGTGGCGGGCGCGGAACGCCGCTGCCAGTGCTTGGATCGCCGCCTGCGACGACAGATCGGCGACCAGGAACTCGACCTGCGCGTTGCCGGTCGCCGCGCGGATCGCCGCCGCCGCCGCGTCGCAGCGTGCCGGTTCGCGGCCGACGCCGACGATCGTGGCGCCGAGTTCCGCCAGCCGGCGCGCCGCGATCGCGCCGATGCCGTTGGTGGCGCCGGTGACGAGGCAGACCTTGCCGTGCATGGGGCGCTTGCCGTCGTGGTTGGGTTCGCTGGGGGGCACGTGGGGCGGCGAGGCGATGGGCCGGACGCATCAGAGAACGCGCGCGCGCAGGTTGCCAGCGTCCGCTGCCTCGGGGTTGCAGGGTTGTGCGAACGGCCGCCAACCGCGATCGTGCGGAACGCGGCGTCGGCGTCGCGCCGTTCTTCCTCCCACAGCTCCCGTCCCTTCGCCATGACGCGCGTTCCTGCCGCGATCCTGATCACCGGCGCGTCGGCGGGCCTCGGCCAGGCGCTGGCACTCGGCTACGCGGCACCCGGCGTCACGCTGTTCCTCGCCGCCCTCGACCTCGGACCGCTGCAGGAAGTCGCCGCTGCGTGCCGCGCGCGCGGCGCCGAGGTCACAGTGCAGGTGCTCGACGTGCGCGACCGCGCCGCGATGGCCGAGTGGATCACCCGCTGCGACGGCACCACCGCGCTGGACCTGGTGATCGCCAACGCCGGCATCTCCGCCGGCAGCCTCGGCGGCGACGGCGAAGACGACGCGGCGACGCGCGCGATCTTCGCCACCAACGTCGACGGCGTGCTGAACACGGTGCTGCCCGCGGTCGCTCGGATGCGCGCGCGCGGCCGCGGCCAGCTCGCCCGGGTGTCGGCGCTGGCCGGCGATCGCGGCACGCGCCGTTCGGC
>JBILEY010000524.1:0-3825 GCA_044351865.1 Planctomycetota bacterium | reverse complement strand
GCGTGGATCACCGCGCCAGCGCACAGGAACAGCAGCGCCTTGAACGCGGCGTGCGTCACCAGGTGGAAGAAGGCCGCGAACGGCGCGCCGAAGCCGACCGCCGCGAACATGTAGCCGAGCTGCGAGCAGGTGCTGTAGGCGAGGCCGCGCTTGTAGTTCGTCTGCCACAGGCTGGCGACGCCGCTGCAGATCGCGGTGACGACGCCGAGCCAGGCGATGCCGTGCATCACCGCCGGCGCCAGCGCCAGCAGCGGCGACGTGCGCACCAGCAGGTAGACGCCGGCGGCGACCATCGTCGCGGCGTGGATCAGCGCCGACACCGGCGTCGGACCGGCCATCGCCGACGGCAGCCAGAAGTAGAACAGGCCCTGCGCGCTCTTCGCGGCGGCGGCGGTGACCAGCAGGGCGGCGAGCAGCGTGTGGCCGCCCAGCATCGCCGAGCCGTTCTGCGCCGCCAGCGTCGTCAGGTCGCCGGCACCGGCCGGCACCAGCACGCAGGCGAGCAGCAGGGCGCCGTCGCCGATGGCGTTCGCGGTCAGCGCCTGCAGGCCCGCGCCGAGCGTGTGTTCGCGATCGCGCCAGAACGAGATCAGCAGGAACGACACCAGGCCGACGCCGGCCCAACCGGCGACCAGCACGACGAGGTTGCCGGCCAGCACCAGCAGCGACATCGCCGCCAGGAACAGGTCGAGCAGGCAGAAGAAGCGGCGCTGGCTCGGGTCGTCGTGCAGGTACGACAGCGAGTAGACGTAGACGCAGGTCGAGACGAAGCCGACGACGGCGAGCAGCGTCGCCGCCAGCGCGTCGAGTCGCAGCGCGAACGCGCCGTCCGGCAGCATCGGCAGCCAGCCGTCGATGCGCACCACCAGCGGTGCCGCGTCGCCGAGCAGGAACCAGAGCATCGCGCCGAGCAGCAGCAGCGGGCCCGGCAGCGACAGCACGCCGGGGCGCAGGCCGCGCACGAGCCCGGTCAGCAGGCAGCCCGGCAGCGTCGCCAGGAACATCCACGGCAGCAGCTGGTTCATCCGCGCACCTCGTCGACGTCGTCGGCGTTGGCGTCGGGGCGGCTGCGGAAGACGGCGAGCGCCAGCGCCAGGCCGACGACGGCCTCGGCGGCGCCGAGTGCGAGCACGATCAGGGCGCCGGACTCGGCGTCGATCAGGTTGCGCGTGTGTGCGGCCATCACCAGCAGCACGTTGCCGGCGTTCAGCATCAGCTCCACCGACATCAGGATCAGCATCGGGTTGTGCCGGCGCAGCAGGCCGAACACGCCGATCGCGAACAGCAGCGCGGTGGTGACGAACAGCAGCTGCGGCGAGGTCAACGGGAAGGCGAGGCCTATCATCCGTGTTCCTCCTTCTCCTGGCGGCGCCACAGCGTGACGCCGGCGACGATCGCCAGCAGCAGCGGGATCGCCGACAGTTCGAACGGCACCAGCATCGAGCCGAACAGCGAGCGGCCGATCGCTTCGACGGTGTCCGGGGACTCCGGGATCGGCGGCGGGTCGCCGGGCATCGCCTGCAGCAGACCGACCAGCACGGCGGCGGCGGCGAGCGCTGCCCCTAGGTCGCGCAGCAGGCCGCCCTTGTCGTCGCGGCCGCCTTGCGGCAGCAGCAGCACGACGAACAGGAACAGCACGACGACGGCGCCCGAGTAGATGATGACCTGGCTGGCGGCGACGAACTCTGCGCGCAGCGCCAGGTAGAGACCGGCCAGCGCCAGCGAGTGCAGCAGCAGCGCGAACGCCGCGTGCACGGGCTTGCGCAGCGCGACGACGCCGAACGCCGTCAGCACGGCGAGCGCGCACGCGGTGATCATGCCGGGGCCGGGTTCCATCAGATCTCCTTCTTGCGCGGCGGGTGCGCGCCGGTCGGCGTCTCGCGATGGCCCTCGGGCGCACCGGCGACGTTGGCTTCGCCCTCCGGCAGGCCGCCCTGGCGACCGCGCGGGCGGTCGACGTCGCCGTGGAACTGCCGCCGCGGTGCATGGCGCTCGGGGTCGAGCAGCATCTCCTTCGTGTAGACGAAGTCCTCGCGCGCATAGTCGGCGAGCTCGTACTCGGGGCCGAGCCGGATCGCTTCGACCGGGCACGCCTCCTCGCAGAAGCCGCAGAAGATGCACCGGATCATGTTGACCTCGAAGTGCTTCGCGTAGCGCTCGCCGAACGACACCGGCGCCTTCGGATCGTTCTCCTCGGCGCCGACGTAGATCGCCTGCGACGGGCACGCGGCGGCGCACAGGTGGCAGCCGATGCAGCGCTCGAGGCCGTTGTCGTACTTGTAGAGGCGATGGCGGCCCTTGTAGCGCTCGGCGCCTTGCCGCTTCTCCTCGGGGTACTGCACCGTGATCGGCTTGCGCCGCATGTGCTTCAGCGTGGTCGCGAAGCCGCGAAACAGGGCCTTCAGTTCGGCGAACATGGGGAGCAGCTCAGCGGGTCAGGGCCACCACCAGCACGGCGGTGATGGCCAGGTTGAGGATTCCGAGCGGCAGCAGGTTGGTCCACGACAGCCGCATCAACTGGTCGTAGCGCATGCGCGGCAGGGTCGCGCGCAGCCACACGAACAGGAACATGAACACCAGGATCTTGGCGACGAGCCACCACGGTCCCGGCAGGAACGGACCGCTCCAGCCGCCGAGGAACAGCGTCGCGGCGAGCGCCGACACGACGATCATGTTCACGTACTCGGCGATGAAGAACAGCGCGAAGCGCATGCCCGAGTACTCGGTGTGGTAGCCGGCGACCAGTTCGGTCTCGGCCTCCGGCAGGTCGAACGGCGCGCGGTTGGTCTCAGCACACGCGGCGATCAGGTAGAGCAGGAACGCCAGCGGCTGCAGCAGCACGTTCCAGAAGCCTTGCTGCTGCTGGGCGGCGACGATGTCGCCGATGCGCGTGCTGCCGTTGGTCAGCACGATCGCGATCAGCGCGAGGCCGAGGATGAGCTCGTACGAGACGACCTGTGCGGCGGCGCGGAGCGCGCCGATCAGCGAGTACTTCGAGCCCGACGACCAGCCGCCGAGCACCAGCGCGTAGACGCCGAGCGACGACGCGCCGATCAGGTAGGGCACGCCGACCTCGAGGTCGGCGACGCACATCGGCACTTCGACGCCGGCGATCGTCGTGCGCGCGCCGAACGGGATCACCGCGGCGGTGGCGATCGCCGCGAACAACGCGATGCCCGGCGCCAGCAGGTAGAGCGCGCGGCTGCCGTTGGCGAGGCGCAGGTCCTCCTTGAACAGCAGCTTCAGGCCGTCGGCGAGCGGCTGCAGCAGACCCTGCCAGCCGACGCGGTCGGGGCCGCGCCGCACCTGCATCGCGGCGAGTGCTCGGCGCTCGAACCACGTCATGTAGGGCATCAGCGTCATCAGCACCGCGACGACCGCGGCGGACTGGGCCAGGTGGATCAGCAGCTGTTCCATCACACGGCTCCGGCTGGTGCGGTCATGGCGGCGGCGAGATGGCGCACGAGTTCGAGGTCGCTGACCAGCGCGCGGGCGGCGCGCCCGGCCGGCCGCAGCGTCTGCGTCTGGCCTTCGAAGTTGGTGAACGTCGCCGCCGTCTCGTACGGATGCGCCAGCGGCAGCACGACGTCGACGTCGGCGCGTTCGGGCACCGCACCGCTGGTGGCGACGACCAGCCGCGCCGCGCTCGCAGGCGGCAGCGCGGGCGCGCCGAGCACCAGGATCGCGTTCGGGTCGCCCTGCAGGCTGGTGCGCGACGCGAACTGCGGGGCGAGCTGTTGCAGGCCGCGCGCGTTGGCGGCGAACGCCGGCGCGCCTAGCAGGCCGGTCGCCGCGTCGACGCCGAGCTTGCTGGCGAGGCGGCCG
>JBILEY010000522.1:0-3832 GCA_044351865.1 Planctomycetota bacterium | reverse complement strand
CGTGTTCGAACGGCGCGGCACAACGCTCGACCTGGCGAGCTTGACCGGGTGCGTGATCAACGCCAACCAGACGGTGGGCACGCCGTTCACGATCGGCCAGACCGCGATCGGCAGCTACGAGGACCCCGACGTGTCGGGCGACCCGACCAGTAGCCAGGCCGGTGCCCAGGGCCTGATCGTCTACCGGCTCGACGGCGTCACGGCGGGCATCCGGTGCCGCGCCTACACGCTCCTGATCAACGGTGATCCACAGATCGGCCCGCAGATCACGGTGACGACCCAGGCGACAGCGGTGCGGCCACGCATCTCGAAGTCGGCCGGCGCGACGCTGGCGATCGCCTACGAGCAGAAGCCGGGTGCGTTCTCGGGCGCGTTCGTGCAGGCGATCACGCGCACCGGCACGCTGCTCGGCAGCGCCGCCGGCATCCTGAACCCGAGCGGCCCCGACGTGCGCCGCCCGGACATCGACGGCGACGGTCCGCGCTTCCTGATGGTCGCGGAGTTCCAGGCGTCGGCCACCGACCGCGACGTGTCGGCCATCGAGTGGCTGTGGAACGGCACCAGCTTCGGTGCACCGGTCTCGCAGGGCCCGGTCGCGAACTCGCTGGGCGCCGACGAGAGCGCGCCTGTGGTGGCCTTCCTCGGCCAGAAGTACGCGGTCGCCTGGGTTCGCTCGGTCGGCTTCCTCGCCGGCAGCGTGCAGTGCCGCTCGATCTCGCCGACCGGCTGCCTCGCCTGCGGTCCGGCCCTGTTGATCCCGATCGCGGGCAGCAACACGTTCCAGCCAGCGATCGGCGGCGACATCGCCGGCGGCGGCAACGGCACCAGCGCGATGCTCGCCTGCATGGCGACGTCGACCACGGTGCCGCCGTCGACCGACGTCGTCGCCATGCAGTGGAACACGAACAACAACCCGCCGCCGGCGACGCTGGCCAGCGGCTGCGGCTTCCCGACGACGCTGCAGGTGCTCGGCGCGTCGTCGATCGGCAACACGAACTACGGCTTCCGCGTGCAGACGACGGATCCGCTGGGCGTGATCGGCCTGTTCTCGTTCGGCTTCGCCATCGCCGATCCGCTGCTGCCGTGCGGCAGCTGCATGCTGGTCAACCCGGCGGTGCTCGACGCGCAGCTGCTGGTCGCCGGCCAGGCGACGTTCCCGCTGGCGCTGCCGTGCAACCTCGCGTTCCTCGGCGTGCAGCTGCAGGTGCAGGGCTCGGTGCTCGGCAGCGCGCAGAACGTCTGCCCGCTGCTGAACACGCTGTCGAGCTCGGCGCCGATCGGCATCACGATCGCCGACTGAGTGGGGTGCGTTGCGCGAGGTCGCGAGCTTGCTGCTACGACCTCGCTAACGGTCCGCCGTCGGCGATCGTCAGAACGAGTTGACGATCGTCGCCACACCGTTGCTGGTCAGCAGGCCGAACGCGTTCTGGCCGTTCGGCAGGCTGTTCGGCGCGACGAGGTTGGCGGACTGCGCGAACACACGGATGCCGGCTGGCAGCCCGGCGGGCAGCGGGAAGTTCACCGTCTGCGTCGCGGTGGCGCCGACCATCGGCACGATGACGTCGAGCGCCGCCACGTTCGCCGCACAGCCCGGCGCGCCGAGGAAGCCGAGATCGACACCCGGCAGCGAGCCGGTGCTGAAGATCAGGATGCCGAGGAACGCGCCGCTGCCCGGCGCAAACTCGCGCATGGCGTCGGTCGTGTAGACGACGTTGCTGCCCGCCGCTGCGGTCGAGATCGGCGCCGGCCCGGCGCGCAGCGACAGCGGGGCGAGGTTGATCGACGTCGTCGTCGGCGACAGCGCCGCGAACGACTGGCTGCCGAGGTCCTGCGACGCGCCGCCCGGCGAGTAACCGATCAGCGTGGCGTCGAGCTGGGAGCTGGCCGTGTTCGCGTCGACGACGCTCCAGACGATGGTGACGTTGCCGCTCGAACGGTCGAACTGGAACTGCATCGTGCTGCGGTTCGTCGTGCCGGTGGGGAAACTCTCGACGTCGTCCCAGGTCACCAGGCTGAGGCTACCAGCCTCCTCGAACTTGATCTGGCCGCTGCCCGCCTCGCCGACGTTGAAGTCGTGCCACGACCAGAAGCCACCGTTCGGCGCGGCGAGCATGTCGGCAGGCAGCGGGAAGAAGTCGTCGGTCAACGACGCGAGGTTGTCGCCGAACCAGACGTTGCCGTTCGAGTGCACGACCAGCGTCGACGTCGTGCCGCCGGGGATCGGCAACGGGCTGCCGAGGTTGACCGTCAGTACGCCGTCGTCGTTGTTCGGCGCGAAGCCGGTCAACACGGTCGCGGCCGCGGTCGGCGCGACGAAGGTGCCACCGCCCCACAGGGCCACGTAGTCACTGCCGTTCGCCAGGAACTGCAGCGACTGGCCGGTCAAGACGCCACTGGCCGACGCCGCGTCGGTGAACCACTGGTAGCGCGAATCGCTGCTGGCGTAGCAGCCCTGGCCGTAGCGCACGTTCGCGGCGCTGCGGCACGTCTGCGCCACCGTGTAGCCGGAACCCGTCGGCGTGAACGTGATCGACTGGCCGCCGACGTCGCACGTGCCGGGCAGGAAGCGCTGGTAGATCACGCTGCCAGTCGACGTGGCACCGTCGACGAGGTCGACCGGGCCAGGGTTGGCGGCGCCGTTGCCGTTCGAGATGCCGATCGTCACCGACTCGAAGAAGCTGCTGGTGTCGACCGCGCCGTAGCTGAAACGCACATTGCCGTTGGCGAAGAGCTCGGCGGTGAAGTCGACGTCGGGCGTGTCGAGGTCGAACTCGCACGTGTCGCGCCACGAGATCGCGCAGCGACCGGCGACCGACGTGTCGATGGTCACCGACCATTGCACGCCGGGGAAGAACGCGTCCCACAGGTCTTGCCAGAACGGCGCGATGCGCGGCGAGTTGCCGGCGGTGCCGAGGAACTGCGGCAGCGTGCCGTACTGGTTGGCGGCGGCCCCGACGGCAGCGCCGCCGGTGGTCAGGTAGAGCACGCCGTTGGTGCTGACGACGACGTGCGTGAACGTGGTCGCCGTTCCCGGCATCGGGAAGTTGATGCCCATCGGGATCGCAGCGGAGAGTGCGTCGTCGCGATTGGCGAGCGTGACGTTCGTGCCGGCGCTGGGAGGCAGGCATTGGGCGGCGGTGGTGGCGGCGAGGGTCGCCGCGAGGGCGAGGATGCGTAGGGTCGAGTGCATGACAGCGGTGTGGGAGAGCGGATCCGGGGCCCCTCACACGAGGGCGATCCGCAGGCGCTGCAGCTAGGCCTCGCGCGCCGCGAGTACTGCGGGTGCGCGCGAAATGCCCGGAAACCGTGGCGGGATTGCGTGCTCGCTTACGGTGCGTGCGCAGCACGCGAGTGTGGGATGGTGACACTCGGGCTCGTGTGATGCCGTCGCTGTCGATGTGTGCGCATCCGCACCGAGGACCGCGAAGAAGGCGGCGTTCCTCGAGCGAACCTCCGCGACGAGGGCTGCGAAGTGACCAGGGCTCGCCTTCGCTACCGAGGATCCTTGCAGAGGTAGATGGACTCGGCGAGCGCTGCATCGAACGCGTAGAGACCGGCGCGCTTGGACCGGAACGACCCAAGGCCAGTGGCCGGCAGCGGCTCGCCCCAGCGCCAACGAACGTCGGCGACGTCGCCGTTCGCCGCGACCTCGATCCAGGTGCCGTCCATGTCGACGACGACGAGCCCCCCATCGCCGCGGCGATAGACGTTGGCGACGCCAGCGCCGCTCGGGCTCGCATGCAGCGGCAGCGTGCGCACGTTCGCGCCGGGCGGCTCGATGCAGAGCACGCGCCCGTGGTCGCCGAGGAACGGATGCCGGTCGGTGGCATGG
>JBILEY010000108.1:0-13246 GCA_044351865.1 Planctomycetota bacterium | reverse complement strand
CCGCGACGCATCAGGACCTCGAACGCATGGGCCGCGAAGGCCGCTTCCGCGAGGACCTGTACTACCGTCTGCGCGAACTCGAGATCGTGCTGCCGGCACTGCGCGAACGCCGCGAGGACCTGCCGTTGCTGGTCGCGCGCTTCTGCCAGGAGGCCGCCGAAGAACTCGGCCTCGCCGAGGTGCCGTCGTTGTCGCCGGGCGCCGAGGCGCGCCTCGGCAGCGAGCCGTGGCGCGGCAACATCCGCGAACTGCGGCACGTGGTGAAGGGCGCCGTGCTGCGCGCCAACGGGGGCCAGGTGCAGGAAGTGCACCTCGAACTCGATCGCCGCCGCGACGTCGGTGCCGCACCGATGCCGGCCAGTGCGTCGGTGGCCGTTGCACCCGCCGACGCGCCGCCGGCAGCCTCGGCACCGCAGACCTGGAAGGACCGCCTCGAGGCGCAGGAGAAGGAGGCGCTGCAGCGCACGTTCGCCGAGGCCAACGGCAATCTGACCCGGGCGGCGGAGCTGTTCGGCGTGCCGCGCACGACCTACCGCGAGAAGCTGGTGCGGCATGGCTTGCTCGAAGGGTGAGGGGCGCCCGTCCGGCGCGCCGAGGCGCGCTGCCACAAGGGGAGTTCTGCTGTTCGCGCGATACTCCGGCGCACGCCTTCGCTAGCTTCTGCGCCCCTTGCCAGCCCGTGACCCAAAGCCCGGCACTTCGCTCGTCGTGGTCGGCGACGTGCACCGTTGGTGGCGCAGCGGCGACGCCGCGTTCCTCGAACGTTCGCGGCCGGCGCTGACCCTGTTCGTCGGCGACCTCGGCGACGAAGACGTCGAGATGGTGCGCACGATCCTCGGCGTGTCGGTGCCGAAGGTCGTGATGCTCGGCAACCACGACGCGTGGCAGAGCTTCGGCCGCCGCGTCGCCACCGAGAAGCTGCGGCAGATGCTCGAACTGCTCGGCGACGACCATCTCGCCTATGCGGTGCGCGAAGTGCCCGCCGCCGGCGTCTCGGTGATCGGGGCGAGGCCGTTCTCGTGGGGCGGCGAGAGCCTGCGCAGCCCGGAGCTCTACGACGAGATCTACGGTGTGCACACGATGCGGCAGTCGGCGGCGGCGATCGTCGACGCGGCGCGCAACGCGCAGCACCGCGACCTCGTGATCCTCGCGCACAACGGGCCGCTGGGCCTCGGCGCGCAACCGGGCGACATCTTCGGCAAGGACTTCGGCAAGCCCGGCGGCGACTGGGGCGACCGCGACCTGGCGCTGGCGATCCAGCGCATCGAGGGCATGGGGCTGCGCGTGCGCGCGGTGATCGCCGGCCACATGCACCACAAGCTCGTGCACCCGCGCGGGGCCTTGCGCACGCGCTTCGTGCAGCGCGGCGGCACGCTGTTCCTCAACGCGGCCTACGTGCCGCGTGTGCGGCAGGACCAGGACGGCGCCGAACTGTCGCACTTCCTGCACACGCAGTGGTCGGGCGGCGAGTGCGTGCACGTCGAGGAACTGTGGGTCGACGTGCACGGCGGCGTGCGCGAAACCTGGCCGGTCGAGCCGGTGGTGCAGGCCGGTGCGCCGCCGATCGTGGACGAACAGGCCGAGTGACGCAGGACGGGGCGACACGGTCGTCGTCATGCCGCGATGGCAAGGTCAGCTGGCAGACGTCAGCGTGTCTCGAGGCCTGCTGGCCGTCGACGGCCGCGCAAATCCGCTAGCGCGCGCTATCGTCCTCGCACCGATGAGCAGGACCGCAGGCCGCGCTGGCGAGCCGTTGAAAGAAGATCGTTCGCGCGAGACCACCGCCGCTGGCCTGTCGTGGGGAGAGTTCGCGCGCGCCCGCAAGCCGTTCGTCGAACGTTGGCCGACGGTGTTCCAGATGCGCGTCGTGCGCGACCACCATCAGATCGCGCGCGAACTGGCACCCGGTGCGAAGTCGGTGCTCGACGTCGGCGCGACCGAACGCCTGCACGAGGCCGGCGTGCGCAAGGCGTGGCCCGGAGTCGACTATCGCAGCTTCGACGTCGATCGCACGCACCCGCACGACTACCACGACTTCGCCGACGTCGACCGCCAGTTCGATCTGCTGACGCTGCTCGAAGTGCTCGAACACGTGCCGCCGCCGACCGCCGTCGACATCGTGCGCCAGTGCTTCCAGCTGACGCGCCCCGGCGGCCACCTGTTGGTCAGCGTGCCGAACGTCTACCGCCCCGGCGTGCAGCAGGAGTGGACGCACATCGCGCAGTTCCCGTACATGGACCTCGCCGGCCTGCTGGCCTGGGCCGGCTACGAAGTCGTCGACGGTGCGCGCGTGTTCTACGCGAGCTCGCGCGGCTGGCTGCTGCACGCGAAGCTGTTCGCGCCGCTGCACCGCTTCCTCAGCGTCGATTTCGCGCACGCCATCGTGATGCTGGTCCGCCGTCCGGGCTGACGCGGTCGCCCGCTTCGCGCTGACGCCGGGTGCTGGCCGCGACCGCAACGCAACCGTTGCGTCGCGCGCGGCGAACGGCATCATCCTTCCCCCCGATGGTCGAAACCGCGGACTTGCTCGTCGTCGGAGGTGGCATCGTCGGCTGCGCCGTCGCCTGGCAGTGCGCGCAGCTGTTGCCACCGTCGACTCGCATCGTGCTGCTGGACCGCGGCCCGATCGCCGGCGCCACGTCCGGCTCGTGCATGGGCCACCTGATGGTGACGCCCGACGACGCGCAGGAATACGCGTTCACGCACCAGAGCCTGCGCCTGTGGCGCGAGCTGCAGGACCTGGAAGGCGGCTTCGACTACAACCCGACCGGCGCGCTCTACCTCGCCGACGATCCGGCCGACATCGAGCTGTTCGCGGTGCTGCGGCAGCAGTTCGTGCAGAACGGCGACACCGCCGACATCCTCGACCAGCAGCAGCTGCGCGCGCTCGAGCCGGGGCTAGCGCACGACCTGCCCGGCGCCCTGTTCTACCCCGGCGACGGCGTCGTGCTGCCGATGTTGGCGTGCGGCGCGATGCTGAAGGTCGCGCAGCGCCACAACCCGAACGTGCAGGTGCGGCCGTTCACCGAGGTCACCGGCATGCTGCGCCGCGGCGACACGCTCTACGGCGTGCGCACCAAGGACGGCGAGCTGCACGCGGCGAACGTCGTCGTCGCCAGCGGCGTCTGGTCGCCGGAACTGTCCGAGCTCGCCGGGCAACAGCGTGTGCCGATCTTCCCGCGCGCCGGCAACCTGGCGATCACCGGCCATCACGCGACGCCGATCCGCACGCAGCTGCTCGAGATCAGCTACATCCGCTTCGCGCACGGCACGGTCAAGGTCGACCCGACGCGCACCGACGACGCCGGTGGCCACGCGGTCAACATGCAGCCGCAGACCAACGGCGGCTGCCTGATCGGCAGCACGCGGCAGTTCCGCGGCATGGACCGCACGCTGAACAAGGAACTGCTGCGCCGTTCGCTGCTGCGCGCGCAGCGCTACGCGCCGGGCCTAGCCGACGCGCCGATCGTGCGCACGTGGGTGGGCCTGCGCCCGTACTCGCTCGACAAGCATCCGCTGATCGGGCCGTGGCCGGCGCTGCGCGGCCTGTGGTACGCGACCGGCCACGAAGGGCTCGGCATCTCGCTGGCGCCGATCACCGGTCGGTTGCTCGCGCAGCAACTGGCCGGCATGCCGACTTCGATCGACGCCACGCCCTACCTGCCGGCGAGGTTCCTGCGATGAACGACGCCTCCCGCCGCCTGCCCGGCACCGCCGAACGGCCGCCGGTGACGTTCACGTTCGCCGGCCAGCGTATCGACGCGCGTCAGGGCGATTCCCTGGCGATGGCGCTGTGGGCCGCCGGCATCGCCGACCTGCGCCGCAGCAGCCGCGACGGCTCGCCGCGCGGCGTGCTGTGCAACATGGGCATCTGCTACGACTGCCTCGTCGTCGTCGACGGCGTCACGCTGCGCTCGTGCATGGTGGTCGTGCAGGACGGCATGCGCGTCGAACGCGGAGGCAAGCCATGAACGATCCGTGCATCGTCACCGCCGACGTCGGCGTCGTCGGCGCCGGGCCCGCCGGCATGGCGGCCGCCGCTTCGCTCGCCCGCGGCGGCCTGTCGGTCGCCGTGCTCGACGAAGGCCCTGCGGCCGGCGGCCAGATCTTCCGCCAGCTGCCGAACGGCGCGTCGGCGGCGGCGATCGCCGAGCCGCCGAGCCACCACCACGGCCATGCGCTGCTGCAGCAGTTCGGCGGCAGCAACGTGCAGCACCTGCGCGGTGCCGTCGTCTGGGATGCGCGGCCGGGCCGCTTGTGGTTCGAACACGACGGGCAGTCGAAGCTGCTGCGCTGCCAGCGCATCGTGCTGGCGCCGGGCGCCTACGACCGCTGCGTGCCGTTCCCTGGTTGGACGCTGCCCGGCGTCGTCACCGCCGGGGCGTTGCAGGTCATGGTGCGCGGCTTCGGCATCGTGCCGGGCAAACGCGCGCTGGTCGCCGGCTCCGGGCCGCTGCTGCTGCCGACGGTGACGGCGCTGCTGTCGGCCGGCGTGCAGGTGGTCGCCGCTTGCGAAGCCAGCAGCCGCTGGCGCGCCTTGCGCGCGCTGCCGGGCGTGTTCGGCAACGGCGCGCGCTTCCGCGAAGCGCTGTGGTACGGCAAGCAGCTGCTGCGCGCCGGCGTGCGCTTGCGTTGGGGCTGGACGATCGTCGGTTGCGACGGCGATGGCCGGGTGCAGCGCGCGACGATCGCCAAGGTCGACGGCGACGGCACGCCGCGGCCGGGCACCGAGCAGCACTTCGACGTGGATGTCGTCGGCGCCGGCTTCGGCCTCGTGCCGTCGATCGAACTGGGCCTCGTGCTCGGCTGCGCAGCCCGCCACGACGCCGCGCGCGGTGGCCACGTGCTGGTCGTCGACGAGGCGCAGCGCACGTCGGTGGCCGGCGTGTTCGCCGCCGGCGAGATCGCCGGCATCGGCGGCTCCGAGGTCGCGATCGCCGAAGGCGAACTGGCGGCGGCGGCGGTGCTGCACGAGCTGCGTGGGGCTGCGATCCCGGCGGCACTGCGCGACAAGGCCCGCCGCGAACGGCGCTCTGCCGACGCGATGCTGCGCGCGTTCGCGCCGCTGCCGGGGCTCGCCGCGCTGGCGAAACCCGACACCATCGTCTGTCGTTGCGAGGACGTGCCGTTGTCGCGTGCACGCGAGGCGGCGGCGCTGCACGGCGGTTCGCTGCGCGCGATCAAGGTCGGTTGCCGCGCCGGCATGGGCCCGTGCCAGGCGCGCATCTGCGGGCCGTCGCTGCAGGCGCTGGCCTGCGGCACGCCGGGGCAACCGATGGACCTGCCGGTGGCGCAGGTGCCGGTCAAGGTCGTGCGCAGCGAGACGATCCGCTCGGCGCCGGCCGACTGACGGCCGCCGGCCTCATTCGGCGAGGCGCGGCAGCAGCACTTCGATCGTCGTGCCTTCGTTCGGCGCGCTGTGCACCCGGATGCCGCCGCGGCATGCGTTGACGACGCGCGCGACGGTGGCGAGGCCGAGGCCGTGGCCGCCGTGCTGCTTGGTGCTGAAGAACGGGTCGAACATGCGCGCCTGCACGTCGGGCGCCATGCCGCGGCCGGGGTCGCGGACCTCGAGCACGACGTAGTCGCCGGCCGGCAGCGCCCGCGTGGTCGTGGCACTCGTCGCCGTCAGCGTGCAGTTGCGCGTTCGCACGCGCACGCACGCACCCTCGGGCGAGGCCTCGATCGCGTTGTGGCCGAGGTTGAAGAGGGCGATGCCGAGTTCGGCGAAGTCGCCGCGCACGAAGCCGAGGTCGCGGCCGAGCTCGAGCTGGATGGTGATGCGGTCGCCGGCGAGGCGTTGCAGCGCCGGCCGCGTCGCCGTCGCCACTGCGTTCAGGTCGATGGCCGCGGGGGTCGTCGACGGTGTGTCGCGCAACAAGTGCTGCAGCTGCGTGCTGGCTTGCCGCGTGGCGAAGCGCGCCTGCTCGAGGCTGTCGCGCGTGCCTTCGTCCAGCGGCGCATTCTCGACCTGGTCGAGGCAGCCGAGCACGACCAGAAGCATGTTGTTGACGTCGTGGGCCACACTGCCGGCGAGCTGGCGCAGCCGCGCGAGCTCCGAGGGTTGGGTGCCGCCGGATGGGCGCGACCCGTCGTTGGTGGACGAGGGAGCAGGTTCGGACGCTTCGGTCATGGCGAGGGCCGCGCCGGCGCGGCGCGGGGTGGTCGATGCAGGGCGCGGTCGGACGGACGTGGAAGGGCGTGCCGACGAGAAGCCGCCCATGGGTCCCTTCCCCAGGAAGGGGGGGGGTCTGTGGTCGAAAATCAGATTTTTTCGCGGCGGTCGCGCCCTCGACGGGTGGGCGGGCCTCGCTACATTCGCGCCAGCGTCGCTCGCCTCGTCGCTCGCTACCGCCGTGCGCCTCCCCGATCCGGATCGAGATGCAGAGACCGGTCGCCTGCTGATGTCGCAGCAGGTCGAGGGCCTCCGTCGCCTGCTGGAAGACCATGCGGCGCGCGTGCTGACGCTGCTGGGGCAGGACTTCGCCGGGCTGCTGGACCAGGATCGCCTCGAGGAGGCGATCGGCGAGGCGCTGTTCCTCGCCTGGCGAGGTGGCGAGCGCTACCACCCCAATCGTGGCACCGTGCGCGCGTGGTTGTTCGCGATCGCCCGCAACCGGGCGCGCAAGCTGGTCGAGCGGCTGTCGCGCGACGAGGTCGAGTTCGTGGCCGACCTCGACGCCGCTGGGGCGTCGACGCGAGGGGCGGTCGGCGAAGCCGCGACGATGGCGAAGGAGGCACTGGCGGCGATGTGGGTGTGCCTCGACCAGCTCGCGCCGCGTCAACGGGACGTGCTGCGCGCCGACCTGGCCAACGACGGCCAGGCGTCGACCGGCGATCTCGCCAGCCAGATGAACATCAGCCGCAACGCCGTCTACCAGGCGCGGCGCGACGGCCGTCTGGCGCTGCGTTCGGCGTTGCAGCGGCGTGGCCACGAACTGCCGCCGGCGGCCGACGGCCACGGAGGCGACGCGTGAACTTCCCGCAGGTACACGGGGCGCGCCTGCAGCCGGTTCCCGACCCGGAACTGGCCGAGGCCGAAGCGCGCCTCGCCGCGCTCGACGGCGAGGAACTGGTCGCAGTCCAGCCCGAGTGGATCGACGCGACGGTCGCCAAGGTCGCGGCTGCGGCGCCGGTCGCGCGCGCTGGCCGCCTGCGCCGCGCGGCGGCGGCGGCGGTTGCGTTCTTCGCACTGCACGGCTTCGCGACGGCGGCGACGGTGACGGCGGTCGCGGTGACGGCGGTGGTGCTGTGGCCGGAAGGGCGGAACAGCAGCGAGACGATGAGCTACGAACTCGCGCGCCAACTGCTGCTGCAGCAGGACGAGTCCGACGACAAGCGGGCGAGTGCCATGTTCCAGATCGTCCGTCGCGTGCAGGGAGTGCTCGGGGCACTTCAGGCCGTGGATCGCGACGCCCAGCTCGATTCTGCCGTGCGAGGCGCCGCAGCGGATGGACTGCGCCAGATCGCCGACTGCCTCGCGGGGCGCCAGACCACGCCGACCCCGGCGACGGTCGTGGATCCGCTGCCGACCCTGGAGACGCTCCGCTCGCCTGGGGGGGCGAAGGCCCTGACCGAACCGGACCTCATCGCCTGCACTCGTGCTGCCTGCAGTGGCCTCGCGAGCTTGCGCAACATGCCGACATCCAGCGATCGGTTGGTCGCGGACCGCGAGGTCTACTGGCGGCGACTCACCAGGATGCTCGCCCGCTGACCCGACGTCGCGCGTCCGATCTCGCTCGTCGGCTCGCCTTCGTCGATGGCTCGCGTGACTTCCTTGCAGCCCGGGGCGTTGAATGCTGCCCCAACCCAGTCTGGGACCGTCCACTGGGCAACGCCGTTGCCGGAAGCATCGAGCTTGATCTCGACTTCGAGCTTCTCGGAGTTGGACGGGTCGCTGTTCTCGATGGTGACGACGATCGAGCCGTTCGCCCGCGACGGATCGTTGACGGCGATGTCGATGGTCTTGCCGACCTGCAGCGGGCCATCGGGGACCTTGATCTCCTGAGCGGCGGCGAGGCCGGCAACGAACAGCGGTACGAACAAACGGGCGGCGAGATTCCGGAGCATGGACGTCCTTGCCGCCCGCACGGAAGGTGCGATGTCGGCGGGAAAGGATGGACCGCGATCGCGCGGTGGTATGGCCGGACGGTTCGTCCCTCGACGTTCTCGCCGCCAGCACCCATGGCACCGGCCGCAGCCGCGCGTCCCGAAGTGAGGCTGCGCCGAAGTCGCGGTGGGACGGGCGGAGTTCCCGAGGGCGTGCGCGCCTCTGCTATCCTGCTGCGCCGTGGATCCCGCCGAGCCCGACGACTTCACCGACTCGACCGAGCGCCTGCTCGCCGATGCGGTGTTGGCGCTCGAACAGCGCGGCGAAGCGGGCCTGCAGGAGTTCCTCGGCGCGCACGCGACCGAAGCCGAGGGCATTCGCGCCGGACTCGAACGGTTGCGCCGCATGGGCGTGTTGGCGCCGCCGCCGGCATCCCCGCTCGAACCGCAGCGCTTCGGCGAGTTCCGCGTGCTGCGCAAGCTCGGGGCCGGCGGCATGGGCGTCGTCTACGTCGCCGAACAGACGAGCCTGCAGCGCAAGGTCGCGCTGAAGGTCGTTCGCCCCGAACTGCTGCTGTCGCCGACCGCGCGCGAGCGCTTCCAACGCGAAGTCGAGGCGATCGCGCGGTTGCAGCATCCCGGCATCGTGCCGATCCTCGCGGTCGGCGACGAACACGGGCAGCCCTGGTTCGCGATGGAGTACATCGAGGGCCGCACGCTCGAACAGTTGCTCGCGGTCGTCGACGGCCAGGATCCGGCGCGCACCAGCGGCAACGCGCTGCGCAGCGCGTTCGGCGCCGAACTGCGGCCGGGCAGCGGTGCCTCGGGCGCGTTCGTCGCGAGCTACTGGGAGACCTGCGTGCGCCTCGTGCTGCAGGTCGCGCAGACGATGGGGCACGTGCACGAGCGCGGCATCGTGCACCGCGACCTGAAGCCGTCGAACGTCGTGGTGACGCCGCACGGCCAGGCGATGGTGCTCGACTTCGGCCTCGCGCACGTGCAGGACCTGCAGCGCGTGACGCGCACCGAAGCACCGGTCGGCTCGCCCGCCTACATGGCGCCCGAGCAGGTGCGCGGCGAAGCCGTCGACGAACGCGTCGACGTCTACGGCCTCGGCGTGACGCTCTACCAGCTGCTGACGGCGAAGCTGCCGTTCCAGGCGTCGAACGGCGAACAGCTGCGGGCGCTGATCCTCGCCGGCGGCGCGCGGCCGTTGCGCACCTGGAACCGCGCCGTGCCGCGCGACCTCGAGGTCGTCGTCGCCGTCGCCCTCGACCGCGATCGCGCCCGCCGCTACGGCTCGATGGCGGCGTTCGCGGCCGATCTCGAACGCGTCGTGCAGCGGCAGCCGATCCACGCGCGGCCGCTCGGCGTCGGCCTGCGGCTCGTGCGCTGGGCGCAGCGCCATCCGACGTGGACCGCCGTGGCCGCGGCGTCGCTGCTGGTGCTGCTGGTGTTCCCGGCGGTGCTGTGGCGTGTGCAGGCGGCGCACGCCACCGATCTCGAACGGCTGGCCGGCCAGTTGCGCGACGAACGCACTGTCGCCGAGTCGTCGTACCAGGAGGCGCTGACGACGATCCACCAGATGCTGGTGCGCACCGGCAGCGAGGATCTGGCGGCGACGCCGGGCAGCGAGGCGCTGCGCATCGCCATGCTCGAGCGCGCGGTGTCGTTGTACAAACGTCTGGACCGGGTCCGCCCCGACGGTGCGAACCTGCGCCAGGATCGCGCCAGTGCGTTGAACCGGCTCGGGGCTCTGCTGCTGCAGATCGGGGAACTGGACGAGGCCGTGGCGCGGCTGCGCGAAGGCCTCGCCGTGCTCGGCGACAGCGTGGCCCACGACGACGTGGTGCTGCGCGGCTACCTGTTCAAGCTGCTGGGCCAGGCGCAGCAGACGAAGGGGGACATCCGGTCGGCATCGTGGTCGCTGCAGCAGGGGCTGTGCGCGATGGACGATGCCGCGGCCAACGAACCCGGCGACCGCGAACTGCGCCGCCAGCTCGCCGAATGCCACAACAGCCTGGCCTTGGTGCGGCGCGATCTCGGCGACGGTGCCGGTTGGCGGGCTGGCCTGGCGGCTGCCCTGCGCGCCAAGGAGGCTTTGTTGGAGGAGGCCCCGAACGAAGCGGCGACGGTGCTCGCGTTCGCGATCGGTTGCGTCAACACGGCGCAGCTGGCCGTGCACGAACGGCGCCCCGTCGACGCGGTGGCGCTGCTCGACCGCGGCATCGAGCGCCTGGTCGCGGTGCGACCGCCGCGCCTGCTGTCGGTCGCGCACCGCGACAAGCTGGCGTCGCTGTACGGCCAGCGCGCGACGGCCCGCCAGGCGCAGGAGCGTTTCGACGAAGCTCTCGCCGACCACGGGGTCGCGTTCGCGCTGCGCCAGGAGCTGGCGCTCGAGTTCCCGTCGACCACCGAGCACCTGCTGCGCCTCGCCAGCAGCCTCCACAACATCGCCCGCACGCTGCAGGACGCCGGGCGCGCGGCGGAGGCGCTGTCGTGGGAGGAGGAGGCGCTGGCTGCGCAGCGCCGGGTGCTGCGCGCGTCGCCGGGCAATCGCGAGGCGGAGCAGTTCCTCGAGTACATGCTGGTCGGCCGTTGCTCGCTGCTGCTCGGCCTGCGCCGCTGGGCCGAACTGCCGCCGGCGGCGGCCGAGCTGCAAGCCGGGGTCGTGTCGAACGAAGGGCGACTGAACTCGGCGCGCGTGCACGCGTTCTTGTCCCTCTCGCTCGAGGACACCGATGCGGCCGCGTCGACCGCGGCGCTGCAGGCGGCGGCGGCGCACGTCGCCGATGCGGTGGCGCACGGCTTCCGCGATCTCGCGCACTTCGAGAAGGGACCGTTCGCGAAGTCGTACGCACGGCTCGTCGGCCTTCCCGCCTACGACGACGCGCTGGCGAAGCTGCGCGCAGCGCGCGGAGCGAAGTGAGGCGAGGTCAGCGCTGGCAGCCGCCGCACCAGTACGTGCTGCGGCCGCTGTCGACCGCGCGGCGGATGACCGCACCGCAGCGGCGGCACGGTTCGCCCGCACGTTCGTAGACGGCGAGCTCGCGCGCGAAGAAGCCGGCGTCCTCGGCGACGCCGACGTAGTCGCGGAACGACGTGCCACCGGCGGTGATCGCCGCTTGCAGCACTTCGCGCACGGCGGTCGCCAGCGCCGCACATTCGCCGCGCGTCAGCGACTTCGCGGCGCGCCGCGGCCGTACCTGCGCCCGCCAGCAGGCTTCGCTCGCGTAGATGTTGCCGACGCCGACCAGCACCTTGCCGTCCATCAGCAGCGCCTTGAGCGCGGTGGTGCGGCCGCGGCTCACCCGGTGCAGGAACGCGCCGTCGAACCCGGGCTCGAGCGGTTCCTGGCCGAGCTCCGCCAGCAGCTTGTGCGTCTTTAGTTCGTCGTGGCGCGCGACGTCGAGCGCGCCGAAGCGCCGCGGGTCGACGAAGCGCACCAGCCGGTCGCCGAAGTCCATGCGCCAGTGCTCGTGCTTGCGCAGTTCCGGGTGCGGGCCGCCCCGCCGCACGACGTCGATCAGCAGGCGCCCGGTCATGCCGAGGTGCACCAGCGCGTGCGGTTCCCCGGGGCCGTCGAACGCGAACAGCAGGTACTTCGAACGGCGCGAGACCGCGAGGCATCGGCGACCGACCAGGTCCTGCAGCGCCGCCGCCGGCATCGGCCAACGCAGGTCCGGGCGCAGCAACTCGACCGCCAGCAGCCGCCGGCCGGCGAGGTGCGGTTCGGCGCCGCGGCGCACGGTTTCGACTTCGGGCAGTTCGGGCACGGTTCGGGGGGCGTCGGGTGGAGGAGGATGCGCCGCACGATTGCTGCGGCGGCCCGCGGGCGTCGCTAGCATGCCGCCCCGCAACTCGTCCCCACAACCGCGAACATGGCCTCCGACCCGTCTCCGAAGGCGCCCGTGCAGGCGCTGCACCACATCGGCATCGCCGTGCGTTCGTTGGCCGAAGCGCTGCCGCGCTGGACCGACGGCCTCGGCCTCGTGCTGCAGTCGACCGACGAGGTGCCGACCGAACGCGTGCGCGTCGCCGTGCTGATGGCCGGCGACACCCGGATCGAACTGCTCGAGCCGACGTCGCCCGATTCACCGATCGCCCAGTTCCTCGACAAGCGGGGGCCGGGCATCCACCACCTCGCGTTCCAGGTCGGCGACTGCCAGCTAAAGATCGACGCGATGTCGGCGCTGGGCGCGCAGATGCTGAACCAGAAGCCGAACCCGGGCGCGCACGGCTGCAAGGTCGCCTTCGTCCACCCCAAGTACCTCGGCGGCGTCCTGGCCGAGTTCGTCGAGGACCCACACCATGACTGATCCGACCGATCCCATCCACAAGCTGCAGGAACTGCGCGAACGCTCGCTGCTCGGCGGCGGCAAGGACCGCATCGAGGCGCAGCACCAGAAGGGCAAGCTGACCGCGCGCGAGCGCATCGACCTGCTGGTCGACCCGGGCACGTTCGTCGAGATCGATCGCTTCGTCACGCACCGTTGCCGCGACTTCGGCATGGACAGCGAGAAGAACCAGATCCTCGGCGACGGCGTCGTCACCGGCAGCGCGCGCATCGACGGCCGCCCCGTCTACCTCTACTCGCAGGACTTCACGGTCTTCGGCGGCAGCCTGTCCGAGACGCACGCGGCGAAGATCTGCAAGGTGATGGACCTGTCGCTGAAGATGGGCGTGCCGATGATCGGCCTGTCCGACTCCGGCGGTGCGCGCATCCAGGAAGGCGTCGTGTCGCTCGGCGGCTACGCCGACATCTTCCTGCGCAACACGCTCGCCAGCGGCGTCGTGCCGCAGCTGAGCGCGATCATGGGGCCGTGCGCCGGTGGCGCCGTCTACAGCCCGGCGATCACCGACTTCATCCTGATGGTCGAGGGCACCAGCTTCATGCACATCACGGGCCCGGACGTGGTGAAGACGGTGACGCACGAGGACACGACCAGCGAAGAACTCGGCGGTGCGCGCGTGCACAGCGAGATCAGCGGCGTCGCCCACCTGACGGCGCCCGACGACGCGACCTGCCTCGTGCAGCTGCGCGAGCTGCTGAGCTACCTGCCGCTGAACAACGGCGACGATCCGCCGGCGAAGCCGTGCGACGACGACAACAACCGCATGGACGAAGCGCTCGACACGATCGTGCCGCCGTCCAGCGACCAGCCGTACGACATGCGCCAGGTGGTCAAGAAGGTCG
>JBILEY010000520.1:0-3846 GCA_044351865.1 Planctomycetota bacterium | reverse complement strand
TCGCCGTGGATGGATCCCGCGTTGCGGCGTCCTGGCAAGACCTGAGCTGGGTCGCCCGGCGGGCGAGCCGGCTCAAGCGACGCCGCAGCGGGGCTGACGGTGTCGACTCGCCGTCGATGGATCCCGCGTTGCGGCGTCCTGGCAAGCCCGGAGGCGGGTCGCCCGGCGGGCGAGCCGGCTCAGATCGATTCGGCTTCGAGCGCGTAGGGGTGCTTCAGCCAGTGGTGCACACGCTGGTCCGCCGCGTAGAGGCGGAACTCGCGGTGCAGGCTGTCCAGCTCGTCGGCCGACAACAGGCGCCGCGCCAGCGGGAACAGGATCTGGTTCTCCTTCAGCACGTGCGTGCGCACCAGGTCGAGGTAGCTGCCGCTGGCCGCCGTCAGGCGGGCGCGGTCGCGGGCGACCATCGCCTGCTCGATGCGCGTGCGCCAGAACTGGCTGCGCAGGTGCTCGTCGCGCAGCACCGCGGTCGGGCCCGAGCCCGGCGACAGGCCGGCGCGCTCGAGCGCCGGGAACAGCAACTGCTCCTCCTTGTGGTGGTGCAGGTTGCTGTCGAACTCGTCGCAGAAGTGCAGCAGGTCGCGCCAGAACGACTCGCGCAGCGGCGCGCCGTTCTCGACGCGGCGGCTCTCGCGTTCGACCTCGTCGAGCACACGCAGGATCGTCCGGTGCTCGCCGAGCAGGACGTCGATCGGTCCCTCCGTCGTGGTCCAGTCGAGTGCGCCGGCGTCCATTGGCGGAGGAATCTAGCTCGCGCCGCGGGCGGGTCGGTTCAGCCGTAGGGCGGAGGTCCGGGCCACCGTGGGCGCAGGAAATGCCGGGCTGCCGGTTCGCGGCCCGGTAGCACGGTCCGTAGAGTGCGCGACCCCCGAAACGCACGATGACACAGACCCTCGATCGGGCCGCTTTGACGCGGCGTTCTTCCCTCGGTGCTGCGGCTGCGGCGCTGTTGGCCTTCGCCTTCACGGCGGCGCCGACGGTGGCCCAGGAGCGCAAGGAACTCGGCCGCATGTGGACGTTCGAGGCAGCGCCGGTCGGCTGGTTCCAGCAGGCCTACGACTGGAAGCCGAGCCAGGAGTGGCTCGACCACGCGCGCCTCAGCTCGCTGCGCTTTGGCCGGAAGTCGAAGGACGCGCCCGGTGGCTTCGCCTTCTTCTGCTCGGCGTCGTTCGTCAGCCCGCACGGCCTGATCATGACGAACCACCACTGCTCGCGCGACGCGATGGCGGAGGTGCAGGGCAAGGCCGACTGGCTGAAGGACGGCTTCTACGCCGGCGCCTACGAGAACGAGGTCAAGCTGCCGGGCTACGTGATGACGCAGCTGGTGCGCCAGCAGGACGTGACCAAGGTGGTCAACGAGCTCGGCCAGGAGGCGGTGCTGAAGCAGGCGCAGGAGCAGGACCCAGCGCACACGCACCAGGTCATCGCGCTCTACCAGGGCGGCAACTACCAGCTCTACAGCTTCGAACTGTTCGACGACATCCGCCTCGTCTGTGCGCCGCACGGCCAGAGCGCGCACTTCGGCGGCGATCCGGACAACTTCTGCTATCCGCGCTGGGGCCTCGACTTCACGTTCCTGCGGGCGTGGAAGGACGGCAAGCCGGTCGACAGCAAGGCGCACCACTTCGCGTGGCGCACCGAGGGCGCGAAGGAAGGCGACCTGGTGTTCGTCACCGGCAACCCGGGCCGCACCGGCCGCCTGCAGACGCTCGCGCAGTGCGAGTTCCTGCGCGACCACTTCTACCCGCAACAGCTGCAGCGCATCCACGGCATGCTCGACGGCATGTACAAGCAGGCGAAGGAGAGCGCCGAGAAGGAGAAGGAGCTGCGGCCGCGCATCCTCGGCATCGAGAACCAGCGCAAGGCCTTCCAGGGCTATCTCGACGGCCTGAAGAACCCGCGCATCATGGCGATCAAGCAGAAGGCCGAGGCCGAGCTGCGCGCTGCGGTGGCGAAGAGCGAGGAGCTGCAGACGAAGTACGGCGACGCGTGGGACCAGATCGCGCAGCTGCAGCCGAAGAAGGTCGAGGCCGCCGGCAACCGCCAGAAGATGATGGCGCTGCAGCAGGAAGAGCAGGCGCAGCAGAAGCGCATCGGCGAGGCGTGCTTCGCCGTCTACGGCACGTCGATCCCGCCGGACGCGACGATGTCGCTGCGCATCAGCGATGGCCTGGTCAAGGGCTACGCGATGAACGGCACGCTGGCGCCCTACTTCACGACGCTCTACGGCCTGTTCGCGCGGCACCACGAGTTCGCCGGCGCGCACCCGTTCGACCTGCCGCAGGCGTGGCTCGACAAGGAGAAGGAGCTCGACCTGAAGACGCCGTTCAACTTCGTCGCCACCTGCGACATCATCGGCGGCAACTCGGGCTCGCCGATGATCGACAAGGACCAGCGCATCGTCGGCCTGATCTTCGACGGCAACATCGAGATGCTCGGCAACAACTACGTGTTCGACGACGAGGTCTCCCGCACGGTGTCCGTGCACCCGGCGATCATCGTCGAGTCGCTGCGCAAGATCTACGCGGCCGGCAAGCTCGCCGACGAGCTCGAGCAGAAGGCCGCGGCGAAGTAGTCGCGGCAGGATTCGCCAGCGCGGACCAGCTCAGCGCCAGCCCAGCGCGAGCTCATCGATCGACGAGCAGCCGCACGCCGGTCGCCTGGAAGCGCGTGTCCGCCGGCCAGAAGTTGCGGTAGCCGCGCCGCGCCTGGCTGCGCGGCGTCGCGAACGAGCTGCCGCGCAGCACGCGCTGGTTGTCCATGAACTTGCCGTTGTACTCCATCAAGGCACCGGCGAACGGCCGGTAGCCGGGGTAGGGCTCGTAGTGGCTCAGCGTCCACTGCCAGACGTCGCCGGCGAGCTGCTGCAGCCGCGGCTCGCCCGCGTGGTCGGCGGCCGGCAGCGCATCGAACGCCGACTGCGCGAACGCCAAAGCCTCGTCGGCATCGAGCAGGTTGCCGGAGCGCTGATCGAAGCCGTGCACGCGTGCTGCATGTTCCCATTCGTGTTCGCGCGGCAGGCGCGCGTGCCGCCACGCCGCGAACTGCTCGCCATACCAACGTGCGAACGCGTCGGCTTCGTAGAACGACACGTGGCAGACCGGCGCCGCCGGCGCCACGTCGACGAGCCCGCGCAGCGTCCAGCGCCGCCAGCGCCCGTCGGCCGGTTCCCAGTAGAGCGGCGCCTGCCAGCCGTGCTGCTGCACCGCCGTCCAGCCGTTCGACAGCCACAGCAGCGGCCGCCGGTAGCCGCCATCCTGCACGAACGCGAGCCACTCGGCGTTGGTGATCAGCCGGTCGCCGAGCGCGAAGTCGCCGACCTGCACGCGGTGCGCCGGGCACTCGTTGTCCCACGCGAAGCCCGCGTCGTCGTGGCCGAGCCAGGTCGTCGTCGCCGCGAACGGCACCGCGCGCAGCGGCGCCGGGTCGCGTTGGCCGTCGGCGTGCCGGGGGGCGCTGGCGATGGCCGGCGCGTACGGCAGGCGCAGCGCTGGCGGCGCCGACGCGCGGATGTGCAGGATCTCGGTGACGAACAGTTCCTGGTGCTGCTGCTCGTGCTCGATCCCGATCGTCAGCACCGCGTCGAGGGCCGCGAGCTGGTCCTCGGGGCACTGCGCGATCCACTGCTGCATCGCCGCGTCGACGGCGGCGCGGTAGGCGCGCACGGCGTCGGTGCCGGGCTGGGCGACGCGCCCGCGCAGCGGCCGCGGCAGGCGCGGGCCGATGCCTTCGTAGTAGCTGTTGAACGTGTAGTCGAAGCCGTCGAAGCCGGCCGGCTCGCGGCCGAGCGCTCGCAGCACGTTGGCGGCGAAGAACCAACTGGTGTGGCCGAGGTTCCAGAACGGC
>JBILEY010000519.1:0-3848 GCA_044351865.1 Planctomycetota bacterium | reverse complement strand
TGCCGCGGGCGAAGCAGGTGTTCGGTGGCGAGCACGCCGAGACGCTCGGCATCGCCAACTCGCTGGCGTACGCGCACCAGCTGCGCGGCGAGCTGGCGGCGGCGCGCGCGCTGTACGACGCGCTGCTGCCGGCGCAGGAACGCCAGCTCGCCCGGTTGCACCCGCAGGCGCTGATGGCGCGGCAGAACTGCGGCACCCTGCTGTTCGAGCTCGGCGAGTTCGCGGCGGCGGAGACGATGCTGCGCGACGCGCACGCGCGCTTCGTCGCGGTGCGTGGCGCCGACGACGTCGAAGCGCGGCGCTGCGCGCTGCGGCTCGCGCGCGCGGTCGTGGCGCAGCGGCGCGACGCCCAGAGCAGCGAGGCGATGGCGACCGCGCTGCGCGCCTGGCAACGCACCGCGAAGGCCGACGACGCGCTGCTGCTGCAAGCCTGCCGCGAATGGGCGGCGGGGCTGGCCCAGATGACGCCGCCGGCCGGGGCGACCGACTGGCTGCTGGTGGCCGCCATCGCCGACGCCGGCGGCGACCCGGCGCTGGCGGCGCGCGCCCGCGCCGCGGCCGGCCCCCGCTGACACTCGGCTGACCGCATCGTGGTTCGCGCACCGAGGAAGCCGCCGGTGCATCCGCCGCCGGCGACCGTTCGAAGATGTCGCTGTTTGGTACCAGATCGTTCCCGACTGCATCCGGTGGCTGAGACCGGTGCCACGGGCGTTCCCGCCGGCCTGCCGCGAGACCGCAAACAGGCTTGCCCTCACGACTTCGGACGCCCAGTCGGGAAGCTACGCTTCTCCCCACCCTCGTCCCCCGACGCGCCCCTCGCCATGGCCATCGCACGATCCTCGTTCCGCCTCGCGTTCGTTCCGCTCGCACTGTCCCTCTGGGCGCCGGCGCAGGCCGTCGCGACGCTCGCCGGAGCCCCTTCCGGCCCGGTGACGGTGCGCGTCGTGCAGGCGGCGACGGGCAGCGAGCAGCTGGTGGCCGAGAACGTGCTGCTGCGCCCGCTCGACCACACCACGCGCACGGCCGGCGACAGCCGGATGACCGACCGCGTGCGGCGCCTCGCCGCCCACGGCACGTTCCGCCTCGAATGGCCGGACGGCGCCCGCCTCTACGCCTTCGAGCGGACCGTCGGCAGTGGCCACGGTCTGTTGCACGTGCCGGCGAACGGCCTTGCCCGCGTCGTCCACGAACAAGCCTCCCAGCTCGATGGGCCGCTGGCGGCCGCCCATGACGGACGGCACATCGCCTTCGCTCGCGACCAGGAACTGGTGGTCGTCCGGCTCGTCGGCCCGGCGTTCGCCGACACCGGCAGCCACGTGCGCACCGTGTCGCTGCCGGCGGCGGCCATCGTCGAGAGCGTCGTCTGCGGCGCCAACCACGCGTTCTTCGTCACCGACGACGACCGCGTGCACCGGCTCGAACTGGCGACCGGGCTGCGCACGGACATCACGCCGAGCGGCACCGGTTCGCCGCGGCAAGGCGAGCGCCTGGCGCTCGCCACCGACGCCGACGTGATCGCGTTCCTGCGCGGTGAGTTCACGGACCGATTCGCGGTCTGGGTCGCCGGCGGCACCGGCCCCGCCCGCCGCTTGCCACTGCCGGAAGCGGACTATCGTGAACCTGCCTACGCGCCGGAGGGCGATGGCCAACCGCACCTGCTGCTCGATCCGAGCGGCAGTCGGCTGATGGTCACCGAAGAGCTGCTCGAGGACGAACTGCACGTCGTCGACACCGGCCTCGGCGGCAGCGCCGTGCAGGTGACGCGCGACGAGATGTTCGCCGACTACATCGGCACCCACATCCTGCCGTCGTTCGTCGCCGGCAAGCTGGTGTTCGCGTCGGGCCACCAAGGTTGGAAGGACTGGTACGCCGTCGACGCCAACGGCGGCGTCGTCAACGTCAGCCTGACCGGCTCGCCGGATCCGCAGTTCCTGGTCGGCGCCCTCGACGTGCGCGAGCGCTACAGCCTCGGCAGTGGCCAGCTGCTGGCGACCGAGTCGATCGGCACGTTCGAACGCCTGCGTCGGCTCGACCCCGCCGGCAGCAGCGTCGTGCTGTTCAGCGACCTGCTGGCGCCGCCGGAGCCGGGCGCGGCGACGCATGGCGCGGCCGACCTGCGCGTCGTCGGCGCCGGCGGCGAACGGCTGCTGCGCGGCAGCGACGGTGCGACGCTGCTCGCGGTGCCGCCGGGCATCGCGCTCAGCACGCCGGTGCGCGGTCCGCAGGGCTGGACGATCGTCGAAGCGAGCGTCGCCGGAGCCGTCTGGCTGCCGGTGGTCGTGTTCGCCGACGGCAGCCTGCTGCCGCTGTGGCTGAACAGCACGCCGACGCAGTGGGCCTGGACCGCCGCGGGCGAACTCGCCGCGATCGGCAACGGCAACCTGCTGCTGGTCGGCGCCAACGGCGTCACCGCGGTGCCGCTACCGGCCGGTCCCCAGCAACTGCTGTCGGGAGCGGGAGGCTGAGCATGCGTTCGCTGCGACGCCTCGCGCTGGCACTCGGCCAGCTGTTCCTTTGCAGCACGGCGATCGCCCAATCGCCCCTGGGCCCTGCACCGGCACCTGCCGGCAACCCGACGACGCCGGCGAAGGCCGTGCTCGGCAAGATCCTGTTCTTCGAAGAGCAGCTGTCGGACAACGGCCGCGTCGCCTGCGCCACCTGCCACTTGCCCGAGTTCGGCGGCGGCGACTCGCGGCGGCGCCGCAACCCCGGCGACGACGGCATCCCGTTCAACGCCGACGACACGTTCGGCTCGCCCGGCATCGAACGCCTCGACGCGAGCGGCCTGCCGCGGCCCGATGCGCGCTTTGGCTTCGACGAGCAGGTCACCGACCGCGCCAGCCCGAGCGTCGCGATGGCGGCGTGGTTCAACGAGCTGCTGTGGGACGGTTCCCGCGACGGCACGCTGCGCGATCCGGAGACGAACGTCGTCGTGCTGCCGAACGGAGCGGCGCTCGAGAACCAGTCGCTGCACCCGCTGCGCTCGGACGTCGAGATGGCGCGCGAAGGCCGCAGCTGGGCGCAGATCCGCCAACGCGTGGCGACGCTGCGGCCGCTGGCGCTGGCCAGCAACCTGCCGCCGGACGTGCAGCAGGCCCTGGCGACCTCGCCCGACTATCCGAGCTTGTTCGCGGCGGCGTTCGGCGATGCGAACGTGACGATGCCGCGCATCGCGATGGCGCTCGGCGCCTACCAGCGCAGCGCCGTTCCCGACCAGACGCCGTGGGACCTGCACGCGGCAGGTGTACCGAACGCGCTGACGCCGCAGCAGCTGCAGGGGCTGCAGATCTACCAGGGCGACGCCCGCTGCGATCAGTGCCATCCGCTCGGTCTGTTCACCGACGGCAGCTTCCGCGCGCTCGGCCTCGTGCCGGTGACGCAGGACCCAGGCCGCGGCGGCGTGACCGGCAATCCCCAGGACCTCGGCTCGTTCAAGACGCCGAGCGTGCGCAATGCGGCGCTGAAGACGACCTTCCTGCACACCGGGCGCTTCACGACGATGGCGCAGGTCGTCAACTTCTACAACAACGGCGGCGGCACCTTCACGCCGCGCGACTCGCTGCTGCAGCCGCTCGACCTCGACCAGCAGGAGATCGTGGCGCTGCTCGACTTCCTCGAGAACGGCCTCGTCGATCCGCGCGCGCGGCTGCGCTTGCCGCCATTCGATCGGCCGACGCTGTTCGCCGAGAGCAACCCGCGCGGCGCGAACCTGTTCGGCGCCGCGACGCCCGGCGGCGGCTTCACTCCGAACCTGCTGGCCAACTCGGTGCCGTGGCTCGGCAATCCGGAGTGGGCGCTCGGCGTGCACGCCGGCCCACCGGCGGGCGTCGGCATGATGCTCCTCAGCG
>JBILEY010000518.1:0-3850 GCA_044351865.1 Planctomycetota bacterium | reverse complement strand
TCTTGTCCGTGGCCATCGCCTTCTTGTCCTGCGCCTTGGTGTCCGCCGCGTCGGCTGCGAACAGCTGACCCTGTTCGCCTTCGTTCTTGTTCATGGGTTGCCCCTCGCTGGGTGCAGGGGAACGCCCGGGCTCGTTCGAGCACCGATGCCGCACCGCCCGCGACGGGGCGCCCTTCTAGCGAGGGCATCCGGCCGGAGTCCAGAGCGGAGTTCGGCCCAGCCGGACGGGCTCAGGGAGCGCCGCCGACGAACCGTGGCGTCGCTGCCGTAGCGAGCCCCAGCGCGCGCACCTCCGCCCAGAAGCGCTGCACGCCGCGGCGGTCCTCTTCGTCGAGCTCGTAGTGCGCCGCCCCCGCGGTGCCGTCGACCGGGCCGAGTTCGCGGCCGCGTGCGCGCGCCCGCCGCAGCACCGGCAGCACCTGGTCGGGATCGGCGCCGGGCCGCAGGTGCCACAGCGCGAACACGAACGGCAGGCCGCTGTAGCCGACCCATTGCTGGCCGAGGTCCCACGCCTCGCGGCGGCCCGGATCGGCGGCGAGGCCGTCGTCGCCGATCAGCAGCACGAGGTCGTGCGGCAGTTCGTCCGGCGTGCGCGTCGGCGCGATCGTCGCGAACTGCACGTCGGGCGCCACGTCGGCGTGGTGCACCTTCGCCAGCAGCACGCGCAGCAGCGCCACCGACGTCGCCGAGCTCTGGTCGAGGCCGACGCTGCGGATCGGCACGCCGCGGCGGCGGAACGCGCGCACCGAGCGGATCTCGCGTTTGCATGCGATGCCGAGTTCGCTGGCGACGAGGTAGCCAGGCTGGCGGATCGCTTCGACGGAAGAAACCAGCGCGGCGTCGAGCAGGCCCAGGCGCAGCTGGCGGATCAGTTCGGTCGGCGGCGCCTGCACCAGCGTCGCTTCGGGATCGGAGTCCAGGCCCGCCAGCAGGGGCGCGCCGACGCCATAGGGAACTCCGCCGATGCGAATCCTCACGGGTGCGTGCTGCGCCACGGACCGGGCGAAGCGCAGCGGACGATAGCGAGGTGGGGGGAGGCCGGAAGGACATTCCTCGCGTCAGGTGGGTTGGCTGTCTGCCGAAGTGCCGGAGTTGCCGAACGCGCGCACGTGGACGGGCGGACGCCAGGCCGCTACCCGCGCCGTTGCTTCCCTCGCGGGCCCGACCCACCATGCGCGCTGCCGTCTCCCAGCCCTCGACGTACGCCCCATGAGGATCGCGCTGATCTCGCACGAGTACCCACCGTTCGTCGGCGGTGGCATCGGCACCTACACGACGGCGGCGGCGCTCGAACTGGCGCGGGCTGGCCACGCCGTGCACGTGTTCGCGAACGGACCGACGGCGGCGATCGATCCGCCGCAGGTGGCGAACCTCACCTTGCACCGGCTGCCGATGTACGCGGCGGACTACGAACGCCCTGCCGGCCAGCGCGTGCTCGGCGAGGATCCCGCGGGCTGGTCGTACTTGTCGCGGGAGGTCGGGGCCGATGCCGAGTCCGCGGCCGCACTGGCGGTCGCCGACGCGGTGGCCGCGCTGCACCGGGAGCAGCGTATCGATCTCGTCGAGGTCCCGGACTGCATGGCGGAAGCGTTCTTCCTGATCCGCCGCCGGGCCGCCGGCCAGGACCTGCCGCCGGTCGTCGTGCACCTGCACGGGCACACCCGCGAGACCTACACGAAGGCCGAAGACCCGCTGCGGCTCGGCACTCCGTGCATCCGCGCCCGCATGGTGCGCGAGGACGCCTCGATCGAGCACGCCGACGGCATCCTGTCGCCGTCGCAAGCGAACCTCGATCGCTTCGCCCAGCTGTACCCACGCACGTTCCCGCAGCGACGCGCCGTGGTGCCGTACTACTTCACGCCGCCTGGCGACGCCCCGTTGCCGGCCGGGATCGGGTCGTGGCCGTACGCGGTGCTGGTCGGCCGCGTCGAGCCCCGCAAGGGCACCGACCACGCACTGGCGGCGTTTGCGAAGGTGGCGCCTCGGCATCCCGAGCTGCGACTCGTGCTGTGCGGCGGCGCCGAGACGTGGCGCTTCGACGAGCCGTTCGAACGGGTCGTCGCCCGATGGCTGCCCGCGGCGCTGCGCGATCGCCTCGTGCTGCTGGGGCGGCAACCGCGCGACGCCGCGTTCGCGGTCCTGCGACGGGCGACGCTGATGCTGCATCCGGCGCGCTGGGACAACTGGCCGAACGCGGTGCTGGAGGCGATGGCCGCCGGCGCGCCGTGCATCGTCAGCGCCGCGGGTGGCCAGGCCGAGATGGTGCAGCACGGGCGCAGCGGCCTGATCGTGCCGCTCGGCGACGTCGACGCGCTGGCCGCGGCGATGACGGACTTGCTCGCGCGGCCGGATCGCGGCAAGTCCCTCGGCGTGGCGGCGCAGGCGCGGCTCGCCGAGCTGACCGACACCGCCGCGATCGATCGCCGCAAGCTCTCGTTCTTCGCCGAAGTCGTGGCCGGCGCCGCAACGCGGCAAGCCGCGCCGGCCGGACCGTCGCTGCCGGGCCACGGCTGCCTCGTGCTCGATGCCGATGGCGCGGCGCCACTGCACGCGGCCGACAGCCGGGCGGCCGTCGCCGAAGCCCTGGCAGGCGCGCACCCGCGCTGGCGCGCGGTGCAGCTCGGCGGTGCTACGCCGGACGGCGCGGGTTGGTCGGCGTGCGCAGTCGGCAGCGGGCTGCCGTGGCGCGACAGCGCCGCCGACGGCTGCCTCGTGTGGTTGCGCGCGGGTGCCGTGCCAGCCCCGTCCGCGCTGGCGCAGCTGCTGCGGTTGCTGCAGGCGAACCCGGCTCCGCCCGGCGCGTTCCTGTGGCTGCGGCGCAGTGGTGCGGCGAGGTTCTTCCCGCATCGCCCCGACCTCGGCTGGCGCGACGTGCTGCTCGGCAACGGCGTGCTGCCCGACGTGTTCGCGACCAGGCTGTCGGCGCTCGCTCCACTGCGCCATCTGCTCGGGCTGTCGACTCCCGCCGCGCGCACCGCGGCGCTGCTCGCCTTCCTGGCGCGCAGCGCTGGCCGCCGGCTGCAGCACACGGGCGACCTGGCCGGCGACCAGCGCACCGCACCGCTGGCGCTCGACGCCGACGCGCAGCAACGCGCGCTGGGCTTCCTGGCCCTGCACGGGGCGCTGCCGGCCGGCCTGCTCGCGGTCGGTTGCGACCCGGTGCCACCGCCCTCGCACGGCGGTGCCGGCCGGCTGCACCGCCTGTTGCGCCTGCGCGCGCGGCTCGACCGCCACCCGCTGCTCGGCCCACGACGGAGCCGCTGACTGCATGCGCATCGGCCTGATCTCCTACGAGTACCCCCCGTATCCCGGCGGCGGCATCGCAACCTACGTGGCGAACGCGGCGCGGGCCCTGGCGGCGGCCGGGCACGAAGTGCACGTCGTCACCAACGCGGCGACCTTCGGCAGCCCCGCTCCCGAACACCGCGCCGGCGTGCGCACCCAGGACGGCATCGTCACGCACCGCCTGCCGCTGTTCGACGAGCACTACCGGATGCCGGCGTCGGCGAGCGTGCTGGGAGTGCGCGCCGGGCAACACACCGACCGCCCTTCGCAGTGGGCGCGCGATCCGTCGACGTGGGCCGGCCTCGCGATGGCGGACTACGTGCGGGTTCTGCACGCGGCGACGCCGTTCGACGTGGTCGAGGTGCCGGACATGTTCGCCGAGGGATTCTTCATGGCGCGCCGCCGGCGCTGCGGCCGCACCACGGAATGGCCGCCGGTTTCGGTGCTGGGCCACACCAGCTCGCGCGAGACCTACCGCACGTCGCTCGACGTGTGGCAGAGCGGCGGGCTGCAGCAGGGCATGCGCGTGCAGCGCGAGGACGTGTGTTTGCTGGAGGCCGACGGC
>JBILEY010000517.1:0-3851 GCA_044351865.1 Planctomycetota bacterium | reverse complement strand
CGTCGACGTCGGCGAAGGTGGCGCCGGTGCCCCACGCAGCGCCGCCGTCGACGTTGCCGACGCGCGCGGTGACGTCCTCGAAGCGCAGCGGCGCCACCTGGCGGAACAGCTTGTTCGGCCCGTCCAGCGACACCAGGTAGGCGTCGGCGAGGCCATCGCCGTCGTAGTCGCCGACCGCCAGTCCGGCCCCGTTGGTCAGGTAGGTGTAGGTGTTCGCCTTCTGCAGCTCGTTGGTGAAGGCGAGGCCGCTCTCGTTCGGCGGCACCAGGCGGAAGCGCGGGCCGTCGCCGGGCGCCTGCGTCGGCCGCAGCGGCACCGCAGCGGTGATGCCGCCGGGCATCAGGGTGCGCCCGGGCGAGTCGCCGCCGCCGCATCCGGCGGCGGCAGCCAGCAGGAGGATGGTGCTGCGGAGCCCGCGGGGTGCGGTGGGAGCAGGCCGGACGGCGGAACGCATCCCCGCACTATCGCATGGCCAGAAGCGGCGGGCACGGCCTCGTTCGCGGGCGCTGTCGCCGGTCGCGCAACTCGCGCTGGCAAGCTTCCGCAGATTTCTGTAACCGTGGCGGCCCGAGTCGACACAGTAGGGGTGCCGAGAACAAAGTGTTTGGCTTTTGTTCGGGTGCGCGCTAGTGTGTGCGCTTTGCGAAACCGATTCGACCCTCAGGGAGGGAACCCACGATGAAACCGAAGGCTGGTGAACCGACCAAGGCTCCGTTGAGCGAGGCGCTGCTCGATGCCCTCGCGAGCATCCAGAAGTCCCATGGCGAAGGCTCGATCATGCGCATGGGCGATCGCGTCGAGACGCCGATCGAGGGCATCTCGACCGGCTCGCTCGGGCTCGACCTGGCGATCGGCGGCAAGGGCTTGCCGCGCGGGCGCGTCATCGAGGTCTTCGGCCCGGAGTCGTCGGGCAAGACGACGTTGACGCTGCACGTCATCGCCAGCGCCCAACGGCAGGGCGGCGTGTGCGCGTTCATCGACGCCGAGCACGCTCTCGATCCGCAGTATGCCCGGCGCCTCGGCGTCGACCTCGACGGGCTGCTGATCTCGCAGCCGGACAACGGCGAGCAGGCGCTCGACATCTGCGAGACGCTGGCCAAGTCGGGCGCGATCGACGTCATCGTCATCGACTCGGTGGCGGCGCTGGTGCCGAAGGCCGAAATCGAGGGCGAGATGGGCGACAGCTTCGTCGGCCTGCAGGCGCGCTTGATGAGCCAGGCGCTGCGCAAGCTGACGGCGCTGACCGCCAAGACCAAGACGACGCTGATCTTCATCAACCAGATCCGCGAGAAGATCGGCGTGATGTTCGGCAGCCCGGAGACCACGACCGGTGGCCGCGCGCTGAAGTTCTACAGCTCAGTGCGCGTCGACATCCGCCGCATCGGCCAGATCAAGGACGGCGAGGAGCCGATCGGCGCCCGCACCAAGGCGACCGTGGTCAAGAACAAGGTCGCGCCGCCGTTCAAGAAGTGCGAGTTCGACATCCTGTTCGCCGAGGGCATCAACCGCCTCGGCGAGGTGCTCGACCTCGGCGTCGAGAGCAACTTCCTGAAGCGCTCCGGCACGTGGATCAGCTACGGCGAGACGCGGCTCGGTCAGGGCCGCGAGAAGGCGCGCGACTTCCTGAAGGAGAACCCGCAGCTGGCGAAGGACATCGAGGAAGCGCTGTTGGCGTTCCTGATCAAGCGCCAGGCGGCGATCACCGCCGGCGGTGCCAGCGCCGGTGCGGCGCTGCAGCCCGATGCGCCGGTGCGCTCCGAGGGCGCGCGCATGGAAGCAGCCGCCCGCGCCGAAGCGGGCAAGGCGGCTGAGTCGAAGGGTGGCGAGCCGAAGGGGAGCGACGCCGGCAGGCCCGTCCCGCCGCGGCCGGCGACGCCGCCGCGCCAGCAGTCGGCTGGCTCGTAGAGTCGGCGGGCTCCTCAATTGGGCTGGGCCCGAGTGGCGGAGGACGGGAGCACGCCGCTTCGCCGCGGCGTGCTTCCGGTAGCGGCGGGCAATGGCTACAAACTTCGCCCCAACTGGCCGCCAGAAGAGCGGCCGCCCTTGCAACTGCCATGAAGCCGCTGACCGCCGCCGAGATTCGCGCCCGCTACCTGAAACTGTTCGAGCAGCAAGGCCACAAGGTGATGGCCTCCGACTCGCTCGTGCCCGCCAACGACCCGACGCTGCTGTTCACGGGCGCTGGCATGAACCAGTTCAAGGACATGTTCCTCGGCAAGGGCACGCTGCCGTGGAAGCGCATCACGACGTCGCAGAAGTGCCTGCGGGTGCCCGATCTCGACAATGTCGGCTTCACCGCCCGGCACCACACGTTCTTCGAGATGCTGGGCAACTTCTCGTTCGGCGACTACTTCAAGAAGGACTGCATCACCTGGATCTGGTCGTTCTTCAAGGACGTCTGCGGCATCCCGGCCGAGCGCATGGTCGTCACCATCTACAAGGACGACGACGAAGCCTTCGAGATCTGGACCAAGCACGTCGGGCTCAACCCCGACAAGGTGTTCCGCTTCGGCGAGAAGGAGAACTTCTGGCCGGCGGAAGCGCCGAGCAAGGGACCGAACGGTCCGTGCGGTCCGTGCAGCGAGATCTACTTCGACGCCAAGCCGGGTGAGCCATACCCGCCGAAGCAAGGCCTCGAGTCGCTGCCCGACAACCGCTTCACCGAGGTCGGCAACTGCGTCTTCACGCAGTTCGACCGCCAGTCCGACGGCACGCTGAAGCCGCTGCCGCAGAAGAACATCGACGTCGGCCTCGGCCTCGAGCGCATCGCCGCCGTGCTGCAGGGCGCGAAGAACAACTTCGAGACCGAGCTGTTCCGCCCCTACCTCGACCACCTCGGCGATCTGACGGGCGTGCGCTACGGCACCGACGGCAAACTCGACATCCGCATGCGCCGCATCGCCGACCACGTGCGCGCGATCACGTTCTGCATCGCCGACGGCGCCTTGCCGAGCAACGAGGGCCGCGGCTACGTCGTGCGCAAGATCCTGCGCCGTGCCGCGCGCGATGGCTACGAGCTCGGCCTGCAGAAGCCGTTCCTGTTCGAGATGGTCGACCTGGTCGGCAGGATCATGGGCGACCAGTATCCGGAAGTGCGCGAGAACGCCGGCCAGTGCCGCGCGGTGATCCGCGGCGAAGAAGAGAACTTCCTGGTCGTCTACCGCCAGGGCATGGCGCGCCTCGACGAGTTCCTCGCCAGCGCGGCGAAGCCGGCAACAGGCGTTGCGACCGCCGGCAGCGGCGACTTCGCGTTCACGCTGCACGACACCTACGGCTTCCCGATCGACATCACGCAGAAGGTGATGGAGGAGCGCGGCCACAAGCTCGACGAAGCAGGCTTCGAAGCGGCGATGGAGGCGCAGCGCCAGCGCGCGCGCGCCAGCATGGCGACCGCCGACGCAGTGTTCACCGCCAGCGTCGCGGTCAAGCTGCGCGACGCCGGCAAGAAGGCGTCGACGTTCGTCGGCTACAGCGAGCTGGCCACTTCGTCGCCGCTGCAGGCGATCGTCGGCGACGGCGACGTGCTGCTGCCGCGGGCGACCGCCGGCCAGAAGGTCGTGCTGGTGGCGGCGACGACGCCGTTCTACGCGCAGGGCGGTGGCCAGGTCGGCGACCGCGGCACGGTGACGACGGCGACCGGCGAGGTGCAGATCACCAACACCACCGGGCTCGACGGCTTCCACCTGCACCAAGGCATCGTGCAGAAGGGCCAGGTCGAAGCCGGTCAGGCGGCGACGTGGCAGGTCGACGAAGCGGCGCGCCGCGCCACCGAACGCAACCACACGGCGACGCACCTGCTGCACGCGGCCCTTCGCCGTGTGCTCGGCGACCACGTCAGCCAGGCCGGTTCC
>JBILEY010000516.1:0-3855 GCA_044351865.1 Planctomycetota bacterium | reverse complement strand
CGTCAAGGACCACCTCGAGCAGCCGTACCGCCTGCTCCTCGGCTGATGCCTCCGGCGAAGATGGCGAAGAAGGGCAAGCCGGTAGCGAAGGCCTCGCCTGCAGCCAAGGCTGCAGGCGGCAAGCCCGCGACGGCGATCAAGGCAGCGGCCAAGACGGCAGTCAAGGCACCGGCCAAGGTGGCGGCCAAGCCCACACCGGTCGCCAAGGCAGCGGCGGCGCCCGCCGCCAGCTGCGTGATGCCGACGACCACCGGCCTCGTGCGCCTGCTCGAGGACGACGGCACGATCCAGAAGGGCAAGGACCCGAACCTGCCGAAGGACGTGCTGCTGTTCCTGTACGAACAGATGGTGCAGGTCCGCGAGTTCGACCGCCGCATGCTGATGCTGCAGCGGCAGGGTCGCATCGGCTTCTACGGGCCGATCCTCGGCCAGGAAGCGGCGACGGTCGGTTCGGTCGCGGCCCTCGAGGCGCGCGACTGGATCTTCCCAGCGCTGCGCGAAGGGGCGGCCGCGATGATGCGCGGTTTGTCGCTGACCGAGGCGATCAACCAGCTGATCGGCAACGGTGCCGACCGCTGCAAGGGCCGCCAGATGCCGTGCCACTACACCTTCAAGGAAGGCAACTACTACGGCATGTCGTCGGTGATCGGCACGCAGCTGAGCCACGCCGCCGGTGCGGCGATGGCGGCGCGCATCCGCGGCGACGACGTGGTCGTGCTCGGCTACCTCGGCGACGGCGCCACCAGCGCCAACGACTTCCACTGCGGGATGAACTTCGCGGCGGTCTACCAGAGCCCGTGCGTGCTGTTCTGCCAGAACAACCAGTGGGCGATCTCGGTGCCGATCAGCAAGCAGTCCGCGTCGGAGACGCTGGCGCAGAAGGGCAAGGCCTACGGCATGCCCAACGTGCGCGTCGACGGCAACGACGTGCTCGCCGTCTACTCGGTGACCAAGGCCGCGGCCGAACGCGCGCGCGCGGGCAAGGGCCCGACGTTCATCGAAGCGGTGACCTACCGGCGCCTCGGCCACAGCAGCAGCGACGACCCGACGCGCTACCGCGACGAGGCCGAAGTGAAGGCGTGGGAGAAGAAGGACCCCGTCGACCGCTTCCGCACCTACCTGCAGAAGCGTGGCCTGTGGAGCGAAGCGCAGGAGACGACCTTCAAGGAAGGCATCGCGCAGCGCGTCAACGACGCGATCGCCGCCGCCGAGAAGAACGGGCCTCCCGCCGACGAGTCGCTGGTCACCGACGTCTACGCGCAGGTGCCGCAGCAGCTGAAGGACCAGCTCGCCGAGGTGCTGTCGCTCGAAGGGCGCCGGGTGAACGAGGGCGCGTTCCCGCTGTGACATGAAGCGGCGCGCGCTCCACCTGTGGCTCGCGCTCGGCCTTGCCGCAGCTAGCTTGGGCGTCGCCGGTTGGTGGTGGCGAACGCGCGCGTCGACACCTGCTGCGACGCTGGCGCCGACGCCCGATGCGGGCGCCGCAGTGCAGCCGACCGCCGACGACCCGATCGACACCGCGGTCGCGGCCATGGTGCGCCGCTTCGTGCTGGAACTCGCCCACAGCGACGACGACCGCGACGACCTGCTGCAGCGACTCGACCGCGAGCCTGCGCGCGCCGCTGTGCACGCACTGAAGATCCTCGAGGACGCTGCGACACAACCAACATTGCTCCGCGAGCGCACGTCCACGAGGTGGAGCGGCCTGCCGCAGACACCAGCCCAGCGCGCCTGCGAACTGCTGGCCAACCACCCGCTGCCCGCAGCGATCCCGCGCTTGCAGACGCTGCTCGGCGCAGTCCACGACGGCACCCGCAAGACCGCAGCCCTGGCGCTCGGTCGCACCGGCGACCCAGCGGCGGTGGAAGGGCTGCGCCTCGCCCTCGGCGACCGTGACGAATACGTGCGCAGCTACGCGGGGATCGGGCTGGAACGCGCCGAGAAGGCGGGCCAGCTCGCTTCGACGACGCGCCAACAGTTGGTGGCGCCACTGCTCGACGCGGCCATCGCGAACGAGGACGACCATCTCCTGGCGCTCGCCACCAGATGGGATCCGGACGGTGCCCTCGCTCGCCTCCGCGCGGTGCACGCGCTGTCCGCGAACACCCCGCCGCGCACGCTGCGGTTCGCACTCGCCGCACTCACGGGAGCGGGCCTGTTGCTGCCCCGCGCCGAGTTGCTGGCGCTGTGGCAGCAGCGACCGAGCGGCGACGATGATCCGCTGCCGCAATGCCGCGCGGCGATCTTCACGATGCTCGAACGCCACGGCGACCCCGCCGACGAGGCGTTGCTGCAGGAGCTGTTGCTGGGAAGCGGCGAAGAAGCGAGCGCTGCCGCGAACGCTTGGATGCGTCGGCTCGGACTCGCCGACTTGAACGACCGGCTGCACCGCAAGCAGTTCAAGACCCGCGAACCGTTCTCACCCGCCGAACTGCGGCACGACGCGATGTGGATGCTCGATGCCGAGGTCGGCAATGGCGGCTTCGACCAGTACTTCTCGAACTCGAGCGGCGACGACTGGCAGGCGGCACTGGCCGGGTTCGACGCGTTCGACGCGCCGCGGGCCGCGCTGTTGCGCGAGGTGGTCGCTGCGTTCGACAGCCCGCCGAGCATCCGGCGCAGCGCCCGTGGCCTCCAGCTCGTGGCGCTGAACAGCAAGCGCGCCGACGCCCTCGCTGCGTTCGACAAGCGCTACTACGCGCTGCCGACGCCGATCCTCGTCACCATCGCTCGTCACGCCGCCGCCCACGTCGAGGAACTGCGTCGCTGAAGCGGCCCGCATGGTGCGGGTCGGCGAGCCCGAACCGAGCCGTGCCGCGCTGGCTCGCGAGGAGCACTCGCGCGCGCTCGGAGGCCCGGTCAGCCCCCGCGCAGTTCGAGCACGATCAGCTGCGGCCGACAGCAGAAGCGCACCTGCGGCGCCAGGCCGCGCTCCATGCCGATGCCGCGGCTGCACACGAGCCACGCACCCTGCTGCTGGAACACGCCGCCAGCGGCGAGCCACCGCGGCACGCTCGACAACGTCACCAGCGGCCCGAAGCCGGGGACCTGGACCTGCCCGCCGTGCGTGTGCCCCGCCACCATCAGCGCATCCGTGCGCAGGCCGCCGCGCAACACGCTGAGCATGAAGTCGGGCGCGTGGCCGAGCACGATCGGGAAGCGCTCGCCGCCGAGCCGGCGCACCAGGCCCGCATCGAGCAGGGGCGCGCGCGAACGCATGCGGCTCAGTCCGTACAGGTCGATCGGCACGTTCGGCAGCGCCGCGTGCGCATCGACCAGCACCTGCACCGACGTGCCCGCGAACACGGCGTCGACACCACCGGCGGCGCCGTCGACGTCGCCGTCGACCGCGAACATGCCGAGCCGCGGCTGCAGGCGGCGCAGCTGCGCATGCAGCGCCGGCAGTTGTACCGCGCACTCGTCCGCCGGCAGCTGCAGATAGTCGCCGAGGAAGAGCACGAGGTCGGGCTGCAGTTCGACCAGGCGATCGAACACCGCGACCTCGTAGGCAGTGATCGCATCGGTCTGCAGATCGGCGACACAGGCCACGCGCACCGGTTGCGTCAGCGCGGCGAGTCGCGGGCTCACGACCGTCGCGGTCGTCACCTCGAGGCGCCGCGGCTCGACCTCGCGCGCCCACACGTAGAGTCCTTCGCCGCCCACCGCGACGAGCGCCAGCGCCAGCGCGAGCCACGGCGAACGACGCCGCAGCCGCACGGCGCGCAACGCCAGCGCCGGCAGCGCGACGCAGCAGACGGCGTGGGCCCAGCCGCGCATCACGGCGAAGCCGCCGCTCGACAGGGTGCCCAGCGTGACCGCGAGCACCAGCAGCCCGCAAGCCACGGCGATCGACGA
>JBILEY010000515.1:0-3860 GCA_044351865.1 Planctomycetota bacterium | reverse complement strand
CAGCCGCGCGGGAAGCCGGCTTCCTTCAGCTTCTTGCCGACGAGGCCACTGCCGGCCGGCAGCTCGATCTCGAGCACTTCCGCCTTGCCCTCCTCGATCGTCGCGATGGTCGAGATGCTGCGGCTGCGCACGAACGCCAGGATGCGGTTCGCGCACAAGAGGCGCGGCGACACGGCGAGGTCGATGCCGAGACGCTGGTAGAGCGACACGTAGTCGGGCTTCTGCACCAGCGCCACCGTGCGCTTCACACCGAGGCTCTTGCTCAGCTGGCACGACATCAGGTTGCGCTCGTCCTCTTCGCTGATGCCGAGGAAGGCGTCGGCGTCGCCGACGTGCTCCTCCTGCAGGAAGTTCAGGTCGGTGGCGTCGGCATGCAGCACGACGACGCCCTTCAGCACTTCGCTGAGGTGTTCGGCCTCGCCGCGGTCCTCGACGATGACGCGCACGTCGACGTGCTCGCGCTGCAGCTGCTGGCAGACCTGCTGCGCGATGCCCGAGGCGCCGAACACCACCACCGTGCGCGGCTTGCCCTGCTTCTGCCCGAGCTTCTTCTCGAACGCCGCGATCGCCTTCGGCTCGCCGAGCACGAACACCTCGTCGCCGACGCGCAGGTCGTCGGCACCGCCCGGCACCAGCACCTCGTGCGCGCGGTCGATGGCGGTGATCAGCATGCCCGGCGGCAGCTTCAGGTCCTTCAGCTGCTGGCCGGTGAACGGGCCGCCTTCCTGCATGACGAAGCGCCGCAGCTGCACGCGGCCTTCGGCGAAGTTGTCGACGCCGAGCGCCTGGTTGAGCCGCACCGTCTTCACCACTTCCTCGGCGGCGAGGTCGTCGAGCGACAGCAGCAGGTCGTACTGGAGGTTCTTGCGGAAGAAGGTCTTCGACCGCCGCACCGCCGACGTGTCGCGCAGGCGCAGCACCGTCTTCTTGGCGCCCATGCGCTTGCCGAACAAGCAGGTCAGCATGTTGACCTTGTCGTCGTTCGACACCGCCAGCAGCAGGTCGGCTTGGTGCGCATCGGCGCGATCGAGCACGTCCGGTCGCGAACCGTCGCCGTGCACCGCCTGCACGTCGAGCAGGTCGGCGACGCGCCGCATGCGCTGCAGGTCCGGGTCGACGACGGTGATGGAGTGCCCCTCGGTCGACAGCACCTTGGACAAGTACGAACCGACCTCGCCGAGCCCGACGATCAGGATGTTCATCGCGAAGGGCGGGACGATACTGTCCGGCCCCCCGGTTTGATCCTCCTGCTCGACAACAAGGACTCGTTCGTCTGGAACCTGGCCCAGGCGCTCGGTGCACTCGGCGCCCGCGTCGACGTGGTGCGCAGCGACCGGATCGAAGTCGAAGCGCTCGCCGCCGCGCGCGCCCTGGTGGTGTCGCCGGGCCCCGGCCGCCCCGAAGAAGCCGGCATCTCGATCGCGGCGATCCGGCGCTGGAGCGGCCACCGCCCGATCCTCGGCGTCTGCCTCGGCCATCAGGCGATCGGCGCGGCGTTCGGCGCCGACGTGGTGCGCGGTGCCCCGGTGCACGGCCGCACGTCGCCGATCCGCCACGGCGGCACCGGCCTGTTCGCCGGCCTGCCCGACCCGCTCCACGCCTGCCGCTACCACTCGCTCTACGTGGCGCCGCCACTCGGGCCCGAACTGGTCGCAACCGCGCACCTCGACTCCGGCGAAGTGATGGCCGTGCAGCATCGCGCGCACCCAACCTACGGCGTGCAATTCCATCCCGAGTCGTTCCGCACGCAGCTCGGCCAGCGGCTGCTGGCGAACTTCCTGCGGGAGGTCGCATGAACTCCGCCGTCACCGTGCGCGGCCTCGACGTGCGCTTCGGCGACAAGCGGGTGCTGCGCGGCGTCGACCTCGTGATCGCGCGCGGCGAACTGCTCGGGCTGTGCGGCCCGAACGGTGCCGGCAAGTCGACGCTGCTGCGCACGCTGCTCGGCCTGGTGCCGCGCCAAGGCGGCGAGGTGCTGGTCGGCGGCCGCGATCCGGCGCGCGACCCGCTCGGCGTGCGGCGCACGACCAGCTACCTGCCCGGCGAGAACGGCGTCTACCTGCAGCTGACCGGCAGCGCCTACCTCGACTTCGCGCTCGGCTTCTTTCCGCAGCACGACCGCGATCGGCGCGAACGGCTGCTCGCGCACTTCGCGCTGCCGCTCGGCCAGAAGGTGCGCAGCTACAGCGCCGGCATGAAGCAGAAGCTGGCGCTGCTGGCGGCCCTGGTGCCCGACGTCGACCTCTACGTGCTCGACGAACCCGACCGCGCGCTCGACGCCAGCGTGCGCTTCGTGCTGCGCGACGAACTGCTGGCGATGCAGCGCGCCGGCAAGACCATCCTGCTCAGCAGCCACCACCTCGGCGAAGTCGAGGCGCTGGCCGACCGCCTGGTGTTCCTGCTCGACGGTTCGTTCGTCGCCGACGAACGGCTCGCCGCGGCCCGCGCGTCGCTGCGCCGCCGGCCGCGCGTGCGCCTCGCTGCCGGTCGAGCCTTGCCCGCGGGCGCCCGCGAACTGCACCGCGAAGCCGACGGCACGCTGGTGGTCGCCACCGACGACGACCCGATGCAGTGGCTGCGCGCGTGCCCCGAAGGCGCGATCGACAGCGTCGAGATCGGCATCCCGCGGCTCGAGGACCTCTACCAGCTGCTGCTGCAGCAACCCGGCGAGGTGCGCCCGTGATCGCCGGCAAGACGTTCCGCGAACTGCGCTGGATGGCGCTCGCCTACCTGCTGATCCTCGAGGCGCTGTGCGTGCCGGTGCTGCTGTGGTGGCCCGACATCTACGCCGACCTGCAGCGCAGCAGCCTGTTCCGCAGCCTGCCGATGCAGTTCGTCAAGGACATCTTCGCCGGCATCACCGACAAGGACGAAGGCATCGCCTATCGCAACTGGGTGGCGGTGATGCTGTTCTTCCGCAGCTGCAACCTCGTCGGCACCGCCGCCGCCGTGCTGTTCGGCACCGGCCTGTTCGCGCGCGAACGCGAGAACCAGACGTTCGAGTTCCTGCTGTCGCGGCCGATCGCGCGCGGTGCGATCCTGTGGCAGAAGCTGTGGCCGGCGGCGCTGTGCACGGTGCTGCCGGTGTTCGTCGTCAACGCCTCGGCGCTGTACTGGAGTGCGCAGATCGGCGAGACGCTGCCGGTGGCGGAACTGTTCCTCGCCACCGCGCACGCCGCGGTGTTCCTGCTGTTCGTGCTGACGCTGACGGCGTGGGCCTCGCTGCGGCTGCGCGTGCAAGCGCACGTCGCCGCCGCGGTCGGCGCGTTCCTGGTGCTGCAGATCGGCGTCTACCTGACGCAGCGCATCCGGGGCTTCAGCCTGTTCCGCCTGGTCGACTTCGAGTGGTATGCGCCGGTGCTCGCCGGCAACACGCCGTGGTGGCAGATGCTCGACCCGTTCCATCGCCACGGCTGCACCAGCTGGCTGCTGCTCGGCACCGCGGCCTGCATCGCGCTGGCCTGGCGCGACCTGCGCAGGGCGGTGCCGTGATCTGGCTGCGGGTCGCCCTGGTGCTGCTGCGCGAGCTGCTGCGCACGCTGCTGGTGCCGCTGCGGCTCCTGCTCTACCTGCCGTTCCGCCACCACTGGCGCCGCGTCGCCTGCGACGTGCTCGCCACCGCCGCGAACGCACCGGTCGGCGACCCGCGCGAACAGCTCGCCGAGTTCTTCGCCGAGCGGCGGCCACAGCACGGCGAACGCCCGCACCTGTTCGTCTCCGCCGGCGAACTGAGTGGCGAGAACCACGCCGCCAAGCTGGTGCGGGCGCTGCCGGCGAACGTGCGCACGTCGGCGTTCGGCGGCCACGTACTTGCCGAGGCCGGCGCCGACGTGCGCATCCAGCTCAGCGAGCACGCGGTC
>JBILEY010000514.1:0-3870 GCA_044351865.1 Planctomycetota bacterium | reverse complement strand
AAGGTGCGGGACTACGGACGGCCCGAGCTCCGCACGATCGACGTCACGGTGCAGGGCGTGCGCGTGTTCGGCGAGATTCCCGGCGTCACCGCGAAGGCCATCGTCTATGGCCGCCTCGCCAGGACGAGGTCCAAGTATCGACTGCGGGCGCTCCTGTTCCACGTGTTCGGAGCCCTTCAGCGCGCCGCCGATCCGACCCAGTCATGGCCCGAGCGAACGGTCCTGCTGACCAAGGACAAGCAGGCCACGCTCGCCCCGCTCGCTCTCGCCGAAGCCGCCGAGTTCGCCCACATGCTGATCATGGGCTACCGCGAGGGACTCGCGCAGCCATTGCCGGTGTTCGAGGATGCTTCGGAGACGTTCGCCAGGACGCTCGCGGCACAGCGCGAGAAGGTCGACGAGGACCGAGCGCAGCGAGTGGCCGCCCGGGCCGCGAAGTCGGCGTTCGAACCGGACCTCACTGGCGAGTTCCCGACCGGTGACTCGATCGATCCCGACGTCGCGTTGTGCTGGCGCGGCCGCGACCCGATCTGCGACGCGAGGTTCATCGGCTGGGCCAGCACACTGTGGGGCCAACTGCTCGAGCTGGAGACGTCGTGACGAAGCTCACCCCGTTCGACCTCCACCAGGCGTCGCTCGCGCGCGGCACCGTGCTGCTCGAAGCGAGTGCCGGCACCGGCAAGACCTACACCTTGGTCGGCGTGCTGCTGCGCATGCTGCTCGAAGGCGTGGTCGAGCGGCTCGACCAGGTGCTGGTCGTCACGTTCACCGTCGCCGCCACCGAAGAACTGAAGACCCGCTTGCGCGACGCGCTGCGACGGACGCTGCGCGCGGCCGAAGGTGAAACCGAGAGCGATCCGTTCTTCGTCGCCATGGCCAAAGCCGAACACGCCGAGGCCCGTCTGCGGTCGGCGATCGACGACTTCGACCAAGTGGTGATCGCGACGATCCACGGCTTCTGCAAACGCGTGCTCGAAGAGGCGGCGTTCGAGAGCCACGAGCCGTTCGAGCTGGAGTTCACGACGGATCCGGTGCCGCTGCTCTACCGGGCGGCCGCCGATGCCCTGCGAACCACCTACGAGTCCGAGGTGTCCTGCCGCTCGGCGATGCTGCACCACGAAGGGATTGCACCGGACCGGCTCGTCCAGGCTTACCAGCTTTGGCAACGCCACGCGCTGCTGCCGATGAACCCGGCAGAACCGCGCCCCGCCGAACATCTGCAGATCCTCGCCGCACACGCCGACGCGGCCCGAGCGGCGCTGGACGACGTCGCCCAGCTCTCGAACCTCAAGTTTCTCGCGGCGAGCAAGCTGTTCCGCGGCGACCGGGAGCGCGCCATCCGCGATTTCGTCGACCGACTGCAGCAGAACCCGCCCTCAGCCCTGCCGGAACTGGTCGAGCTCGCCCCCGCACGGCTGCGTAGCAAGCACCTCGTCAAGCGAGGGCAGCCCAGCCTCGACCATCCGTTCTTCCATGCCTGCGCCGCGCTGGCTCCCGCCTACGACGAAGCCTTCGCCCACGTGCGCGCGGAACTGCTGCTGCGCATGCACGAACGCGTCGGGCTGCACAAGCAGCGGCTCGGCGCGTCGTCGTTCGACGACCTTCTGGTCCGCACGCATCGTGCCCTGCGCGATCCCGCGCACGGCCCGGACCTCGCCGCCGTGCTGCAGCAGCGCTACCGCGTGGCGCTGATCGACGAGTTCCAGGACACCGACGCGCTGCAGTACGAGATCTTCGCGACCGCGTTCGCCAAGGGCTCGCTGTTCCTGATCGGCGACCCGAAGCAGTCGATCTACCGGTTCCGCGGCGCCGACCTGCACACCTACAAGAAGGCGTACGACGCCGCCGATCGCCGGCACACACTGGCGCAGAACCACCGCAGCAGCCCGCAACTGGTGGACGCGGTCAGTTCGTTGTTCGGTCGCCCGAGCGCCTTCGCCGACGACAAGATCACGATGCCGCCCGTGCGCTCGGCCGCGCGCGCCGACCAGCTGCAGATCACCGGCGATGGTCCGCCGACTCTGAGGTGGCGCTTCGTCGCTGCCAGCTCGGCGAACGGATGGACGCCGCGGCTCGAGGCCGAGGAGCGGATCACGCACGACCTCGCCGCCGAGATCGTCCGCGTCCTGCGCAGTGAAGCCCGGCTCGACGGGCGACCACTGCGCCCGAACGACTTCGCCGTGCTGACGCGCAGCAACCGCCAGGCGGTGCTGGTGCAGTCGACGCTGCGCGAGGCCGGCATCCCGTCGGCGATCGGCAAGGCCGGCGACGTGTTCGAGACCGACGAACTCGTCGAGCTGCAGCGGTTCCTGCATTCGGTGCTGCAGCCCGGCGACCTCTCGCGCCTGCGCGGCGCGCTGGCGACTCGCTTCTGTGGCCACGACCTCGAATCGCTGCTGGCCCTCGTAGGCGACGACGCCCGCTTCGACGACGAGATCGCGCGCTTCGACCGCTGGCGCCGCCTGTGGCTGCGCAGCGGCTTCGTTCCGATGGTCGAACAGGCGATGCACGAGCTCGGTGTCGTGCGCCGCTTCCAGGCGATGCCCGGCGGCGAACGCCGCCTGACCAACTTCCGCCAGCTGTTCGAACTGCTGCACGACGCCGAACACGGCTCCCGGTTGTCGCCGGAGGGGCTCTACGAGTGGCTGCAGCACGAGTGCACCCACAAGGACGACCTCGACTACACGGTGCGCGAACTCCGGCTCGAGAGCGACGGAGACGCCGTGCAGATCCTGACGGCCCACGGCAGCAAAGGCCTGCAGTACGAAGTGGTGTTCTGCCCGTTCCTGTGGGAAGGCAAGGACGTGAAGGGCGCCGAGATCGTGGTCGACCCGAGCGGCCGGGAGCGTCTCGTCTTCGACGTCAGCGAAGACGAGGGGGACAAGCATCTGGCCAACGCCGATCGGCTCGCCGAGGACCTGCGTCTCGCCTACGTCGCACTGACGCGCGCCAAACGTCGCTGCTACGTGCACTGGGGACCGATCGGCTCCACGAGGTCCGGGGCGCACCGCAGTCCGTTGGCCTGGCTGTTGACCGGCAAGCCTGTGCCGCCGGGCACTGGCAGCGACGGGAGAGCAGCGCTCGACTGGGTCGACCAGGCCGCCACGCGCGCCAAGGACGACGAATCCCCGGACTGGCTCGAGGATCTGCAGCGGCGTTGCGCCATCAGCGAAGGCCGCATGTCGGTCGAAGTCGTTCCCGAGCAGCCTTCGGTGCAGCGCCTGCCGCTCACCCCCCCCGACGAGCCGCTGTCCCCGCCGCGGCAGGCCCGCAAGAAGCGAACGGCGCGCGGCCTGCACAGCTTCACGTCGATCGTCGCCGGCGCGCCGCCGGTCGAACCGCTCGCCGACGTCGTCGATCCGGCCTCGCCCGCGGACGCGCAGCAACCCGCGACCGGCATCTTCGGCTTTGCCCGCGGTGCCCACGCCGGCCAGTGCCTGCACACGATCCTCGAGCACGTCGACTGGAACGACCTCGACGGCGACGCCACGCAGAAGCTGGTGCAGGAGACGCTGTCGGCGCACGACCTCGCGGTCGCCGGCGCGCACCCGGGCGAACTCGATCCGGTCGCCGCCGTGCGGCAGAACCTGCGCGACCTGGCGGCAGCGCGGGTGCACGAACACGGCCCGCAGCTGGCGGCGCTGTGCTCCGGTACGAGCATCGCCGAGTGGGAGTTCGTGCTGCCGATGCCGCGAGCAGGCGTGCAGACGCTCGCCGACTGCCTCGCCGCGCGCAACGAGCCGTTCGCGCAGAAGCAGGCCGAACGCCTGCGCGGCCTCGGCGCCGACACGCTGCGCGGCTTCTTGACCGGCTTCGTCGATCTGGTCGCCGAACACGACGGCCGCTACTGGGTGCTCGACTGGAAGTCGA
>JBILEY010000513.1:0-3872 GCA_044351865.1 Planctomycetota bacterium | reverse complement strand
TGACACGTCGGCAAGGGCGCGATGCCGACGGGACCGCTTGGCGAGGCTCAGCGGTGACGACGCGCCAGCACCGACCGCGCCGCGGTCGTCGGCAGCTCCGCGCCGGCCGCGACCTTCGCCCGCGCCTCGGCCATGGCCGCGCCCGTGTGCGGGTCGGCGAGGAAGTCGGCGAGCAGCCGTTCGCGCACCGTCTGCTCGAGCCATTCGCCGGCCTGCTGCGCGCGCCGGTGGGCGAGACGGCCGTCGGCGCGGCGGGCCGCCAGCCACTGCTCGATCGCTTGCCACAACTCGCCGAGGCCGCGGCCCGTCACCGACGAACCGACGACCACCGGCGGTGGTTCGGCTTCGCCGGCATGCAGCACGCGCAGCGCCAGCATGCACTGCTGCGCCGCGCGGTCGGCGGCCGCCGCCAGGTCGCCATCGGCCTTGTGCACCAGGATGCCGTCGGCGAGTTCCATGACGCCGCGCTTGATGCCCTGCAGTTCGTCGCCGGCGGCGGGCGACAGCAGCAGCAGGAAGAAGTCGACCATGCCGTGCACGGCGACCTCGGACTGGCCGGTGCCGATCGTCTCGACCAGCACGGTGTCGAAGCCCGCCGCTTCGCACAGCAGCAGCGCTTCGCGCGTGCGCGCGGCGACGCCGCCGAGCGTGTCGCCGCCGGGCGACGGCCGGATGAACGCGCGTGGATGGCGGCTCAGTCCGCTCATGCGCGTCTTGTCGCCGAGGATGCTGCCGCCGGTCACCGCCGAACTCGGATCGACCGCGAGCACCGCGACCGTGTGGCCGGCGTCGCACAGGCGCATCCCCAGCGTCTCGATCAGCGTGCTCTTGCCGACGCCAGGGGCGCCAGTGATGCCGATGCGCGCGGCCCGTCCGGTGTGCGGCAGCAGCGCGCGCAGCAGCGCTTCGGCTGCCGGGACATCGGCCGGGTTGCGGCTCTCGACCAGCGTGATGCCGCGCGCGAGGCTGGCGCGGTCGCCGGCGCGGATGCCGCCCTGCAGGCGTTCGACGAGTTCGTTCTGCGCCGTCACGAAGCGAACGCTACGCGCCACCGCCGGGCGTTCCAGTCGCCGACTGTGAAGGAATCTTCATCCGCGTTCGCGGATCTTCACCGGGCGCGCGTCCACTTCATCGTCGCCGGTTGCCGATGGCATCGGCATGAACGCATCGAAGATCTGGGGACGCGCCGCGGTGGCGCTCGGTTTGGTCTGGTCGTTGGCGGCGTGTGCGGCCCTGCCGGGGGACACCTCGGCGACCTACTTGCGCGCGCTCGAACTCGAACAAGCGGCCGGCGACGACGGCCCGGCGCTGGCGCACGCGGCGGTCGCCTATGCGCAGGCGGCCGAACGTGGCCACGCGGCGGCGATGAACAACCTCGGCCTGCTGTTCCATCGCGGGCGCGGCGTGGCGCGCGACGACGCCGAAGCTCGCGCGTGGTTCGAACGCGCGGTCGCCGCCGGCTACGACGGGGCCCGCGTCAACCTCGGGCTGTTGTGCTTCTACGGTTTCGGCGGCGAACGCGACCTCGGGCAGGCGCGCGAGCAGTGGCGGCTGGCCGCCGAACGCGGCGACGGCCGCGCGGCGGCGTTGCTCGGCTCCTGGCACTACGAAGGGGCCGCCGGCACCACGGTCGATCGCGCCGAGGCGGTGCGCTGGTATGCGATCGCAGCACCGGCCGGCGAGACCACGGCGCAGCACCGCCTCGGGCTGTGCCTGTTGCGTGGCGACGGCGTCGACGCCGATGCCGAAGCCGGGGTCGCCTGGCTGCAGCAGGCCGCGGCGAACGGCAGTGCCCAGGCCCAGCGCGATCTCGCGTTGTGCCTGCAGCGCGGCACCGGCATCGCGAAGGACGAGGGCGCGGCGCGCACGTGGCTCGCGAAGGCCGCGGCCAACGGCGATCCGGCCGCGCAAGCGACGCTGGCCGGCCTGGAGACGCAAGCCGCCGCGCCCGCGCACGACTGATACACGCTCGGGGTCGGTTCGCTCCGCCTCTTCGTTCCCGGAACGACCGCCGCGAGTACCTGGATTCCGGAGGACGCCATCGGCGCGTTCCCAGCGCCAGTCCCGTGGCGAGACCGCTCGCTCTCGATCCAGCGAACCGGGGCATCTCCCTATCAACCTGCCTCCGCGTGCGGTCGATGTGCCGACCGCAGACGGAGGCCTCTCGCCGGTCGCCGTGTGCACATCGACGATGTCCACGATTCCGCACCTGCCCGGAGAATCCGCTCGACTGCAGGCCCTGCGTGCCTGCCGGGTGCTCGACACCCCGCCGGAACTCGAATTCGACGACGTCGCCCGCATGGCGGCGATCACCTGCTGCGCCCCGGTCGCGCTGGTCAGTTTCGTCGACGCCGATCGCCAGTGGTTCAAGGCGAACGTCGGCCTCGCGGTGGCGGAGACACCGCGTCGCGTGGCGTTCTGCGCGCACGCGATCGCCGACGACCGCCTGTTCCTGGTGCCGGACGCGAGCTGCGACGAACGCTTCGCCGACAACCCGCTGGTCACCGGCGAGCCGCACATCCGCTTCTACGCCGGCGCGCCGATCGTCACCGCCGAAGGCCACCGCCTCGGCACCGTCTGCGTCATCGACACGCAACCGCGCCACCTCGTCGAGGACCAGCGCATCGCACTGCGGGCACTCGCCGGCCAGGTCGCGAAGCTGTTGGAACTGCGCCGCGCTTCGGCGGCGCTCGCGCGCAGCAGCGAAGAGCTCGCCCGGGCGAAGCTGCGTCTCGAACTGGTCGTGCAGGCGTCGTGCGACGGCATCTTCGAGGTCGAACTGGCACCGCAACGCATCCAGCTGAGCGCACGCGCGTGGGAGCTGCTGAGCCTGCCGATCAGCGAAGGCGCGGTGCCGCTGTCGTCGGTGCTGTCGCACTGCCACGGCGAGGACCTGCGTGTGCTGCTGCACGGAGCGGTGCGCCACCTGCGCCGGCGCGAGCCGTTCGACGTCGAGTTCCGCCTGGTCGGTGGCGACGGCCTGCCACGCTGGTTCCGCGCCCGCGGCGTCGCGGTGCGCGCTGCCGACGGGCGCGCCGAGCGGCTGATCGGTGCGTTGATCGACGTGCACGACCGCCGCATCGCCAGCGACACGATGATGCGCTTGTCGGAGCTGCTCGAGGAGTCGCAGCAGCAGGCCGAGGTCGGTGGTTGGGAGTACGAGGTCGACACCGAGACGCTGTCGTGGACGCGCGAGACCTACCGCATCCACGACCTGCGGCCGTTCTCGACCGTGCCGTCGGTCGCTGAAGCGATCGCGTTCTACGCGCCCGAGGCGCGACCGGTGATCCAGGCGGCGGTCGAAGCCGCGATCCGCGACGGCAGTGCCTACTCGCACGAACTGGAGCTGATCACCGCGAAGGGCCGCCGCATCTGGGTGCGCGCCACCGGCCGCGCCGTGCGCGAGGGCGGGCGCACGCTGCGCATCCACGGCGCGTTCCAGGACATCACGGCGCGCAAGCTGGCGGCGGCCGAACTGCTGCGCGCGAAGGAAGCGGCGGAGAGTTCGAGCCGCGCGAAGAGTGCGTTCCTGGCGGCGATGAGCCACGAGATCCGCACGCCGATGCACGCCGTGCTCGGGTACGCCGAGATGCTGCGCGACTCGCCGCTCAGCGACGAACAGCGCGATTACGCCGAGGTGATCACGCGTTCGGGCGCGTCGCTGCTGCGCCTGATCGACGACATCCTCGACTTCTCGAAGGTCGAGGCGGGCAAGCTGTCGCTCGACCGCGCGGCGGTCGACCTGACGCAGGTCGCCAACGACGTCGTGCGGCTGCTGCAGGGGCAGGCGGCGGAGAAGGGCGTGCGGCTGCACCTGGTGGCGCCCGGCGTGCCGACGATCGTCGCCGCCGATCCGGCGCGTGTGCGCCAGG
>JBILEY010000512.1:0-3876 GCA_044351865.1 Planctomycetota bacterium | reverse complement strand
CTGCGCGCACGGCAGCCCATCGCGGTCGACCAGGTCGCCGCGATGGCAGACGACCTCGGCGCCGCGCACCACGGCGAAGGCACGGCTGCCCATGCGTTCGGCCAGCCAGGCGACGTTCGGCGTGCCGCGGGCCCCAGCACCGAAGTGCACGACCGACGCGGCCGGCTGCTCGCGCAGCGAATGCGCCAACAGCGCCTCGGTGCCCGCATCGTCGTTGTCGGCCCCCACCTCGTGCAGCGCGCGTGGCGGCAGCGTCGGCACGCCGCGCAGCTCGACGCCGTGCGGCGGCGGCGGCAGCGGCTGGCGGATGCGCGCAACCGCGAACCAGACGACGTCGTGCCCGGCGGCTGCCAGCGCGCCCGCGGTCGCGGCGGCGGCGGCATGGCTCCAGTGGGGCGTTGGTGCCGCCCCAGGCGAACTGACGACGACGATGCGCAAGGCTGCCAACGCTAGCCAAAGCCGTGCACCGCGCGCCACAGCGTCCAGCGTGCTTCGCCGGGCAGGTGGCCGTCGAGCGCGCCACGACGCAGCAGGCAGTCCAGCACCACCAGCACGCAGTTCGGCTTCCACGGATCGTCGCCGGCCAACGAGGCGACCAGCTGCGGCACCGACCACAGCGCGAACGCTTCGACCTCGCCGTCGTTCGGCCGCGGCACGAAGTCCGGCGGCAGTTCGAGGTCGAAGCAGTGCAGGCGGTCGGGCTTCCAGTCGCTGCCGAGCTGCTGCGTGTAGTGGATCGTCGTCGCCGGCCGCGCCGCCGCCGCCAGTTCGGCCGGCATGCCCGCCTCTTCGTGGCATTCCTTCCGCAGCGTCTGTTCTGGAGTCAGGCCGAACGGTTGCCCGCCGGCGACGAGGTTGTCGAGGTGGCCGGGGAACGTGCGCTTGTCGCGGGCGCGGCGACCGACCCACATCGACAGGCCGGCGGCGGTGACGACGAGGCCGTTCAGGTGCACACCCTCGGCCCGCACCCCGAACCACGGCACCGCCGCCCGGTCGATCTGCAGCCGCGGCGGCCCGGCGTCGGCGGCGTGCACCGCGTAGAGCTCGCCGAGCGGTCGCCGGCAGTGCCCCTGATCGGCCAGGAGCCCGACGAACTGCGCCATGGCCTGCGAGCGTTCGTGGAAATCGGCGCCGGCGAGTTGCCAACCGTCCCGAGAACGCACGAACGGCGAGCCCGCGATCGCCAGCAACGGCTCCCGCTGGCGATGCACGCGGCCGACGAGCTGGTCGTCGACAGACCAGGGCACGAAGTCCGAAGGATCGGCGGTGTGGCAGACGGCGACGCGCGCCAGCAGTCGTTCGAGCAGCATCCGGCACCGATCCGAGGCGAGTTGTTGCGGGGAAGAAACCGACGTCACCGAGGACGTCGCCTGACGGTTCGCCGACCACACCGGGTCGGATCCGTTCTGGCGGCTGGCCGCGATGACGGTATAGGAGATGGCGCGGCGGGCGATGGGCACGCTGCACTCCGTCTCCGATGCAATTCCACAGCGTGCTCGCAACGGGCGCCGAGCTCGAGGCTGCGTGCCGGCAGGCCGCGACCGCGATCCACGAAGGCCTGGGCCCTGGTCCGATCGACCTGGCGATGGTGTTCGCGTCGCCGCGCTATGGCGCGAGCATCGATCGCCTGCCGGTGATGCTGCACGAGATGCTCGGTGCGCGCACACTGGTCGGCTGCAGCGGGGCGGCGGTCGCCGACGGCGCGCAGGTGCTCGAGAACCGGCACGCCTTGGCGGTGCTCGCCGGCCGCTTGCCCGGTGCCCAGGTCGACGCCGTCGCGGTCGGCACCGGCGACCTGCCGGACATGGACGGGCCGCCGTCGGCATGGCGCGAACTGCTGCCGCCGTGCGCGTTGCCGCGGCGCGGCTTCGTCGTGTTGTGCGAACCGTTCCATCTCGACGCTCGCGCGCTGCTGGCGGGCCTCGATTTCGGCTTTCCGGGCGTGCCGAAGGTCGGCGGCGTTGCCAGCGGCAGCCGGCATCCGGAAGGGCACACGCTGTTCTTCGGCCGGAACACGTTCCGCGCCGGCGCCGTGGTCGTGTCGTTCGCCGGCGACGTGCAGCTCGATGCCGTCGTGGCGCAGGGCTGCCGGCCGATCGGCCGGCCGGGCCGCGTCACCAAGGCCGATCGCAACCGGCTGGTCGCGGTCGACGACCGCCCGGCGCGCGTCTTCCTCGAGGAGCAGCTGTCGAGCCTGCCGCAGGCCGACCAGGAACTGGTGGAACGCAGCCCGCTGTTCCTCGGCATCGCCTCGGATCCGTTCGCGAAGCACCAACCGGCGGCGGGCGACTTCCTGATCCGCAACATCCTCGGCGTCGACGGCAACGGCGATCTCGTGGTCGCCGACCATCTGCCAATCGGCCGGCACGTGCAGCTGCACCTGCGCGACGCGGCGTCGGGTGTCGCCGATCTGGTCGACCAGCTGCAGCGCGCGAAGCCAGCGCATGCGGCGGCCGGCGTGATGTTCCGCTGCCTCGGCCGCGACGGCCCCGACCACGCGCAGTTCACGGCGACGGCGCCGGGCGTGCCGCTGGCGGGCCTGCACTGCAACGGCGAGATCGGTTCGCTCGGCGACGTCACCCACCTGCACGCCTACACCGCTGCGTTCGCGCTGCTGCGGCCGCGAAGACCCGGCGAGGCGAAGTGAACAAGATCCGGGCGCTGGTGCACGCGTGGCTGGTCGTCGACTTCTTCGGCGATGCGCGGCGCGCCGGCCGCGGCCACGGCAGCAGCCTGACGACGACGATCTTCGCGCAGTCGTTCCTGGCGCTGGTGTTCGCGACGCTGCTGTATCCGGACGTGCCGCCGGTGCCGTTCGCCGCCGCCAACCTGAGCTTGTCGACGCTGCTGATCGCGATCGGTGCGCTGGGCGACGACGCGCGCCCGAACCGCCGCATCGCCGACGAAGTGCTGGTCGCCACGGCGCCGGTGTCGCGGCTCGCGGTGGCGCTGGCGCGCAGCGGCCATGCCGCGTTCCACGTCGTGCTGGTGACGATCGGCATGGCGCTGCCGCCGGCGATCCTGCTCGCGCACCTGACCAAGCAGCCTTGGCAGGTGCCCGGCTACGTGGCGATGGCGTGTGCGTGCAGCGGCCTCGCCACCGGCGCGCTCGGTGTCGTCGCGCGCGCGGCGGCGCGCTGGTTCGGCCCCGGCCGCGCGGCATTGCTGCAAGGCACGCTGAAGGCGGCCCTGCTCGGCGGCGGCCTCGTGTTGTTCGTGCTCGGCCTGCGGCGCCTGCAAGGAACGGCCGACCAGCTGCCGATCGGGCGGCTCGGCGCCGAACTGCTGCCGACCTACCACGCGGCGAAGTGGCTGCACGAACCGATGGCGGCGGCGTGGCGGCTGCTGCCGTTCGCCGGCGGTGCTCTGCTGCTGGTGGTGCTGGCGGCGGCGTTCGGCGGCACCGCCAGCACCGGGCGGGGGCAAGTCCACCGCGGCGGCCTGCTCGCTTCGCTGCTGCAGCGCATCGCCGGCACCGGACCGCGGCGCGGCATCGCCGAGTTCGTCGCCTTGTCGATCTGGCGCAGCCCGGGCTTCCGCGCGCGCGTGCTGCCGCTGCTCGGCGTGCCGGTCGGCACCGTCGCGCTGCTGGTCGGCGAACCGCGCGACGATGCGTTCGTGCTGCTGTGCCTGCTGCTGCAGCTGCCGGCGATCTACCTGCCGTTCCTGATCGCGTTCCTGCCGCGCGCCGACCAGCCGGGCACCGGTTGGCTGTTCGCGCAGGCGCCGAAGCTGTCGCTGGCGACGATCCAGGACGCGACGTGGCGGGCGCTGGTGACGCACGTGCTGCTGCCGGTGCACGCGCTGGCGCTGCTGATGCTGCTGGCGCTGACGGCGCATCGGCTCGACGCGCTGCCGGCGTCGTTGTTCGCCGCC
>JBILEY010000009.1:0-27930 GCA_044351865.1 Planctomycetota bacterium | reverse complement strand
TGGTGACGCCGCGGAACTTCACCGGCGAGCCCTCCTCGAGCCCGGTCAGCGCTTCGTCGAAGTAGGCGTAGGCGACGTGGAACTCGCGCTTGAGTTCGTGCATGCCGACGTAGACGAGGCCGGTGACGGCGGCGGCGACGCCACCGATCACGAACAGGCCGAGTTTCCAACGATTGGCTGGGGCGGTCACGAGGTCCTCGCCAGGGGCTGACGACGGAAGAAGGCGATCACGCGCGGATCGGCCGAACGCTCGGCGAGTTCGCGCGGCGCGCCGCGGGCGATGATGCCGCCGGCGTCGCGGTCGAGCATGATGCAGCGGTCGGCGATGTGCAGGATGCTCGGCAGTTCGTGCGTCACCAGCACGATGGTCACGCCGAGCGTGCGCGACAGCGTCAGCACCAGCTCGTCGAGCTCGGCGGACGTCACCGGATCGAGGCCCGCCGACGGTTCGTCGAAGAACAGGATCGGCGGATCGAGCGCCAGCGCGCGGGCGATGCCGGCGCGCTTGCGCATGCCGCCGGACACCTCGGACGGCAGGTGGTTGGCGAAGCCCTCGAGCCCGACCAGCCGCAAGCGTGCCATGGCCACCGCCTGCACCGCGTCCGCCGGCAGGTTCGTCCACTTCTGCAGCGGCAGCGCGACGTTCTGCAGCAGCGTCCACGAACCGAACAGCGCCGACGACTGGAACAGCACGCCGAACTGCGGCGGCGTCATCGCCTTCGCCGGCGGGCCGATGCCGGTGAAGTGCACGCGCCCGCCGAGCGGCGGCTGCAGTCCGATCAGCGTGCGCAGCAGCGTCGACTTGCCGCAGCCGGAACCGCCGAGGATCGCGAACACCTCGCCGCGTGCCACGTCGAACGCGATCTCCTCGAGCAGCGGGACGCCGCCGTAGCCGATCGCCAGGTCGCGCACTTCGAGGACGTTCATCACCAGTCCAGCAGCGAGAAGACGTAGGTGAACACGGCGTCGAGCAGCACCAGCGCGAACAGCACGACGACGACGGCCGACGTCGTCGCCCGGCCGACGCCGGCCGCACCGCCGCGCGTCGACAGGCCGCGCTGGCAGGCGATCAGGCCGAGCGCCGCGGCGAAGAACACGCTCTTCAACAACCCGGTGCCGACGTCGCCGAGGTCGACCGCCATCTCGAGCGACTGCAGGTAGACCACCGCCGGCTGGTCGAGGTAGACCATCGCGATGACGAGGCCGCCGAGCGAGCCGACCAGGTTGCCGACGACGGTCAGCACCGGCAGCACGAGGCACAAGGCGAGCACGCGCGGGAACACCAGGAAGCGCTGTGGATCCTGGCCGAGCGTGCGCAGGGCGTCGATCTCTTCGTTGACCGTCATCGTGCCGAGCTCGGCAGCGTAGGACGCGCCCGACCGACCGGTGACGAGGATCGCCGTCATCAGCGGGCCGAGTTCGCGCACGATCGACAAGCCGACGAGGTTGGCGAGGAACTGATCGCCGCCGAAGCGGTGCAGCTGGATCGCGCCCTGCAGGCCGAGGATCGCGCCGACCAGGAAGTTGATCAGCACGACGATCGGCAGGCCGTCGGCGCCGGCGCGTTCGATCAGCTGGCCGAACTCGCCGAAGTGCACGGTGCGCGGCCGGCGCATCGCCGCCAGCAGGCCGACGACGAGGTCGCCGACGAACGCGAAGATCGCGCGCACGGTGCCGAAGACCTCGGCGGTGGCATCGCCGATCTCCACCAACATGCCCGGCGCGGCCGGCTCGGGCCGCGCGCACGGACGTCCGCGGCCGCAGTCGTAGAGGTCGAGCAGCTTCGCGGTGTCGTGCGTGGCGCCGACGTAGAGCACCTGGCCGCCGCGCCGCTCGTGGGCGGCCGCCGCCGCGGCCAACAGCGCCGCCCCACCGCCGTCGACGCGCTCGACGCCGGCGACGTCGACGGTCACTTCGCCGTTGCCGCGCAGCACCGCCGACAGCGCACGCCACAGTTCGTCGCCGGCGGCGAGCGTGACGCTGCCCGCGAGCAGCCAGCGGCTGCCGGCGGCTGAGCTCGGGTCGGGTTGCAGCGTGAAGGCGGGGAGCGCCATGGTCGATCGGCCCGACGGCCGCGCCGCAGGTGGGTCTCTCAGAGGCTGAGAGAGAATCCTCTCGCAGCCTCTGCGCGGCTGCGAAGGCAGCCGCCAGACATGCTGCCGAGAGGCCGTGTCATGGTTTCTGGTCCGGCCTCTCAGCCTTTCTTGCCCTTGCCGGGCTTGTTGCCCTTCGTCGGTTTGGCGGCGGCCTTGCCGCTGCTCTTCGCCGCCGTCGGCACGACCACCGGCGCCAACGGGGTCGGCGTCAGCGGCGCACTCGCAGCGGCCGAAGGTGCTGGCGACGGCGACGACGAGGCCGCGGCGACGACCTTGACCGGCTTGCCGCCACCGGCGGCGAGCGAGGCGACGGCCGGCGACGCTGCCGGCGCTGGTGCCGACCCAGCACTCGTCGCCCGCCGCGAGGCGCTGATCGCGGCGAGGCACTTCACCACCGCCGTCGCGTCGAGCACACCCGGCCGCGCCGCCGCGAGCCGCACGAGGTCGTTGACCGCCAGCAGGCCGACCAGCACGCCACGCGCGTCGACGACCGGCAGGCGGTGAACCTGCGCCTGCTGCAGCACACCCATCGCCGTCGCCAGCGTGTCGTCGGGTTTGATCGTGCGCAGCATGCGGGCCATCACCGCGGTCACCGGGATCTCGGCGAACGGCCGGCCCTGGGTGTAGGTCGCCATGCACAGGTCGCGGTCGGTCAGCACGCCGACGAGCACGTTGCTGCTGTCGACGACCGGGGCGATGCCGCAGTCCTGTTCCCACATCAGCCGCGCAGCCGCATCGAGGCGGTCGGCCATGCGCACGCTGCGAACCTCGCGGGTCATGACATCCTTGACGTTCATTGCGGCGATCCTGCCCGTGCCGCCGGGACGGCGCACGCATTTTCCGGCGCCGGAAGACGAACGACCGCGCGTGGCGGTGCGCGGTCGCAGCGGGCACACTGCGGCGATGGCGTCCTCGTCGTCCGCGGCCCCCGTCGCCCCCGCCGCACCGCGACGCGGGGCCGCCACCGCCTGGGTGCTCTACGACCTCGCCAACACGGTCTACGCGGCGTCGCTGACCTACCTGTTCACGCCGTACTTCACCGATCGCTTCGCCGACGCGCGCACGAGCCTCGGTGTCACCACGACGCTGTCGATGCTGCTGGCCGGGTTGCTGAGCCCGTGGCTCGGCGCCTTGGCCGACCACACCGGCCGGGCCCGCAGCCTGCTGGCGATGGCGACGCTGGCGAACGTCGCAGCGATGCTCGCCTGGGCCGGCGGCGGCTCGGCGACCTGGCTGCTCGGCACCCTGTTCGTCGCCAACATCGCCTACCAGTCGGCGCTGACCTTCTACAACGCGCTGCTGCCATCGGTGGCAGCGCCCGGCCGCGACGGCTGGCTCAGCGGCATCGGCACCGGCGTCGGCTACTTCGGCAACGTCGTCGTGCTGGCGAGCCTGATGCTGGTGCCGCCGGCGAGCTTCGCCGAAGCGCCGGGCTACCTCGCGTTCGCCGGGGCGTCGTTCCTGCTGTTCGCGCTTCCGTGCTTGTGCCTCGTGCGCGACACGCGCCGCGTCGTCGCCCAGCCGCTGGGCCCGGCGCTGGTCGCCAGCTGGCGGGGCCTCGGCGGGACGCTGCGCGAACTGCCGCGGCAGCGCGCCCTGCTGTGGTTCCTGGTCGGCAACTTCTGCGTCGTCGACGTGATGAACACCGCGATCCAGTTCTTCGGCGACTTCGTCAAGGAGGTCTACCGCGAACCGTTCGCACGCGGCGAACTGCACTGGTGCGGCCTGTCGTTCGGACCGCAGGCGCAGAGCATGGTCGCGTTCGTGGTGCTGCTCGGCCTCGCCTTCAGCGGGCTGGCGTTCGCGTTCGGGCTGCTGCAGGCGCGCTGGACCGACCGCCACCCGTTGCGCGTGCTGCGCGCGTCGACGATCGCGATCGGCCTGGCACTGGTCGGCGGCGCCTGCTTCGGCGGCGGCGACACCACGTGGTTCACGTTGACGTTGGTCGGCGGCGGCGCGTTCGGCATGGCCGGCGTCTGGACCGCGGGCCGCAAGGTGCTGCTGTTGCTGGCGCCGAAGGACCAGGTCGGCGCCTACTTCGGGCTCTACGGCATCACCGTGAAGATCTCGGTGCTCGGCAGCACGACCTACGGCTTCATCGCCGACCGCGGCGGCAGCGTGCCGGCCCTGCTGGCACAGGTCGCCCCGCTGTTGCTCGGACTGCTCGCATTGGCGATGGTGCGCATGCCGGCGACGACGCCGGCACCGCAGCGATGAGCGACGACGACGACGACCTCCCACCACGCCGAACCGGCAGCCGCGAGCCGCTGTGGCAGCGGGTCGTCGTCGGCGCGTTCGCCGGGCTGGTCTGGTTGGTGGGCGCCTTGCCGACCTGGCTCGCCTACGGGATCGGCACGCTGCTGGCGATCCCTTGGTTCCTGTTCTGGTCGCTGAAGGACCGCCGCGGCAAGCGCACCAGCGGCTACTGGCGCAACTGCCGCATCGGCTTCCGCGATGGCTCGCCGCTCGGCCCGGTGCGCCCGCGCGGCCACCTGTGGCGCTGGTCGAAGCACATCGCCTGGCTCGCGATCGACTTCTGCCGCATGGGACGCATCCACGCGGGGAACGTGCGCGCGCACTGCGACCTGGGCGAGTTCCCGACCGTCGAAGCGCTCTACCGCGAAGGCAAGGGCCTGATCTTCGCGACCGGGCACATCGGCGTCTGGGACGTGTCGGGCTGGGCCGCCGGCCTGCTCGGGCTGCCGCTGACGTCGGTGTTCCGGCCGAGCCCGCTGCCGGCGCTGAACCGGCTGATCGAACGGCTGCGCACCGGCAGCGGCCAGACCGTCGTCGCCAGGAAGAACGTGCTGCGCACGCTGCTGCGCGTACTCGCCGACAAGAAGGTCGTCGGCCTGCTGGCCGACGGCGGCGGCAAGCACAGCGCCGTCGAAGCGCCGTTCCTCGGCACCGCCGCCCGCACCGTCGCCAGCCCGGCGCTGCTGCACCTCGCCACCGGCGCCCCGATCGCGGTCGTCGCCGTCTTGCGCACCGGCGCCATGCGCTACCGGCTGCGCGTGTTCGACGTGATCCGCGACGCCGGCACCGGCGACCGCGACGCCGACCTGCTGGCGATCACCGCGCGCGTCAACCGCGCACTGTCGCTGGGCATCGCCGAGGCGCCAGAGCAGTGGTTCTGGCAGAGCCGGCGGTTCCGCCACCGACCGCCCGGGGAGATGCCGGGTCCGGACGGGCTGCCGCCGCTGGTGGCGCCGGTGCCGGACGCGCGGAGATCTTGACGATTTCCTCATCCGAACTCTTCATCTCCTTCACCATGCACTCGATGCTGGCCACGCTTGAACGTAACGGTACAGACTAGGTGGAGCGGCCGATGAGGCCCCGGCCCCAGCGCCTTGGCGCGATCCCTGCAGCCTGTGCCGTGGCCTTCGTAGTGGGCATGGTCGCGGTCGCCAGCAGCTGCGGGCGCGGCCAACGCAGCTATGTCGAAGTCCGCAACCTCGGCTCCGACACCATGCTCGAAGTCGCCGGCGCCTGGGCCGAGGCCTACGACAAGATCTCCGACCACGTCGTCGTGTCGGTGTCCGGCGGTGGCTCGGGCACCGGCATCGCCGCCGTCATCGTCGGCAAGATCGACCTGGCCAACTCCAGCCGGAAGCTCAAGAAGGAAGAACTGGCGCGCGCCCATGCGCGCGGCAGCCATCCGCTCGAGCACCACGTCGGCTACGACGGCATCGCCATCTACGTCCACAAGGACAACCCTCTGCAGGCGATCTCGATGCAGCAGCTGCGTCAGCTGTTCGGCGACGGCGGCGAGTTGAACCGGTGGTCGCAGCTCGGGATCGACCTCGGGCCCGGCAACGACCGGATCGTGCTGTGCAGCCGGCAGAACAACAGCGGCACCTACGAGTACTTCCGCGACGCAGTGCTCGGTGGCAACTCGGGTCGATTCAAGGTCGAGTGCCGCAACTTGAACGGCAGCAAGGACGTGGTCGACGTGTGCGGCGACGTGAAGAGCGCCATCGGCTACAGCGGCCTCGCTTACGCCAACGACGAAGTCCGGGTCGTCCCGGTGATCCGCAAGGCCGGCGACCCACCGGTCGTCCCCAGCAACGAAACCATCATCAGCGGTTCCTACCCGATCGCCCGCCCCTTGTTCATGTACACCAACGGCGAGCCGACGGGCGCCACCAAGGAATACCTCGACTGGATCAAGAGCGACGCTGGCCAACGCGTGCTTCGCGACCACGGCTATCCGCCGCTGCGACGCATCGATTGATCGGGCGGCTGGCGATCCACGAGAAGAACCGCGACGAGACGACGAGCTACTCCATTGCCCACGCACTACGAAGAAAGACTCCAGCGCGACCTGAACTGGATCCAGGACCTGGTGGGGTTGATCGGCCAGAGGATCACGAGCGCCATCGACGACTCGGTGGCCGCCGTGATGAAGCTCGACAAGGAGCTCGCCGCCCGGACGGTGGTCGGTGACTACCTGATCAACCGGCAGACGCGGGAGCTGGACCGGCTGTGCCACGCCTTCGTGGCCCGGCACCTGCCGAGTGCGGGGCACCTCCGCTACGTCTCGGCGGTGCTGCGGCTGAACATCGCCCTCGAGCGCATCGGCGACTACGCCGCCACCATCTCGCGAACCGCAGCCCAGCTGTCGAAGTCCCCACCGACCATCGTCAGCCGCGACCTGGAGACGATGTCGGTGCAAGCACGTCGCATGCTGAGCGACGCGCTCCGTAGCTTCCAGACGCGCGACGTCGCCGCCGCGCAGGCGACGCTGTCGGCGGCGCGGCAGTTCGCCCGCTACTTCGACAAGGTCTTCCACGACCTGGTGCAGGAAGGCGATTCGCACTCGCGACCGGCCAACGACCTCTTCTCGCTGATGGCGACGTTCAACCGCCTGGAGCGGGTCATCCACCAGGCCAAGAACATCTGCGAAGAGACCATCTTCGTCGCCACCGGCAAGATGCGGGGCGAGAAGACGTTCAACATCCTGTTCGTCGACGCAGCCAACTCCGGGCCGAGCCAGCTGGCCGAGCACTTCACCCGGAAGGCCTTCCCCCAGAGCGGTCGCTACCGCAGCGCCGGCTGGGCGCCGGCGGAGGATGTCGAGGCCGACTACCAGCGGTTCGCGACGACCATCGGCATCGACATGGCCAAAGCGTGGCCGACGCCGCTGGAGACCCTGCGCGAACAGCTCGACGAGTACCAGATCGTCGTCGGCGTGGTCGCAGGCGCCCGGGAGAAGGTCGGCCGACTGCCGTTCCACACCACCATGCTGGAGTGGGACATCGATGCGACCCAGGGTCCCGACGGCGTCTACCGGCAGATGGCCCCGCGCATCCGGGAGTTGTTGGAAATCCTCCGCGGCGAGCAGGCGAGCTGACGCGTGACCACCACCGCCGGACAACCCAAGCCACGCGAGCGGGACCTCGCCGCTCTCGACCGCCGCGATCCCGCCTGGTGGCGCGACCTGACCGCTCGCTTCGTCGTGAGCTTCGGCGGCATCTCGACGATCCTGTTCATCGTCGCGATCCTGTTCTTCATCGGCTCGCAGGGGATCGAGTTCGCGACCTCGCGACTGGACTGGATCGAGCTGTTCTTCGGCTCGCGTTGGGAGCCGACCGTCAATCCACCGAGCTACGGCGCGTTGCCGCTGCTGGCCGGTACCGCATGGATCACCGCGGTGGCGATGCTGGTGTCGGTGCCGATGTCGTTCTGCGCCGCCATCTACGTGGGCGAGTTCGCCAAGGGACGCCAGCGCGAGTGGCTCAAGGTGCTGATCGAACTGCTGGCGGCGATCCCCTCGGTCGTCTGGGGCGTGATCGGCTTGCAGGTGTTCCAGCCGGCGATCCAGTGGCTGTTCGGCGTGCAGATCGGCCTGAACGTGCTCAACGCCGGCCTGATCCTCGGCCTGATGGCGGCGCCGATCATGGCCACCTTGGCCGAGGACGCCCTGAAGGCGGTGCCGGACACCTACCGCGAGGCCGCCGAGGCACTGGGCGCCACCCGTTGGCAGGTGATCGCCAAGGTGGTGCTGCCGCACGCGCGGCCGCGCCTGTCCGCAGCGGTGCTGCTGGGCATCGGTCGCGCCTTCGGCGAGACGATCGCCGTGTTGATGGCGAGCGGCCACACCCTGATGGCGCCGTCGAGCGTGTTCGATTCTGCCGCGACCCTGACGGCGACCATCGCCGCCGAGCTCGGCGAAGCGGCCGTCGACAGCGACCACTACCAGGTCCTGTTCGTCCTCGGCCTCGTGCTCTTCGCGATCACCTTCGCGATCAACTTCCTGGCGGACCGACTGGTCCGCGGGAGTCGCCGGTCATGAGTGCGAACAGCATGTTCCAGAGCAGTTCGCACGAACGTCGCAACCTCTCGGCGCAGCGGCTGGTGCGCCTGATGTTCGCGATGGTGACGACGCTGCTGCTGATCCCGGTGCTCGGCATCCTGATGGTGCTGGTCGTCGAGGGCGCCCCCGGACTGACGCTCGAGTTCCTGACCCAGAAACCGAGCCGCCTCGGCGCCGCTGGCGGCATCTACCCGGCCCTGGTCGGCACGGTCTGGTTGACCGCGGTCGCGCTGCTGGTGTCGCTGCCGCTCGGAGTCGCCGCTGCGATCTACCTGAGCGAGTACTCACGCGACAACTGGCTGACGCGCGCCATCAACATCGCCATCGTCAACCTGGCTGGCGTGCCGTCGATCGTGCACGCCTTGTTCGGCGTCGGCGCGTTCGTCCACTTCCTGCACTTCGGCGAGTCGATCCTCGCCGCCGGGTGCACGCTCGCCGTCATGACCATGCCGGTCGTCATCGTGTCGACGCGGGAAGCGCTGCAGTCGGTCCCCAAGTCCTTCCGCGAAGCCTGCTGGAACATGGGGGCCACGCGCTGGCAGACGATCTGGACCATCGTGCTCCCCAACTCGGTCAGCGGCATCCTGACGGGCCTGATCCTCGTCGTCAGTCGCGCCGTCGGCGAGACGGCGCCGATCATGTTCACCGGGGCGGTGTTCCTCCGTCTGGTGCCCCCCGAGTCGGTCTTCGACCGGACGATGGCGCTGTCGTTCCACCTCTACACGGTGTCGACGCAGGTCAGCGACGTGCCGCGTCAGCTCAAGTTCGCCAACGCGCTGGTGCTGATCCTTCTGGTCCTGACCATGAACGCGATGGCGATCTGGTTCCGCATGAAGCTGCGCGGGAGGAAGAAGTGGTGAGCGCTCCCGTGCCCATGGACCAAGCCGAAGCGCCGCTGCTGTCGGTCCGCGGCCTGTCGATCCGCTATGGCGACAAGGTGGCGCTCCAGGGCGTCGACCTCGACGTCCGCAGGCACGAGTGCTTCGGCCTGATCGGCCCGGCCAATGCCGGCAAGACGTCGTTCCTGCGTGCCATCAATCGCATGGACCAGTTCGTGCCCGGCATGCACGTCGAAGGCCGGGTGGAGTTCGCCGGGCGCAACGTGAAGGAGGTGGTCAACCTCTACGCGCTGCGCCGGATGATCGGCGTCGTGTTCCCGCTGCCGGTCGGCCTGCCGCTGTCGGTCTACGACAACGTGGCGCTGGCGCCGCGGCTGCGCGGCGTGCGCGACAAGACCGAACTCGACGAGATCGTGCAGCGCTGCCTGACCCGCGCCGCCTTGTGGGACGAGGTCAAGGACCGCCTGAAGAACCTGGGCTCGCTGCTCAGCGGCGGCCAACAGCAGCGGCTCACCATCGCGCGCGCGCTTTCGCAGGACCCGGAGCTGCTGCTGCTCGACGAGTTCTCCATCGCCGTCGACCCGGTGACGACGATGCGCATCGAGGAGGTGCTGAAGGAGCTGCGGGCCGAGCTGACGATCGTGCTGGTCACCAACCTCGTGCAGCAGGCGCGCCGCCTGGCCGACCGCACCGCGTTCTTCCTCGGCGGCCGCTGCGTCGAGATCGGTGCCACCGAGGACCTGTTCAACGGTGGCGCCAAGGACCAGCGCACCATCGACTACCTGGAGGGGCGCTTTGGCTGACGACATCATGTCCTTGCAGGGTCGCACGACGATCCTGTCGTTGCCGAGGCACCGCACACCGGCGATCGAGGTGCAGGGCCTCAATCTCTGGTACGGCAAGTTCCAGGCGCTGCACGAGGTCGACCTCGTCATCAAGTCCGGCATCGTCACCGCGCTGATCGGCCCGTCCGGCTGTGGCAAGTCGACGCTGCTGCGCAGCTGCAACCGCATCAACGAGCGCCTCGGCTACGTGACGACCACTGGCACCATCAAGGTGCACGGTCACGACGTCTACGGCAGCGAGGTGTCGCAGATCCAGGTGCGCCGCAACGTCGGCATGGTGTTCCAGCGGCCGAACCCGCTGCCGCTGTCGATCCGCGACAACGTGCTGTTCGGCCATCGCCTGCACGCCGAGCGCAGAGCCAGCAAGAGCGACGAGGACGCCATGGTCGAACAGGCGCTGCGCGAGGTCCTGCTGTGGGACCGGGTCAAGGACGGTCTGCAGCAGAAGGCCACCAGCCTGTCGCTCGAGGAGCAGCAGAAGCTGTGCATCGCGCGCCTGCTGCCGACCAAGCCGAGCGTGCTGCTGATGGACGAGCCGTGCAGTGCGCTCGATCCGGAGGCGACGTCGGCGGTCGAGGACCTGATCTGGGACCTGCGCGGCCAGTACTCGATCCTGATCGTCACCCACAACATGGCGCAGGCGCGCCGCGCCAGCGACGAGTGCGTGTTCATGCTGATGGGCCGCGTCGTCGAGCACACCGCGACCGAGCGCATGTTCGTGGCGCCGCAGAAGCAGGAGACCTCGGACTACATCGAGGGCCGCTTCGGCTAGCACGACGGCCGGGGTGCCTACCGGTTGCGCCCGAGCACCGTCGCAGCCGTGGCGTGCACCCTGGCGCGCGGTTGCTATCGTGCCGCGCCCCCATGAGCCCGCTGCTTGGCCTGTCGTTCGCCCTGCTGTTCGCCGCCCCCCAGGAGCCGCCAGAGATCGTCGCGCGCTACTGCCTGATCGGCGCCGACGCGACGGTGAAGCACGTCGATACCGACGGCAAGGAGCGCCCCGGAGTCGCCGCCACGGTGACGCGCACCGACCTGGCGCTGGAGATGGCGTTCCACCTGCGGCGCCGCGATCGCGGCCGCCAGGCGGTCGAGCAGATCGTCGACGTCATGCTGACGCGCAACGCCGCGACGAAGCAGGGGCTGATGCCCGCGCGCGACGAGGTGCAGACGTTCTGGGAGGAACTGCAGCGGCAGCTGCGCGCCGCCGGCCGCGAGCCGAGCGAGTTCCCGGCCGTGCGCAACAGCGGCGAGAAGCAGTGGCTCGACGACCTCGCCGTGCAGATGGCGCAGGAACGCGTCGTGCGCGCCGCCCTCGGCCTCGGCAAGAACGAGCAGGTCAGCGGCGAGATGATGAAGCTGTGGGTGCAGGAGCAGCGCAAGGCCAGCAAGCTGGTCACCGATCCCGACCAGCTGCCGGTCGGCACCGCCGTGCGCATCGACGGCGTCGACGTGCCGATGATCGACCTCGGCATGCTGCTGCTGCGCACCGCCGACGACGACGAACGCGATCGCTTCGTGCGGCAGTGCGCCTACCTGAGCACGCTCGAGAAGACGTGCGCCGACGAGAAGATCGAGGTGACGCCGGCCGAGCTCGACGCGGCGATCGAGCAGCGCCGCGCCGAAGCGGCGAAGGACCCGCGCTACCAAGGCGCCACGTTCGACAGCATGCTGCAAGCGCAGGGCCTGACCGCGAAGACGCTGCGCGACCAGCGCACGTTCCGCGGCGCCCTGCTGCTCGACAAGCTCGGCCAGAAGCGCTTCTCCGACCGCATCCTCGCCGAGGAGCTGGCGACGGACCGCGACGCGGTGCTCGCCACCGTCGGCCCGCGCCGCAAGCTCGGCGTCGTCTTCGTCAATGCGATGCTCGAGCCGAACCAGATCGTCAAACGCGACTTCGCCGCGGCGATGGCGCACATCGCGACGCTGCGGCGCCTGCTCGACAAGGAGACGTTCGCCAACGTCGCCGCGCTCGAGAGCGAACACGGGCCGAGCCGGCAGAAGGGCGGCGACGTCGGCTGGCACCGCCGCAACGACACGGCGCTGCCCGAGCCGGTGCTCGCCGCAGCCTTCGCGCTGGCCAAGGACGCGGTGTCGGAACCGGTGCGCGCCGACGACGGCTGCTACCTGGTCAAGGTGCTCGACGTCGAACCGGTGCCGAGCGACGCCGAACTGCTGCGTTTGCTGCGCGAACAGCGCAGCCAGGCACTCGGCACCAAGATGCTGGCGGACGCGGCGATCCAGATCGGCGAACCGCGGAAGAAGAAGGAGACCACCAAGTGAAGATCCTGCCGTTCGTCGGCGACGAGCACCTCGCCACCGCGCGCGCATCTGGGGCCACGTGGCTCGACCACGTGCAGCGCTGGCGTCCGCACGATCCCGACCAACTGGTCACCGGCGACCACGAAGTCGCCGTGCTGCTGCTCGCCGGCACCTTCGACCTCGTCGGCGGCAGCACCGCGTGGCCGGCGCGCGGCGCCCGCAGCACGCCGTTCCAGGGCCGGCCGATGGCGGTGTTCCTGCCGAAGCACACGCCCTTCCGCGTCGGCAACGGCCGCGGCGAGATCCTGTGCATCGCCGCACGGCAACCGGTCGTGCGCGAAGAAGCCACCGGCCGCGACGCGCTGGCGCAGAAGCCGCTGCTGCCGCTCGCCGGCAGCGGCAAGGCGTTCGATCCGAAGAGCGGCGAATGGAAGCCGGCGGAGACGTTCCCGACGGCCCCCGAGTCGCTGCCGCCGCGCCGCTTCGAACGCATCCCGGTCGGCAGCGCCGTGCTCGAGCGCGTGTTCGCCCCGGACTACAAGGCGGCGACGCTGAGCGTCGACGAAGTGGTGCTCGCCGCCAACTCGAGCCTGCGCCTCGGCGACGTGCCTGGACAACCGCGCTGCGACGAGCTGCTGCTGTTCGTGCGCAGCGACGGCGGCTGCACCGTCGGCGGCCAGGCGCTCGCTGCGGGCGACCACGCGTTGCTGCTCGCCGCCGGCGAGATCGCCGCCACGTCGATCACGACGGGTGCGAACGCCGCCTACATCGTGTTCGCCTACGCCGGCAAGGCGTGAGCGACCCACGCGCGCAACCGTCGACGGCTACGCGCCACTGCTGACGACGAGCACGGAAGCGCCGTCCACGAGCGCGAGCTTCGTGCCCGCTGCCTGGAAGTCCTTCGGCAGGTACCCGAAGCCGAGGCGCCCCGGCCCTGCCGCGGCCGGCAGCGGCAGCGCGTGCAGCACGCGACCGACGGCGAGGCCGTCTTCGTCGTGCAGCGGCTGCGGCGCCGCGATCGTCGCACCCGGTGCGAGCTGCAGCAGGCACAACCGGCGGTTGACGTGGCCGTAGGTGTGGATGCGCGCGACGATCTCCTGGCCGGTGTAGCAGCCCTTCGTCGTCGAGCAGTGGTCGTCGAGGTCGGCCTCGAGCGCCAGCGTCGTCGGCTCGGTGTCGACGCCGACGCGCACGAGCCCTGCCAGCATGCGCAGGCACTCGGCGTGCTCCGGCGCGAGTTCCGCCAGCCCCGCCTCGGCGACGCCGCCGTGCCCGCGCACGAAGTGCACGCCGCGGCGCGCGAACTCGATGCGGACGCGTTCGCCATCGCGCTGCACGCCGCCGACGAGCCCCGAGCTCACCCCTGCCGCAGCGATGCGCTCGACGCAGGGCCCGCTCGCCAGCGGCGTGCGCTGCAGTTTCTCCGTGAAGTGGTAGCGATCGAGCAGGGCTTCGAGCCGTTCGAACTGCTCCGCCTGCGTCTCCAGCACGAAGGCGTCCGCCGCCGTGCGCCCGAGGAGGCACGTGACCTGCACCTTGCCCTTGGCGTCGAGGAAGGCGGCGGGGGCGAGGCCGCCGATCGGCAGCCCCAGCACGTCCTGGGTGCACAGCCGGTGCAGGAACTCGGCGGCGTCGGGGCCGGCCACGGCCAGCAGGCGATACGGGGCAGCGGCGCACTGGAACGGGCCGTTGGCAACGAGCTTGGACAGCAGGGAGTCGAACATGCGGGGAGGTCGCGACCACGATGGCGGCGCGGTTTCCTAGAATGTGCCTACATCTGGGGCTTTTTCGAGCCGAACGTTGAATGAGCCCCAAATCGGATCTAGTTTCGGCGTCTCACCAACCCGCCCCTGATGCTGCGCATTTCCAAGAAAGCTGACTACGCGGTGTTCCTGCTGGGCGCGATCGCCCGTCAGGGCGCCTACCCCGGCGGCAGCGCCGGCGACGCCGTGGTCAGCGCCCACGAGATCGCGCGCCAGGCCAGGCTGAACAAGTCGGTGGTGGCGAACCTGCTGAAGGAGTTCGCCAAGAGCGGCCTGCTCGAGTCGACCCGCGGCCTGAAGGGCGGCTACCGCCTCGGCCGCGCGCCGCGCGAGATCTCGCTGGCCGACATCCTCGAAGTCGTCGAGGGCCGCTTCGTCCTGGTCGACTGTGTCGCCCACGGTAGCTCCCAGGGTGGCGCCGACGAAGCGGACGGCAGCACCGGCCCGCACCCGCTGCTCGCGCTGGCGCCGAGCATGCTGCCGGCACCCGCCGAACCCAACCGCGCCGCACCGGCGCACGCCGACTGCGCCCTGATCTCGTTCTGCCCGAGCAAGCGCCCGATGCGCCTCGTGCACGACCGCATCGCGAAGCTGTTCCGCGACATCCGCCTCGACGAACTGTGCTCGTTGCCCGCGTCGGCCGCCGCTGGCGCCGCAACGACCCCACCCAAGGCCTTGGCCACCGGCACGACCGCCCGCACCCGATGAAGACCCCGATCTACCTCGACTACAGCGCCACCACGCCGTGCGACCCGCGCGTCGTGCAGCGCATGCTGCCGTTCTTCGGCGAGACCTTCGGCAACGCCGCCAGTCGCAGCCACGCGTTCGGCTGGACCGCGGAAGCCGCGGTCGAAGAGGCGCGCTCGCAGGTCGCCCAGCTGATCGGCGCGCATCCGAAGGAGATCCTGTGGACCAGCGGCTCGACCGAGGCGAACAACCTCGCGATCAAGGGCGTGGCCGCGATGTACCGCCAGAAGGGCAACCACCTGATCACCGCGGTCACCGAGCACAAGGCCGTGCTCGACCCGATGAAGTGGCTGGAGACGCAGGGCTTCGAGGTGACGTTCCTGCCGGTCGACGGCAAGGGCCACGTCGACCTCGCCCAGCTCGAAGCGGCGATCACCGAGCGCACGATCCTGGTGTCGCTGATGGCCGCCAACAACGAAGTCGGCACCGTGCACCCGCTGGCGAAGATCGGCGCCCTGTGCAAGGCGAAGGGCACGCTGTTCCACACCGACGCGACGCAGGCCGCCGGCAAGATCCCGCTCGACGTCGAGGCGCAGCACATCGACCTGCTGTCGCTGTCGGCGCACAAGATGTACGGCCCGAAGGGCGTCGGCTGCCTCTACGTGCGGCGCAAGAACCCGCGCGTGCGCCTGGTCGCGCAGCTCGACGGCGGCGGCCACGAACGCGGCATGCGCTCGGGCACGCTGAACGTGCCGGGCATCGTCGGCATGGGCGAAGCGGCGCGCATCTGCCGCACCGAGATGACGACCGAGGTCGCGCGCATGAGCGCACTGCGCGACCGCCTCGAGCAGCGCATCCAGAAGGCGCTGCCCGACGCCGTGCAGAACGGCGATCCAGCGGCGCGCCTGCCGCACCTCGCCAACGTGTCGTTCCCGTACGTCGAAGGCGAGTCGCTGATCATGGGCATCAAGGAGCTGGCGGTCTCGTCCGGCTCCGCCTGCACCTCGGCGAGCCTCGAACCGAGCTACGTGCTGAAGAGCCTCGGCCTCGGCGACGAACTCGCGCACAGCTCGATCCGCTTCTCGCTCGGCCGCTTCACCACCGAGCAGGAAGTCGACTACGCCGCCGACCGCACCGTCGAAGAAGTGCTGCGTCTGCGCGCCATGTCCCCGCTGTGGGAGATGGTGCAGGAAGGCGTCGACCTGTCGAAGGTCAAGTGGACTGTGCACTGAACCAAACGCGCACTGAACCAAACGTGCACTGACCAGCACGTGCACTGACCGCCGCGAACCGAAGCCCAAACCGAACACCCACCACCGACCACTTCCGCCAACCGGCCCCAACCACGAACCATGGCCTACAGCGACAAGGTCCTCGACCACTACCAGAACCCGCGCAACGTCGGCTCGCTCGACAAGAACGATCCCAACGTCGGCACCGGCGTCGTCGGCGCCCCCGAGTGCGGCGACGTCATGAAGCTCCAGATCAAGGTCGACGACGACGGCCGCATCCTCGACGCCAAGTTCAAGACCTACGGCTGCGGCTCGGCGATCGCCTCGTCGTCGCTCGCCACCGAATGGCTGAAGGGCGCCAGCGTCGAAGCCGCGGCACAGATCAAGAACACACAGATCGTCGAGGAGCTGTCGCTGCCGCCGGTCAAGATCCACTGCTCGGTGCTCGCCGAGGACGCGATCAAGGCGGCGATCGACGACTGGCGACAGAAGCGCGCTGCACGCCAACAGGTCGGCGAAGGAGCCAAGTCGTGAGCGCTTCCCCGTCGACGCCCGTCACCACGACGACGCCCGGCATCGAGCCTGCGGCCAAGCCGGGCCGCGGCGTCGTGATGACCGAGCGCGCTGCGAAAGAGATCCAGCGCGTCATCACCGAGCAGAAGTTCGGCCCGAACGTCTGGGTGCGCGTCGGCGCCAAGGGCGGCGGTTGCTCGGGCTTCACCTACGTGCTCGACTTCGACCAGACCGGGCCGACCGAGTTCGACCTGACGTTCCCGCAACACGGCGTCAACGTCGTCGTCGACAAGAAGAGCGAGTTCTTCATCGGCGGCACCATCCTCGACTTCAACGACGGCCTGCTCGACCGCGGTTTCGTGTTCAAGAACCCGCAGGCGACCGGCAGCTGCGGCTGCGGCACGTCGTTCTCGGCTTGAGTTTCCACCGCCAGCGCGCCCTCCGCCCGAACCCCGCCGCGTGATCCACGTCCCCGCTCCCGACCCGTTCGCGGTGTTCGGCCTCCAGCGATCGATCGACCTCGACGAACGCACGCTCGAACAGCGCTACCTGAAGCTGTCGCGCGAGTGCCATCCCGATCTGCACCGCGCCAAGGAGACCGGCGACTGCATCGCCGTGCTGCAGCGCGCCGCCGAGATCAACGACGCCTGGAAGATCCTGCGCGATCCGTGGCAGCGCGCCCGTGCGCTGGTCGAGTTGCTCAGCCCGGGTGCACTGGAGCGGAACAAGAAGCTCGACCCGATGTTCCTCGCCGACGCGCTCGAGCTCGCCGAGGAGGTCGCGTTCGCCAGCGTCGACAACGTGCCGCAGCTGCGCACGCGCCTCAGCGGCGCCGTCGCCAGCGACCTGCAGACGCTGCGCGCCCAGCTCGCCCGCGGCGACGTCGACGCCGCCGCGCGCACGCTGCACGCATCCCATTACCACCGCAAGGCCCTGCAGGACCTGGACGCGAAGTCGTGAGTTCGCCAGCCGCCCCCCCCGCCTCGCCGCGCCTCGTCGTCGGCATCGACCTCGGCACCACCAACAGCCTCGCCGCGATCCGCGCCGGCAAGGGCGCGCGCGTGCTGCGCGATGCCGACGGCGAGCCGCTGATCCCGTCGGTCGTCTGCTTCCATCCCGACGGCCGCACGCTGGTCGGCCGTGAAGCAAAGGCCGAGCGCCTCGCCCATCCCGAGCGCACGGTGTTCTCGATCAAGCGCCTGATCGGCCGCTCGGTGCAGGAGCTCGGCGACGAGCCGAAGCGACTGCCCTACCCGATCGTCGCCGGCGAACGCGACCTGCCGCGCGTGCGCGTCGGCGATCGCCCGTGGTCGCCCGAGGCGATCTCGGCGCTGATCCTGCAGCGCGTCAAGCAGACGGCCGAACAGGCGCTGGGCCAGCCGGTGCAGCACGCGGTGGTCACCGTGCCGGCGTGGTTCGACGACGCGCAGCGCCAGGCCACCAAGGACGCGGCGGCGCTCGCCGGCCTCGACTGCCTGCGCATCCTCAACGAACCGACCGCCGCCGCACTCGCCTACGGCATCGACGGCAGCAAGGACGGCACCGCGCTGGTCTACGACCTCGGCGGTGGCACGTTCGACGTGTCGATCCTGCGCATCGACGACGGCGTGTTCCGCGTGCTGTCGACGTCCGGCGACACCCACCTCGGCGGCGACGACTTCGACGAACTGCTCGGCCAGCGCATCCTCGCTGCGCTGCCGCGCGTCGCCGGCAAGGCCAGTGCGCCCGAGGATCCCTACGTGCTGCAGGCGGTGCGCAAGGCCGCCGAGAGCCTGAAGATCCAGCTCAGCTCCGCCGAACGCGCGGACCTGCAGCTCGACCTCGGCACCCGCGGCACGGTCACGCTGACCGTGACCCGCGCCGAGTTCGAAGCGGCGATCGCGCCGCTGGTGCAGCGCACGCTCGACTGCGTGCAGCGCGCGGTCAAGGACGCCGGCTTGCGGCTGGAGCAGATCGACGACGTCGTGCTGGTCGGCGGCAGCACGCGCGTGCCGATGGTGCGTGCGCGCCTGCGTGGCTTGCTCGGCAAGGAACCGCACACCGGCGTCGACCCCGACCTCGCGGTCGCGCTCGGCGCGTCGATCCAGGCCGACGTGTTGGCCGGCAACGACCGTTCGTTGCTGCTGCTCGACGTGATCCCGTTGTCGCTCGGCATCGAGACACTCGGCGGCGCCGTGCAGAAGCTGATCCTGCGCAACACCACGATCCCGACCAGCGTCACCGAGGAGTTCTCGACCGGCGTCGACAACCAGACCGCGGTCGACCTGAACGTCTTCCAGGGCGAACGCGAGCTGGCGAAGGACTGCCGGCGCCTCGGCCACTTCAAGCTGCGCGGCATCCCGCCGCTGCCCGCCGGTCTGCCGCGCATCGCGGTGACGTTCCTCGTCGACGCCGACGGCGTGCTGCGGGTCACCGCGCGCGAGCAACGCACCGGCGCCGAAGCCAGCATCCAGATCGTGCCGTCGTTCGGGCTCACCCGCGACGAGGTCCGCCGCATGATGCTCGACTCGATCGAGAACGCGCAGGCCGACTACCAGGCGCGCGAGGCGATCGACGTGCGCAACAAAGCCGAAGCGATGGTGCGCGGCACGCAGAAGGCGCTGGCGCTGGCCGAGCTGCCGCCCGACCAGACCTACGCCGTGCAGAAGGCGGTGAAGGCGCTCGGCAAGCTGCTGGCGGCCAGCGCCGACGCCGCGGCGCTGAAGCAGGGCTGCGACGAGCTGACCAAGGTCACCGCTACCATCGCCGACGACGTCATCAGTGCCGCGGTCGCCAAGGCGCTGCGCGAAGAACAGCAAGGGTCATGAGCAAGGTGTCGTGCAAGGTGCGGTCGGACGGCCGCACGTTCGAACTGGCCGTCGGCGAGACGATCCTGGACGCGGCGATGGCGCAGGGGGTCGCACTCGACCACGCCTGCGGCGGCGTCTGCGCCTGCTCGACGTGCCACGTCAAGATCGCGGTCGGCAAGGAGTGCTTCTCGGAGCCGAGCGAGGACGAACTCGACCAGCTCGACGAAGCCCGCGACGTCGGCCTCGATTCCCGTCTGGGCTGCCAGGCGACGCTCCTGCGCACGCCGGCCGGCGGCACCGTCGAGATCACGATCCCGAGCTGGAACGTCAACGCGGTGCGCGAAGGGCACTGACCCGGCGCGGCGCGGCAACCCGCGCCGGACCAACCCGCGCAGGCCCAACTCGCCCTGGCATCGGGCGAACGGTTCCTTCGCCGGAACGGCGTCGCTACAGTCCGCCGCCGCCATGACCGTCGCTGCCAAGGAACTCACTCTCGTCGCCAACACCATCCGCGGGCTCGCCATGGACGCGGTGCAGAAGGCCGATTCCGGCCACCCGGGCATGCCGATGGGCATGGCCGAGGTCGCCACCGTGCTCTGGACGGAGTTCCTGCGCTGGAGCCCGCAGGAGCCGGAGTGGGCCGGGCGCGATCGCTTCGTGCTGTCGGGTGGCCACGGCTCGATGCTGCTCTATTCGCTGCTGCACCTCGCCGGCTTCCCGCTGTCGATCGACGACCTGAAGAAGTTCCGCCAGCTGCACAGCAAGACGCCAGGTCACCCGGAGTACGGGGAGACGGTCGGCGTCGAGACCACCACCGGGCCGCTCGGCCAGGGCTTCGCCAACGCGGTCGGCTTCGCGATCGGCGCCCACATGGAGGCCGCTCGCTTCCAGAACCCGCTGCTGCTGAACCGCGTCTACGTCACCGCCGGCGACGGCGACCTGATGGAAGGCATCAGCTACGAAGCGGCGACGCTGGCCGGCCACCTGCAGCTCGGCAACCTCGTCTGCCTGTGGGACGACAACGGCATCACGATCGAAGGCCATACCGACCTCGCCACCAGCGAAGACATCGGCAAGCGCTTCGAGGCGGAGGGCTGGAGCGTGCAGCACGTCGACGGCCACGACGTCGATCAGGTGCGCAAGGCACTCGCCTGCGCCTCGGCGGCACCGGCGACCGGCAAGCCGCAGCTGATCTGCTGCAAGACGACGATCGGCAAGGGCAGCCCGAACAAGCAGAACACCCACGAAGTGCACGGCGCGCCGCTCGGCAAGGACGAGATCACGGCGACCAAGAAGGCGCTCGGCATGCCGCTCGAGGACTTCTACGTGGCCCCCGAGGCGAAGGCCGTGTTCGCGGCGGCGGCAGCGAAGAACGAGCAGCTGCGCCAGCAGTGGCACGCGGCGTGGAAGACGTGGGAAGCGACGCACGGCGAACAGGCCAAGGCGTTCCGCACGGTGCGCGCGCGCACCGTGCCCGCCGACCTGCTCGAGCAGCTGGTCGCCGCCGCCGGCGCCGAGCCGGCCGCGACGCGTGCGCTGTCGGGCAACGTGCTGAACAAGGCCGCCGAGCTGGTGCCGGGTTTCGTCTCCGGCAGCGCCGACCTCGATCCGTCGACCAAGACGCGCATCAAGAAGAGCGGCTCGTTCAGCGCCAAGGACCGCACCGGCCGCACGCTGCACTACGGCATCCGCGAGCACGGCATGGGCGCCATCCTGAACGGCATCACGCTGCACGGCGGCTTCCTGCCGGCGGGCAGCACGTTCCTGGTGTTCGCCGACTACATGCGCACGCCGATCCGCCTGGCGTCGCTGATGAAGATCCCGACCACGTTCGTGTTCACGCACGACAGCCTGATGGTCGGTGAAGACGGCCCGACCCACCAACCGGTCGAGCACCTGGCGACGCTGCGCGTGATCCCGAACCTGCACGTGTTCCGCCCGGCCGACGGCGCCGAGACGGCGGCGGCGTGGACGCACGCGCTGTCGCGCCGCGACGGGCCGGTGGTCCTGGCGCTGACCCGCCAGAACCTGCCGAAGCTCCCGCACGCGGCCGGCTGGAGCGCGCGCGAGGCGCTGCGCGGCGGCTACGTGCTGGTCGACACCAAGGACGCCAAGGTCACCTTGATCGCGACCGGCGCCGAGGTCGGCCTCGCCGTCGAAGCGGCGACGTTGCTCGGCACGCAGGGCGTGCCGGTGCGCGTGGTGTCGATGCCGTGCGTCGAACTGTTCCTGCAGCAGGACGCCGGCTATCGCGCCAGCGTGCTCGGCAAGGCCGCGGTGTTCTCGCTGGAGATGGGCCGCCCCGAGCTGTGGTGCCAGTTCACCGGCCGCCTCGACCGCTGCATCGGCCAGACGACGTTCGGCGCCTCGGCGCCGGCGAAGCACGTCGCCGAGCACTTCGGCTTCAGCGCGGCGAAGGTCGCCGAGCGCGTCAAGCAGGCGCTGTGAGGCGCTCGCACAAGGCGACCAGCTGCTGGCGGTCGATCGGTTTGCTGAGGTAGTCGCTGCAGCCGCTGCGCACGCAGCGTTGCCGATCGTCGGTCATCGCGTTGGCGGTCAGTGCCACGATCGGCAGCGCGGCGCCGCGCTCGCGCAAGAGCTCGGTCGCGCGGTAGCCGTCGATCTCCGGCATGTGCATGTCCATCAGCACGAGATCGAACGGCCGGCCCCCGGCCGCCGCGAACGCATCCAGCGCCTGCTTGCCGTCGCCGACGACGACCACGTCGGCCCCTTCGCGGGCGAGCAGCCACGACACCAGCCGCTGGTTGTCGGGCCCGTCCTCCGCCAGCAGGATGCGGCGGCCGCGCAGCCGCCCCGAAGCCGGCGACGCCACCACGCCGGGGCGAGGCGCACGTGGCCCCGCTTCGGGCTGCCACAGCTGTTCGGCCGGGGCGACGGCCGGCAGCCACAGCGTGAACGTGCTGCCGCGCCGCAGTTCGCTGCGCACTTCGATGTCGCCGCCGAGCATCGTGGCGAGCCGGCGACTCAGGCAGAGGCCGAGGCCGGTGCCGACGCTCCGCCGCTCGCTGTCTTCGTCGACCTGACCGAAGTCCGCGAACAAGCGACCGACCTGATCCGGCCGCATGCCGACGCCCTGGTCGACGACCGCGAACGTCATGCGCCCGGCGACGACGTCGTGGCCGACGACCACACGCACCAGGCCGCACTCGGTGAACTTCACGGCGTTGCCGACGAGATTGACGAGGATCTGCCGCAAGCGCAGCGCCTCGGTCGCCAGCGAACGCGGCACCGGCGTCGCGAACTCGACTTCGAGCTGCAACCCCTTGGCGTGCGCGCGCACCCGCATCAGCGAGGCGACGTCTTCGACGACGACGACGGGGTCGGTCGGGGCGACGGCGATCTGCAGCTGGCCGGCTTCGATCTTCGCGACGTCCAACAGGTCGTTGACGACCTCGAGCAGATGCCGACCGTTGCGCAGGATGGTGGCGTGCGCCTCGTTCCGCTGCGACGACGGATAGCTCTCGTCGGCCAGCAACTCGGCGTAGCCGAGGATCGCCGTCAGCGGCGTGCGCAGTTCGTGGCTGATGTCGGCGACGAAGCGGCTCTTGTGCCGGCTCGCCTCATCGGCCGCCACGGCTTGCGCCCTGGCGATCGCCAGCGTGGCGTTGGCCCGCGCTTCCCGGCTGCGGTTGGCCAACGCCCACCACGCCGCCGCCGCCACCAGGGTCAGCACACCGGTCGCGATCATGCTGACGAGGGACACCCGCTGGGCGACGAGCCGCTCGGCGTCGACCAGCGTCGTCAGCGCCTGCTGGGCCCGCGCATTGCCGGCCGCGTAGATCGCCTTGTCGGCGGCGTAGTCGGCGCCGTCGAGAACGGCCCTGGCCGCCGCGACCTGCCCGGCCTGGACCAGCTCGAACGCCTTCGTCTCCATCGCCACCAGCCGGCGGTTCGCGGCGTCGGTGTCGTCGCCGAGTTCCTGGTCGAACAGCCGCGGCGAGATCGCGCGCAAGGCCGCGATCGCCGCGTCGAGTTCGCCGACGTGCGCGTCGTAGCGCTGCTGCCAACGCGCTTCGCCGGTGGCCGACGCCATGTTGGCCGCCATCGTCAGCACTTCGTCGAGCCGCGCGATCTCGGCGCAGAGTTCGGCGACATGCAGCTGCTGCTCGCCGCAATCCAGCAGACGGCGGATGCCGACGCGCGTGCCGACGAAGGCGCACAAGGCGAGCAGCAACGTGGCGACCACGGCCAGGATCCACGGCGCGGTCATGCCACGTCGGTTGGCGAGACCGGCGGCGGACAAGGGCATTCGCTGGCTACATCGACCGCGGTGTCGCCGGCGCTGATCCGCCACCGCCACGCGCCCATCCCACCGAGTGCAAGCGCCGGTCAGACGTCGGGCGAAGTCGGGCCGACGGCCCCACCGGCCCGCTCGTTCGCATGGCGCAGGTGGCAGTCGGCGACGTCCGCCAGCATCAGGAAGGCGTGGTAAAGCAACAGCACGGCCGCAGCCTCCAGACTGGCGATGCAGAGCGAAGCGAGTGCCGACCACCAGGACTTCGCCGACAAGTCCATCACCACGCCGATGCCACCGACGGTGACGATGGCGACCAGAGCCAGAACCATGAGCCGCTTCGCCAGCCGGCGCGCCGATCGGTAGGCCGACTCGGCACGGACCCCCAGCAACAGCGCTCGCATCGGTCCGACGACGCCATCGACCGCGGTCGACTCGACCTTCGGCGGCGGCGGCAAGCCGAGTCGCCGCCAAGCCGGCTCCCAACCTGCGTCGTCGAGCACCTCGGGCTTGCCCACGCTGGCAGCGGCGCGCACTTCACAGTCGGCCGACAAGCGCTTGGCGTCGATGGCCGCGCCGATCGCCGCCAACGGCAGCGGGCCCTGGAACCCCTCGGCGCGTGCTTGACGCACCCAGAACTTCGTCTCCATGGCCAATCGTTGTACGCAGCGGGCGCTGCGGCACAAGGCGACGGAGTCGGCAGGCTCCAGAGCGACGCTGCGGACAGCCAGTGCGATGCGCCTACAGCATGCCGACGACGTTGCCGTCGGCGTCGATGTCCATGCGCGCACCACCCGGCACCTTGCCGAGACCGGGCATGGTCATGATCTCGCCGGCGAGCGGATAGACGAAGCCGGCGCCAACCGAGACGCGCGCGTCGCGGACCTTGAACCGGAAGCCGGTCGGGCGGCCCTTCAGGTTCGGATCGTGGCTCAGCGAGTACTGCGTCTTCGCCATGCAGATCGGGAAGTGGCCGTAGCCGTTCGCCTCGAACTTGGCGAGCTGCGCCTCCGCCAGCGGCTCGTAGTCGACGCCATCGGCGCCGTAGACCTTGGTCGCCAGCGTCTCGATCTTCTCCTTCAGGCTCGCTTCGCTCGGATACAGCAGGCGGAACGCACTCGGCTGGTCGGCGGCCTTCACCAGCGCGTGCGCCAGCGCCTCGCCACCCTTGCCGCCGTCGGCGAACAGCGTCGACACGTGCGCTTCCAGCGCACCGGCCTCGACCGCGGCCTGGCGCACGAACTCGATCTCGGCGTCGGTGTCGCCGGGGAATCGGTTGACGGCGACGACGACCGGGATGCCGTGCAGGCGCACGTTCTCGATCTGCTTCTGCAGGTTGCCGATGCCGGCGGCCAACGCGTCGAGGTCCTCCTGCTTCAGGCCTTCGGGCAGCGGCTTGCCGGCGACGATCGTGAAGCGGCCGCTGTGCATCTTCAGCGCGCGCACGGTGGCGACCAGCAGGGCGGCGTCTGGCTTCAGGCCCGACGCACGGCACTTGATGTTGAAGAACTTCTCGGCGCCCATGTCGGCGCCGAAGCCGGCCTCGGTGACGACGAAGTCGAGGCTGCGCATCGCGATGTAGTCGGCGACGATCGAACTGTTGCCGTGCGCGATGTTGGCGAACGGGCCGGTGTGCACCAGCGCCGGCGTGCCTTCGAGGGTCTGCATCAGCGTCGGCTTCAGCGCGTCCTTCAGGATCGCAGTCATGGCGCCGGCGGCCTTCAGGTCCTCGGCGGTCACCGGCTTGCCGGCTTGCGTGTAGCCCACCACCATCGCGCCGAGGCGCTTGCGCAGGTCGTGGATGTCCTTGCTCAAGCCGAGGATCGCCATGATCTCGCTGGCCGACGTGATGTCGAAGCCGGTGCGGCGCGGAACGCCGTTCTTGTCGCCGCCGTGCGCGACCTCGATCTCGCGCAGGGCGCGGTCGTTCATGTCGAGCACACGGCGCCAGGTGATCTGGTCCTTGTCGAGGCCGAGTTCGTTGCCGTGGAACAGATGCGCGTCGAGGAACGCGGCGCAGAGGTTGTGCGCGGCGGTGACGGCGTGGAAGTCGCCGGTCAGGTGGAGGTTCAGTTCCTCCGGCGGCACGACCTGCGAGTAGCCGCCACCGGCAGCACCGCCCTTGATGCCGAACACCGGGCCCATCGACGGTTGGCGGATCACGCAGCAGGTGCGCTTGCCGATGCGGTTCAAGGCCTGCGAGATGCCGACGGTGTGCACCGTCTTGCCTTCGCCGAGCGGCGTCGGCGTGATCGCGGTGACGACCACGTACTTGGCCGGCTTGCGGGTCGCCGGCTGCTTCAGCAGGTCCAGCTTCACCTTCGCCTTGGTGTTGCCGTACGGCTCGAGGTCGTCGGGCCCGAGCCCCATGATGCGGGCGACTTCCGACAGCGGACGCAGCGGGATGGAACGCGCGATGGCCAGATCGTTGAGCGACATGAGAGGGCTCAGGACGATAGCGAAGCGGCCAGGGGTGGGCCACGATCCTGACCTGCCGGCCTGCGTCGGAGAGTCCGCTGGCAGGGCACACGCGAGGCCCGGTCCCGACGTGAGATGGCATCGGGGTCTCGTTCTGGCACCGACACCTGAGCCGCGACCTCCACCCAGCCGATAGCCAACCCGAGGATCCTATGCACCATCGACTTCATCCATCCGGGTTGTGGCTCTTCGGTCTCGCCCTCGCGGCCTGCGGCGCCGGCGGCGGCACGAACTCCTTGGCCACCAACGACACCATTCCGCCGAACTTCGGCACCGTGCTCGACGGCACGGCGGTAGATCTCGCCACGCAGTCGTCGACGACGACGATCGACGCCAACTGGAGCGGTTTCAGCGACGACTCGGGCGTGATCGCGGAGTACCGCTGGGCCATCGGCACTTCTCCCGGTGGCACCCAGGTGCAGGACTGGACCTCGGTCGGCACCGCGACCGCGGCCAGCAACAACAATCTCGCGTTGTCGAACGGCGCCACCTACTACGCCAGCGTGCGCGCGTTCGATCCGAGCGGCAACGGCAGCGCCGTCGCCACCAGCAACGGCGTGCAGGTGCAGGCCGGCACAGGCACCGGCGGTGGCGGTGAAACCGGTGGCGGCACCGGTGGCGGTGGCACTGGCGGCGGCACCGGCAGCGGCACTGGTGGCGGCACTGGTGGCGGCACCGGCGGCGGCACTGGTGGCGGCACCGGCGGCGGCACTGGCGGGGGCACCGGCGGCGGCACTGGCGGGGGCACCGGCGGCGGCGTTGGCGGCGGAGGTGGCGGCGGCGGTGGCGGTGCGACCGGCACGCTGGTGACCTCGGTGTCGCAGTGGGGCATCACCTGGCAGTTCGCGCAGCCGGTGCAGGGCGGCCAGTTCTGCAACGGCGACTGGTGGGTCGTGGGCCCGGTCAGCATCACTTCGATCTCGCCGCCGACGCAGAACGTGGGTGGCCGTCAGATCAACGGCTCGATGGTCAACCCGACCACGCTGGCGAACGGTGAGCAGGGCTACGACAGCATGCTCTACCATCCGTTCGAGAACGGCCGCTACCAGGCGAACCTGAACGTCGCCATCGGTGTTTCGGCGAACGCCCCCCTGGTGCTGACCAGCGGCAAGAGCCTGATCTCGGTGATCAGCTACATGGGCGCCAGCCCTTCGCCCGAGGGCTCCCAGTCCCAGCTCTCCACCGCGGCGGTGCTGACCGTGCTCGGCGCCGCTCCGGCGGCCGACGCGTTCCGCCCGCCGTACGCCGGCAACGACAAGACGGTGCTCTACCGCGAAGCGCAGCTCGACTACACCGCCCTGGCCTCGCTGTCGCCGGGCACCGGGGCCCCGTCGATGGGCGCCATCGCGCCGCGCTTCCAGCGCGTCTGGCTCGACCACGTGTCCAGTTGGACGAGCCGCTACATGCACCCGATCCAGAACATGCCGGACTACGGCCGTGACTTCACGTCGCTGCTCGGCACCGGCTTCCTGATGGCGAACCTCGCCGGCCACACCAACGCCCAGAAGCGCGACCTGGTCGTGCGCCTCGTGCAGATCGGCATCGACTTCCATGCCAACGTGTTGAACGGCGGCACCTGGGAAGGCGTCGGTGGCCAGGGCAGCGGCCGCAAGTTCCCGATCCTGTTCGCCGGTCGCCTGCTCGGCGACAGCCAGAAGCTGAACATCGGCGTCACCCATCCGTCGGGCTTCTTCGGCAACAACCATCCGAACAACCGCAGCCAGTTCGGCGAAGACTGCCAGACGTTCTACGTCCAGCAGACGTCGCCCGGCGTCTACAACTGGGGCTACGGTGGCTACGACGCGTCGTGGGTCGGCCGCGCCGAATGGGGCAACGGCCATACCCACATGCCGAACCT
>JBILEY010000199.1:0-9244 GCA_044351865.1 Planctomycetota bacterium | reverse complement strand
GCCGCTGCTGCACGGCGAACGCGTGGAACGCGTCGGTGCTGGTGGCCCGCGTGATGGGCCTGCGCGACGAGTGGAACCATCCGGCCCTGTTCGACTACACGGACATCTACATGGGCTTCGAGCCGGTCGGGTGGACGCGCAGCTGGGATCCTTGGCACCAGGTCATGTGGGACACGCACCGCGCCAACTTCTGATCCGGTAGCGGATCGACAGGCGACACGCCGACGCGGCGGTCCCGGCCAGCTGGCCGGCGACCGCCGCTCGCGTTTCCGTTCCCACTCAGCGGCGCTGCGCCGTGCGTTCGTAGAGCTGCAGGAAACGGTCGAGGCACGCGGCCGCCGGATAGCGCTGCGCGGCCACCGCGCGGTTCGCTTCCCCGAGCCGCTGCGCGCGCACCGGATCGGCGAGCAACCGCGCGATCGCGGCCGCCAACGCCGCCGGATCCTCCTTCGGCACGATGCAGTCCGCAGCCTCGGCCGGCAGCATCGCGCGCACGTCGCCGACGTCGGTGGCGACGACCGGCAGGCCGGTCGCCATCGCTTCGAGCATCGCGATCGGCATCTGCTCGGTGCGCGACGACAGCACGAACAGGTCGAACGTGCGGTAGCTCGGCGCGGTGTCGGCGACCGGCCCGTGGAAGTCGACCCGCGGCGCCACGCCGAGCGCGTTCGCTTCGGCGCGCAGCGGCTCGGCGAGCGCTCCACCGCCGACGATGCGCAGCGTCACCGACGCCGGCAGCTGCAGAAGTGCCCGCAGCAGGCACGAATGGTCCTTCTCGCCGCGCAGGCCGCCGACGGTGCCGAGCGTCGCGTGGGGCGGCAGCGGCGCCTCGGTGCGCGGCCGGAAGCGCGCGAGGTCGACGCCGTTCACCAGCAGGTGCACACGCTGGCTCGGCAGATGCCACTCGCGCGCGGCGATGCCTTGCAGCACCGTCGACGGCACCACCACCTCCGCCCCGCGCAGCACCAGCGCCCGCATCCACGAGCGGCGGCGGAAGCGTCGCACCACCTCTTCGGGGCCGAAGCCGTCCTCGTGGTGCACCAACGGCAACCGCAACGAACGCGCCGCCGCCACCGTCTCGATCGCGCCCCAGTTGTAGGTCAGCACCAGGTCCGGTCGCTGCGACCGCAGGAAGGCTCGCTGCGCGCGCACGGTGGCCAGGAACGAGCCCTTCGGCGGTGCGGGCGCGAACTCGACCGACAGCCCTGGAGCCAGCTGCTGCGCCGCCTCGGTGCGGCCGTCCATGGCGACGACCACGTGGTGCGCACGCGGGCCGAGGTGCGCCATCAGCTGCACGGCGCGGATCTGCGCGCCACCGGCGCCGAACGTGGCGAACACGTGCACGTAGCGCGGCAACGTGGTCATCGGCGTCCCCCGCAACCGACCCCACGGCACGACGCCACGGGCGCACACGCGAGGCCACGGACCACAGCGAACGACGACGACGAGATCACGAGCGACGCATGCTGCGGCGTCCGCGAGTCGCGCGCAACCGTGGCGTGGCGGGCGTTCGCAGGCGATGATGCGCGGCCACGATGCCCGGCTCGCTCCGCCGTTCCCTGTTCGTCCTCCTGCCGCTTTGCGTCCCGTTGGCGGCGCCGGTCGCGGCGCAAGGCACGAACGAGCTGACGCTGGCGACCGTGCTCGCGCGTGGAGCCGCGCTGGCGCCGTCGCTGCCGACGACGCTGTGGCAGCCGGGCGGCCACAGCGCGACCGTGATCGTCACCGCGCCCGACGGCAACCAGACGCTGCACGCGTTCGCCGACGGCAAGCTGGTCGAGGCGCCGCTCGCCGACGCGAAGGCACTGCAGAAGGCCCTCGGCGCGTCCGGCGACGGCCCGACGCGTTTCCCGGCGATGCGCTGGCACGACGCCCAGACGCTGCGCCTCGACCAGGCCGACGGCGTGCGCCTGTGGAAGCCCGGGGACGCGACGGTGACGCCGTGGCTCCTGTGGCCGGCCGGCGACGCGGCGACGCACCCGACGCACGCGCTGTCGCCCGACGACCAGCGCGTCGTCGTCGTGCGCGAGCACCAGCTGTGGCTGCACGAACGTTCGGGCCGCACGCGGCAGCTGACGTTCGACGGCAGCCGCGACGTCGTCTACGGCGGCGCCGCGCACCGCGCCGAGTTCGGCATCGACCGCGGCCTGTTCTGGAGCGCCGACGGCCGCTTCCTCGCGTTCTACCGCGAAGACCAACGCGGCATCGCGCCGTATCCGTACCAGGACCTCGCGGCGATGCCGCCGCAGCCGATCGCCGGCCGCTATCCGATGGCCGGTCGCACGCACAGCAAGGTCACCGTCGGCGTGCTCGACACCACCGACCTCGGCGTGCGCTGGCTCGAACACGACGCCGCCGAGGACGTCTACTGGACCAACCTGACGTTCGGCCCCGAGCACACGCTGCACACCGCGCGCGTCGGCCGCGGCCAGGACCACCTCGAGCTGGTGCGCTACGCGGCGACCACCGGCAAGCGCCTCGCGGTGCTGCTCGAAGAACGCGATCCGGAATGGGTCGAGCCCGAACACGGACCGCTGTTCCTCGCCGACGGTGCGTTCCTCTGGTGGTCGTCGCGCTCGGGCCATCGCCATCTGTGGCTGCACCGCACCGGCGCCGAGCCGCTGCAGGTGACGCAGGGCGCGTTCGACGTGCAGCGCGTGCTCGGCCTCGCCAGCGACCAGAAAGCGATCTGGTTCGAAGCGTCGGGCGAGGACCCGCGGCAGTGCCACCTGTTCCGCGCCAACCTCGACGGCAGCGAAGTGCGCCAGGTGACGCGCGAACGCGGCACGCACCACGCTGCGTTGTCGCCCGACGCGCAGTGGGCGCACGTCGTCTGGTCCAACCTCGAGACGCGCCCGAACGCGCGCCACGTCGACCTGCAGAACGGCACCGTCGTGCCGCTGCCCGCCGCGCACGACCCGCTGGCCAACGTGCCGCTGCCGACGCAGCGCATGTTCCAGCTGAAGGCCGAAGACGACACCGTGCTCTACGGCCACGTCGCCCTGCCGCCGAACCTCGCCGACGGCGAACGCTGCCCGGTGCTGCTCTACGTCTACGGCGGCCCCCACGTACAGCTGGTCACCGACCGCTGGTTCGGTGGCGCACCGCTGTGGCTGCAGGCGCTCGCCGCCGAAGGCTACGTGGTCTGCCGGCTCGACAACCGCGGCACGCCGCACCGCGGCATCGCCTTCGAACAGGCCGTGCACCGGCGCCTCGGCATCCTCGAAGTGCAGGACCAGCTGCGCGCCGTCGAGTGGCTGGCGCAGCAACCGTTCGTCGATCCGCAGCGCATCGGCGTGCACGGCTGGTCGTACGGCGGCTACATGACGCTGCGCCTATTGCTGGCGGCGCCGACCACGTTCGCGTGCGGCGTCAGCGGCGCGCCGGTCACCGACTGGACGATGTACGAAACCGGCTACACCGAGCGCTACCTCGACGGCCCCGGCGAGAACAAGGACGGCTACCAGCTCGCCAGCTGCCTGCCGTTCGTCGACAAGCTGCAGCGGCCGCTGCTGCTGGTGCACGGCACCGACGACAAAACGGTGATGTGGTCGCACAGCCTCGCCTTCGTCGAGCGCTGCGTGCAGGCCGGCAAGCAGATCGACTACTTCCCGTATCCGATGCAGGACCACGCGCTGGCCGGCGCGCACAAGAAGCACTTCCTGCAGCTGCTGCACGACTGGCTCGGCCGCCACCTGCGTCCACAGGAACGGCTGCGCGCGCCAAAGCAGGAACCGCCGCCCACCACGCCGCCAGCGCCGACCGAACCGCGCCCCGAGACCCCGCCCCAGGGCCCGCAATGAGGGCGCCCCGCCGCCTCCGACCGACACCATGACGACGTTCGAATCGCTCCTCCCGCTGCTGCAGGCCGCTGGCCTCCGCCACGCGGGCCCGTTCGCCACTCCTTCGGCGTGCCTCGCCGACCTGCGCGGCCAGCAGCCGGAAGCCGTCGACAGCGCCCGCTGGATCGCGATCCCGACCGACAGCGGCATGGTGCTCGCCTCCAACGAAGGCGAGGGCCTGCCGCCGGCGATCGAACGCACCACGCTGGCCCAGCTCACCGACAAGCGCGAGAAGGGCGACCTGCTGGCCGCGCTGCGCTCGATCGACCTCGGCCAGAGCCACGTGCTGTTCGACCGCGAGAACCTCGCCTACTTCCCGTCGCCCCCCGCCGCCGAAGCCTGGCTGCTGCGCCGCTCCGGCCGCCACGCCGACGCCCGCACGCTGCGCCGCTTCGGCCTGTGGATCACGCGCGGCGAACGCGGCGTCGCGATCTTCGCCCCGAGCGAAGACGCGCTGCTTGTCGCCAGCATCCGCCTGCGCCTGAAGGGCCTGCAGCCCAAGCGCTACGACGAGCTCTACAGCCGCCACCAGCTGCCCGCCCCGCGCGCGCTGCCGCCGTTCGACGACGCGATCGCCGACGAGATGGCGGCGATGCTGCAGGAGACCGCCCCCGGCCCGCGCCGTTCGCTGGCCAACTACCTTGCCTACCTCGGCGCCCACCGCTGCCTGTCGTTCGCGCGCCTCGCCGTCGAACTCGCCGCGCATCCCGAATGGGACCTGGCGCAGGTGCAGGGCAAGCTCGCCGAAGTCGGCCTCGCCGAAGCCGACGCCGCCGACCAGCGCGATCCGGCCGAGGACCCGCGCGTCGGCAGCAACGGCCCGCGCAGCGTCGGCGGCATCTGCTTCCGGTTGTTGTCGCGCTGGGTCGGGCGGCGGCTGGCGGGCTGGATCGAGTACCAGGGCTGAACGGAGGGGACGGTGGTGTTCCTCGTCCGGTCCCTTCCCTTGCTGCGGGTGCGCGGCTAGCTTGCGGGGAGTCGGGCCGTAGCGCAGTTTGGTAGCGCGACTGGTTTGGGACCAGTAGGTCGCAGGTTCAAATCCTGCCGGCCCGACCACTTCGCCACCTGGGCCAGCGCGAAGCACCCTACTGGCGGCTGCATTCCCACAGGATCGGGTGGGACTCACGAGGATCCCAGTTCGAGGTCGCATGGAGAGCATGCTCTGCTGCTGGGCCGTCCTGCTGATCGGCCTGCCGCTGACACTCGCAGCCGGGAACGCATTCTGCCTGCTGGTGCTCGCTGGCCGACACCGACTCTGGAGTGTGCTGTCGATCGTGAGCGCTGCCACCGTGACCACGCTGGGCGTGACGTGGCTGCATCTCCGGTCCATCCCTGCGTTCGGGATCGGCTGCACGTTCGGAATCCTCCACCTGGGAATCGCCTGGACCGCAGCCACCCGCGCCGAGGCACGAGGCCATGCAGAGAACGATCGATCGGGCTCAACCGTGCCGTCGGAAACCCCCGGACGGCGTACGACATGAAGGCGAGCGAACTCGAAGCCGCCCTGACCGAGCACGACGCTCTCGTGGTCCGCTGCGTTCGCGGCGAGATCGCCTTCGACGAGTTCCTGCGGACCTACGACTGCTTCTACCAACGGTGGGCGCTCGATGGACATGAAGGTGACGTAGCCCTGCTCGCCCAATACGAGCATCGCATTGCCGTGCACCGGCGCATCTGGGAAGAGGTCGAAGCTCGACAGACCACCGCCGACCACGCGAGGCAGCACGGCCATCTTGGCTTCATCGGCCCCGAAGAAGCCATGCGGCGGCTGGCCGCGATCGCGCGTGATGGCGGTCTGCCGGCGAGTAGCGACCAAGGACCACCGAGAATGTCATGACTAAGCGAGATGGGCACGATTTTGGCCGCAGCCAAGCGGACATCCGCGAGGAGCTGCTCCGCTACAGCGCGGCGAACGGATACACGGCGAGTCACTTCGTGGATGCAACATGCTGCTGTGGCGGCCGGAGCTTCCGATTGCAGCTGGACGACGAGGCGGGCGCAGCTGTCCGGCTGTGCGTCGACTGCTCGCACAGCCACCCGATGGGCGACAGCGCCGACTTCCTGGAGGAGGCGGAACTCGAGGAGTGCGCGTGTCCTTGCGGTTCCGAGACGTTCGATATCTCGGTTGGCGTGTCACTGTACAAGGACAGCGATGACGTGAGATGGCTGTATGTGGGGTGCCGGTGCAGGCGATGCGGCCAGATCGCTGTCTATGGCGACTGGAAGAACGAGTTCCGTGGCCACCAAGCTCTCCTTGCTCGAATCTAGGACGGTCGAAAGGGAACTGCAGCAGATGGGATGCGCACGCCGCTGCATCTCTGTACGGTGGATGAACCGATGATCGCTCGCGAAGCACGTTCTACGTTCGAGGACTTCCTCGAGCGACGCTTGGTTGCTCTGCATGAAGTGACTCCCCGAGTCGCTTTCGAGGCCCTGTTCGCGTTCTTCCGGGACCTGCCAGCCAGCGATTGCGATCCCGCCGCGGACGGGGACATGCTGCTCTTTCAGTGGGGCACCCGCGACTGGGGTCGCGGTCGGTTCTTCGAGTGCGACATCACCCGGCAGTTCATCACAGGCGATGGCGAAGACCACGAGATCTGGCAGCTCAGCCTGACGATCAAGTTCCACCCCACCGACGAGCTGTCCGCCTTGCGGTCTGGCGATCGCTGGTGCCACTCTTGTGACGAGATCGCCGAGTTCACCGCATTCGTACTTGGCAGCCCCGCATTCCGTGCGGTCGCCGACTCGCGGGATGGCAAGGCGGAGCTGGACTACTTTTGTGCTGGGTGAGAGGCTGGCCAAGGACTCGCGGCTGGTGCCCCGGCACCGGGCCTGCCGGTGCTTCAGCGGCACAGACATTGGGCCCCGACGAGGAGAACCCGTGATCGAACTCGAGACACTCGTAGCCATGTTCGATGGCATCGCTGCCGGACCCAAGTGGGATATGAGCAAACCCATGCTGTGGGGCTACTTCTTCACTGGCGGGTCGACGCACAAACTGGAAGCCGCGGCTACAGCATTGAGGGAATCCGGCTATCGGGTGGTCGATCTTCGCGAGGCCGAGGCGGAGGAGGGTGAAGAACCGTACTTCTTGCTCCACGTCGAGCGGACAGAAGTTCACGGACCGCAAAGCCTGCATGAACGAAACGCGGAGCTGTACGCCTTCGCGGAACGCCATGAGTTGCGCAGCTACGACGGCATGGACGTTGGCCCGCTGCCTGTCACCCCTCCATGAGCAATCCGCGCGATCAGCGGCCCGCCGCCGCACCATCGCCGCAGCACGCGCCACCGATCCGAACGATGATGCCGACCACACACTGCACTCGCTGCGGCGTTCGTCTCGTGCACTTCCAGCGTCCAGTCGGCTCCGGTCTGGTGGAGAATTCCTCCAGGTGCCCGGCCTGCTCGTTCTTCGAAGCGGGCGCAGTCGAACCCGGCCTGATCGAGAGCGATGCCCCCTGTCTCGTCCGCATCTGCATCGTCTCGGAGGTGACCGTCGCGCAGCTGCGGGCCCTCCGCATGGAGTCAGCAGAGCTCGCCCACCAAGCGCCCGCCGACTTGCGCACCACGGGCTGCGCCATCGGTCCCTACTGACGTCTACCAGAGGCGCGGCAGGTTGCCGCACGACTCACCCGAGGCGGCTTCCGCTGCGAAGTGAAGAGCTGCAGCGATCCGACATGAGCCGCCACCACTCCGCCCCACCCGTTCACAGCTGATTCTCGAACTCCCCCGAAGCGAACCGCCCGAAGCACCGCGCCCCCCGCAACCGCCCGAGCTCGCCGTGACAGCGCCGCAGCACCTCCACCCGCCCGCGCTCGCCGACACGGCTGGCCAGCGCACGCAAGTGGTTCGCGAGATGCCGCAGCCGCTCCTGGATGTGCGCCTGCTCCGGGAACCAGATCGCCTTCTGGTGCAGCCAGCGCACGTCGAGCAGCGCCATCGCCAACGGCTGGCTCTCGCCATCGACGCGCGGAACGTCGCACTCGATCAGTTCGGCGAGGTGCCGGATGCCGTCGAGCACGACCAGCGGGCTGCGTTCGAGCTTGTCCATGGGGTCACTCGTGGAACCAGAAGCGGTAGCCGGCGCGCACCGACGCGGCGTAGTCGCCGGTGAGCGCGTCGTGGTCGCGGACGAGTTGCGCCAGTTCGGGATCGCCGTCGACCTTCCAGGCGGCGATGTGGACGTGGAGGCCATCGCTCTCCTCGACGAAGCGGTAGCCGTCGGGCCAGCCCGGGTAGCGCTTCTGCAGTTCGACCTGCAGGCGGCCGCGTTCGGCGGCGGGAACGCGGATGCCAAGGGTCGGGTCGGCGGCGAGGCGCGACGACAGCAGACGCTGTTCGCGCAGCGCCGACTGCAGCAGTTCCTGCTTCAGCTCGGCTTCGCGGCGGACCATGCTGCGCGCGGCCGACGGCCGCAGCCGCGGCCACGCGTCGACGGCGATCGGGATGCCGAGCCGTTCGCAGGCGTGCCAGCAGAACTGGACCGCCGCCTGCACGTCCTTGCGCAGGTCCGCCGGCAGCTCGTCGACGGCCATCGGTGCATCGGCGTCGGCGGCAGGGCCGGGGTCCGGGAGGCCTTGGTGGGCTGAGCCCACATCGCGCTGAGGCGCCCCCACGGACTCGTTGGCGCGCGGCACCGGCGCGACCGGCAGGGGCCGAGCGGTGGCCGCGGGCTCGATTGGAGCGCTCGGCGTCGCCGGGTCGGCACTGCACAGCAGCACGAACGTGGAGCCCCACACCAGCGCCGCGAACAGACCGATGGCGATGACGAGGACCCGCAGCCCCCACTGCGCGGACGTGGTGGCGTTCACCGGCAGCAGGCCTCCCTGCCAGCGGCGGACCGCGCCCGGGGCATTGCCGAGCCCGCCGGCGAGCGCACGTCCGAGCCGCACGGAGACCGGTCCGCGGACGACGACCTTGCTGGCATGCGGGACCTCGAGGGAAGCGGAACGGGCGATGGAGCGAAGCCACGCGGCCCCGCGGATCCCCTTCCCCAGGAAGGGGCCCCATCTGTGGAACGAACTGGCAGGAATCGTGAAATCGCGGCGTCCTGCCCGAGTGAACCCAGGCGACGCGCCGACTTGCCCGCTATGGTGACCCGTAGTCCGGTCGGGAAACCGGGGCGACGATCTTCACGTCGCGGGAAAGAACCAGCGGAGGCGGAGCAAGGTTGTCTATGCGAGGGGCCACACCACACCGGACGGACGAAGGCGCCGACGATCCAGGGGCGCACTCCGGCCCCAGCGAGCAGGGCCGAGCGGCTGCGGACCGCGAGTCCTCGCCGGGCGAGCCGGGCGGACCGAACGCAACGCCGCTGCCGACCAGCGACCGCCCGTTCGGCCTGTTCCAGTCGATCGCGCTGCTGCTGATCCCCACCTGCCTGCTGCTGCCGATCGCGCACG
>JBILEY010000511.1:0-3887 GCA_044351865.1 Planctomycetota bacterium | reverse complement strand
TTCATGGTTGCCTCGTGGTGCCGACCGGTGCGGACGGCGTTCGCAGCCTTACTCCGCGGCGGCGCGGAGCGGCCAGCCTGTCGCGAAGTTCTCGCGGCGCGTCGTGCCGCAGCGACGCGTCGCGTGCCAAGCACTGCCTCGGGTCTCGGGAGGATGCGCCCGCGCGTCACGGCGTGCGGTGCTTCTGCACGGCTTCGGCGAGCCGTTCGCCGAGCCACACAACGCCCGCGGTGTCGAACACCAGCTTCGCCGCTTGCGGCGGCGGTTGCGATGCGTCGACGTGCACCACGTGGCCGTCGGCCGCGGCCAGCGCGCGCAGTTCGGCGGTGACGTCGACCTTGGCGAGATCGCGGTCGTTCGGCGGCGCCTGCTGGCTGACGAACCAACGCAGCTGCGGCAGCGCCAGGTCGCGCCGCGACGCCTCGATCCAGGACCGCAGGTGCGCCACCGCCTTTTGCCGGTACGGACGCCACGCCATGTCGTTCTCGGCCAGGTGGTAGACGACGCCAGCGAGCCGCACCTTGTGGCCCTTCGCTTCGAGGGCAGCGATCGACTCGCGCACGAAGGCGAGCCACGCCGGATAGAGGTTGCGCGTCACCGCCTCGCTGCCCTTCTCGGTGAAGTCGACGAGCTGCGCGCCGCTGTGCGTGAACTTCGCCAGCGCGAACGGCGGATGCGACGCGCGCCCGAGGGCGCGGCCGAAGCTCAGCTCGGGTCCGAACGTGCCGTACGGCCCCGCCGGGCCGAGCGTCTCGAAGCCGTCGGAACGCCACACGCCGCCGCCGAGCGCATAAGCGAACGGGATGTCGGTCTGGTCCTCCAGCAGCTCGCGCGCCGCCGGCATCGCGGCGAGTTGGGCGGCGAAGGCGCGTTCGCCTTCCATGTTGCGATGGCCGGCCAGCACGTAGAGGTCGATCGACGGATTCGTCGGATGCATCGACGGCTTCGCCGTGCGCTTCTCGTGCGGCTCCACGCCGAGCGTGCGCAGGTAGGCGTGCGCATGCTCGACGCCGTGCTCGAGTTGGCCGAGCGTGCCGTAGTGGTAGTGCAGGCCCGCCTCGCCGCCGATCTCGACGGCGATGTGCGACGTCGGCACGTAGTCGACGAACGGATCGGCGTCGGCGACCGCGCGCTGCGCCCGTTCGATCGCGTGCATCTCGCGGCGGTGATCCATGCCCCAGATCGTCTTCGTGCACAGTTCGCCGACGAAGAAGCGCAGCTGCGGCGCCTGCAGGTCGCGGCGCCAGCAGGCGACGAAGTGTCCGAGGTTCTTCTCGTAGTCGCGGCGGGACGCCTCGCCGAACATGTCGTTCTCGCCCTGGTGCCAGACGACGCCTTCGAGCCGCCAGCGCACCTTCTGGCGATCGAGCTCGGCCAACGCCTCGCGCACCGTCGCCAACGCCAGCGGATACAGCTCGAAGCCGGCGGGTTGGTCCGGGTTCCAGTCGGTGGCCAGCGACGTGCCGCCGGCGGCGACCTTGACGATCGCCAGCGGCCCGGCGCCGTGGCGCAGCAGTTCGCGCGCGAACGTCAGCTCCGGCCCCACCATGCCCGCGATCGGCCGCAGCGGCACGAAGCCCGCCGAGCGCTGCTTGTCCTCGCGGCCGACGACGTAGCAGAACCGCACGGCCGGCAGCTCCTGCGCGGCATCGGCGAACGGTGGAAACTGTGCTGTGTCGGCGATCCGCGAATCGGCGCCGACCATGTTCGATTGGCCAGCGAACACGAACACGCGCACCACGTCGTCGTTCTTCGGCGACTGCGCCGGCAACACGAACGCAGCGAACAGCACGACGATCCACGCACGCAGGACGAGCAGCATGCGCGCATCCTACGTCGGTTCGCGCGCCCACACGACCACGCCGCGCCGGGCCGTGTCCCGCGCCCCCCGTTCGCTCGCTGTTCGCGTCTCACGCGCGTTCCCCACGACCCCGTCGCGTGCCATGGCCCGCGTGCTCGCCTATGCTCCGCCGCTCGAGAGGCCCGGCTTTCGCCGCGCCTCGCACTCCCCGAAGGAGCACCACATGGCGAAGAAGAGCACGAGCAGCAGCAGCGGCGTCTACCGCGTCACGGAGATCATCGGCACCAGCAGCGTCTCGTGGGAGGACGCGGCGAAGACCGCGATCGAGACCGCGGCGAAGACGCTGCGCGACCTGCGCGTCGCCGAAGTCGGCAAGCTCGACTGCAAGGTCGAGAACGGCAAGGTCGTCGCCTTCCGCGCGCGCGTCAGCCTGTCGTTCAAGTACGAAGGCTGATCGCCGAGCGAGCGCGTTCGCGCCATGGCAAGCAACACGACGAACGCTGCTGACGACGGGCCCGCGCGCAAGCGCTGGCTCGACTGGCTGGCGACCGCGACGGCGCTCTACCCGTTGCTCGTGTGCGCTGCGCTCTACGGCGTTTGGTGTGAGACCTGGTGGCACCTCGGCTATCCCCCACGACCGTCGTGGGACCTTCCGAAGGACGTTGTCGGCACCGCATGGCTGCACGACTTGACGACCCTTCTGCTCGCTGGCCTGCTGCCAGGCTCCTTGGTGATGGTCTGGGTGCAGGTCGCCCGCGTGCTGCGCGACCATCGTCAGCCTTGGCGCGCGTTGGGTCGCGCGGCCGTAGGCTGCGCCGTCTGGGCGGGCGCCTTCGTGCTGCTGGCCGCAGATCCGGGCGACGTGTTGCTTTGGCTCTTCGACTGACGCGCACGTCGCCCTTCGCGCGCACTGCCTCGACGGCGACCACGCGCTCGCTACCATCGTTCCCCATGGGGCTCACGACCACGTCGATCGGAAGGGTGTTGGCGCGCCTCGTCGCGACACTGCTCGTCCTCACCCTCGCCACAGCCCAGGAAGCCAACGGCCTCGTGCTCGGCTTCGACGGCAAACCCGTCCCCGGCGCCGTCGTGCTGGTGACCGCGAAAACGCCGGACTGGCACAAGCAGCTGCTGACCGGTGCCGACGGCCGGTTCGACGTGCTCGCCGCCGGACCGCTCCTGCGACTGCGGGTGCAACTCGAGGGAGTCGTGCGCGACGTGCCCCTGACCGAGGGCCATGCCCGCGACGTCGAGGTCTCGTTCGTCGGCGTCCCCCACACGACGTTGCGCGGTCGCATCCGGACTCCGGACGGCCGCGGCGCTGGCCGGGTCGACGTGCTGTGCCGCGGCGTTGTGGGTGGAACCATCACCAACGTGACGACCGAGGACGACGGCAGCTTCGCCGTTCGCCTCGGCCAGGAGGTGAAGGAACTGCGCGTCGATCCGCTCGGCTGGCAGCACGTGGTGCAAGGTCCGCTGGCGAACGGCAAGGACCAGACCATCGACGTGGACCTCGACGGCAGTCGCTTCTTCGCGCTGCAGGGACGCGTGCTCGGGACGACTGGCCCACTCGCCGACACCCCGGTGCGGGCGCAGCTGCACGGCGGCGGCTTCGTCACCGCGACCACGGGCCGCGACGGCCGCTACACGCTGTGGACGGATCGCCCGGTGACCGCCCTCGACGTGTTTGGTGTCGATGCGATGCGGCGCGACGGGCCGTTCGCCGCCGCGGCCACGGCAGTGGATCTGGATGCAAAGGAACACGGCCTCGTGCTGGTCGTGGGCTGCGTCGTCGACCGCAATGGCCAGGGAGCGGCCTCGACCGCGCTCTACGGAGTCGAACGCGGCGGGCCACCCGCCGTGCGCCGAACCGCCGACGCCACGACCGACAGCAAGGGTTGGTTCCGCATGCGGCTGCCGCGCAGCCAGCGCTTCGTCTTCGCCTACCGCGAAGGCGGCGACCACAAGGGCTGGGCGGAGATCCCGACCGATGGCCAGCCGTTCGAAGTGCAGATCCGTTGACCCGTTCCCCCGAGCCACGGACCTCGGCGTGCCAGCCGTTCCCCTCCTGACCACCGGCGGCATC
>JBILEY010000510.1:0-3893 GCA_044351865.1 Planctomycetota bacterium | reverse complement strand
ATGAACATCGTCATCTCGCGCCGCAAGCTGATCGAAGAGGAGCGCGAGACGAAGAAGGCGCAGCTGCTCGCCGAGCTCGCCGAGGGTCAGGTGCGCAAGGGCGTCGTCAAGAACATCGCCGACTTCGGCGTGTTCGTCGACCTCGGCGGCATCGACGGCCTGCTGCACATCACCGACATGTCGTGGGGCCGCGTGAACCACCCGTCGGAGATGCTGAAGCTCGACGACGAGGTCGAGGTCAAGGTGCTGAAGATCGACCGCGAGCGCGAGCGCATCGCGCTCGGCATGAAGCAGAAGAGCGCTTCGCCGTGGGAGAACATCACGGAGAAGTACCCGGTCGGCAAGCGCATCGAGGGCGAGGTCGTCAACCTGATGAGCTACGGCGCGTTCGTCAAGCTCGAGGACGGCGTCGAAGGCCTGGTGCACATCTCGGAGATGTCGTGGACCAAGCGCGTCAACCACCCGAACGAAGTCGTCAAGCAGGGCGACAAGGTCGAGGTCGTCGTGCTCGAGATCGACACCGAGAAGCAGACGATCTCGCTCGGCATGAAGCAGACCGAGGTCAACCCGTGGGACATGGTGGCGGAGAACTATCCGCCGGGCACGGTCATCCGCGGCAAGGTGCGCAACCTGACCAACTACGGCGCCTTCATCGAACTGCAGGAAGGCATCGACGGTCTGCTGCACATCACCGACATGAGCTGGACCCGCAAGATCACCAACCCGAGCGAGGTGGTGAAGAAGGGCGACGAGATCGAGTGCGTCGTGCTCTCGGTCGACCAGGAGAAGAAGCGCATCGCGCTCGGCCTGAAGCAGCTGCAGGCCGACCCGTGGAGCGGCGACATTCCGGCTCGCTACCACATCGGTGACAGCGTCCCGGGCACGGTCACGAAGATCACCAACTTCGGTGTGTTCGTGGAGCTGGAGCCGGGTCTCGAAGGCCTGCTGCACATCTCGGAGCTGGCCGACCACAAGGTCGACAACCCCGAGGAAGTGGTCAAGGTCGGCCAGCGCGTCGAGGTTCGCATCATCAAGATCGACACCGACGAGCGGAAGATCGGCCTGACGCTGATCCAGGCCCACTTCGAGGAAGGCGACGAGACCGAAGCCACCCCCGCGAAGGAACCGGAGCCGAAGACGCCGCAGGCGCCGGCACTCGGTTCGCTCGCCGACCAGCTGAAGGGCATCGGCCAGCGCGTCAGCGCGCGCGAAGCCGCGAAGAAGGCCGGCGAGGGCGACGGTCAGTGAGTTGCGTCCCAGCCAACGCTGGGACGATTGCGGCGAGGCGGGCCTGGTCCCGCCTCGCCGCGTTGATGCTGTTCGGCACGTTCGCGGGGTGTGTCACCACCTACGAGACCGTGCCCTTGTTCGGGTCGCCCGACCTGCCGCCCCCCGAAGTGTCGGCGGTGACGATCCCGTTTGGCAGCGAGGACGCTGCCCCCGGGGTGCTCGGCGACGTCTACCGCAGCGTGCTGCTGCGCATGCAGGAGCTGGTCAAGGCCAAGGAACGCGACCTGCCGCAGCTCGAGAGCCTGCTGGCGCGCTACGACCGCCCGGGCCTGCCGGCGAGCGTCGCCGCGGCGATGGCCAGCTACCGCACCGTCGCCCATGGCTGGCGTTGTCTCGACCAGCTGCGCGCCAATGCGCGCGTCGAGGTGTCCGCCGGCATCGCTCGCGACGCCTCTGGCGTGATCCCGGACCTGCCAGCGGCGCCGAGCCCTGCTGCCGATGGGGCGACGACGACCGCCGTCGCCGAGGTGCCGGGCCTGCTGCCGCCGATCGGCTCCGCGTTGCCCGCGGTGCCGCCGATCGGTGCCCCGGTTCGCTTCGAGCTGGTGGCCACCGCCGGCGCCGAGCCGATCGTGCTCGGCGGCGACGGCAGCGACGACGCCAACGTGTTCGCCGTCGTCACCTACGTCGAGGACGCCTACGTCGACGGTTCGATCCGCACCTGGAAGCACGAGGACATGGTGACCTTGCCCGCCGACTGCGATCTGCGCGGCAGCACGCAGCTGACGGTGCCGGTGCAGCTCGACGCGCCCGGTGGCGAGGCGGTGCGGCGGCGCATCCGTGTGTGCTTCGACCTGCTGCCGGGCTTCCTGCGCTGCGGCGCGGTGCGGGCACCGATCCGCCGCACGCGGCTCGGCGAGACGACGATCACGCAGCACCCGCGCGGCTACGAAGCGATCACCGCCGCTCCGCTGGCGCAACTGCAGAGGGCGCTCGCCGTCTTCGCGCCGCGCGACTTTCCGCGCGCCTGGCTCGCCGCGCAGGCGACCACCGGCGCCGAACGCAACCAGGCGATGGGCCTGCTGATCGACCAGGTGCGGCTCGGCCGCCCGGAGCAAGCGGCGGTGGCGATGGCGACGCTGTCGGCGATGACCGACGGTGCGGTGCCGATCGGCGACCGGGAAGGCTGGCTTGCCTGGTGGCAGCGCCGCCGCTAAGCAGCAGCGGTGAAGTTCCCACCAGTCGAAGAGCAGCTCGCGGTGCTGAAGCGTGGCACCGTCGACATCAAGAGCGAAGACGAGCTGAAGCAGCGCCTGCAGCAGTCGCGTGACTCCGGCGTGCCGCTGCGCGTCAAGCTCGGCATCGACCCGAGCTCGCCGGACATCCACCTCGGCCACACCGTGGTGTTGCGCAAGTTGCGCGACTTCCAGCGGCTCGGCCACCAGGCGATCGTGCTGTGGGGCACGGCGACGGCGATGGTCGGCGACCCGACCGGGCGCAACAAGACGCGCCCGGCGCTGACGCGCGAGCAGGTCGAGCACAACAAGCAGACCTACCGTTCGCAGGTGGCGAAGGTGCTCGACGTGCAGGCCGCCGAGGAGCGCGAGAACGGCGAGTGGTTCCACAAGCAGACTTTCATGGACTGCGTGGCGCTGGCCGGCCGCTACACCGTCGCGCGCATCCTCGAGCGCGACGACTTCCAGAAGCGCTACCGCGCCGAGCAGCCGATCTCGGTGCACGAGTTCCTCTACCCGCTGCTGCAGGGCTGGGACTCGGTCGAACTGCGCGCCGACGTCGAACTCGGTGGCACCGACCAGCTGTTCAACCTGATGGTCGGCCGCGAACTGCAGAAGCAGAGCGGCCAGCCGTCGCAGGTCTGCATCACGACACCGCTGCTCGAAGGCCTCGATGGCAGCCAGAAGATGTCGAAGTCGCTCGACAACTACGTCGGCGTCGCCGAAACGGCCTCGGTGCAGTTCGGCAAGCTGATGAAGGTGCCGAACCCGCTGCTGCCGAAGTATCTCGAGCTGCTGACCGACCTGCCGCACGAGCGGATCCGCGAGCTGGTCGCCAACCCGCTCGACGCCAAGTTCGCGCTCGCCGCGGCCGTGGTCGCCGGCTACCACGGCGATGCCGCTGCGGTGGCGGCGCGCGCCGAGTACGACCGCGTGCACCAGCAGGGTGGCCTGCCGGACGTGCTGCCCGAGTGGCGGCCGGCGGCCGACGTGCGCCGCGATGCCGAAGGTCGCATCGCGCTGCCGACGGCGATCGCGGCGTCGGGGCTGGCGTCCTCGAGCAGTGACGCGCGGCGGTTGATCGAAGGCAAGGGCGTGCGCGTCGATGGCGTGGTCGTCGTCGACGTCAAGGCGAGCTACGGGCCCGGCACCTACGTGGTGCAGGTCGGCAAGGCGAAGGCCGCGCGCTGGATCCTCGGTGCGTGAAACGGCGCCGGTGCTGCCGCCGGTCGCTCGCTGCGGTCGTTCTTGCAGGTTGCTGCCACTTCCCATCGCCGCTTTGCGCTCGCGTCGGCTTGCGATCGTCGACGCGGAATGCCGATGCTCCTCTCCCGCTCCGGCTGGTTAGGATGCGGGCGCGGTGGGGCGGGCTCACCCCGGTGGCAGGCGATCGGTGAACGAACGAGGCGGTGCATGGTCGGCTTTCCT
>JBILEY010000509.1:0-3904 GCA_044351865.1 Planctomycetota bacterium | reverse complement strand
GTTGCACCCCGCCGATCGTCGGCCTCGTCGGGGCAGGCTGTGCGACCTCGGCTGGCACTCCGATCGTCGGCGCCAGCGGCGGCGCGCCGCGCGCCGGCAACGCGAGCTTCGCGATCACGTTGGCCAACGCGCCGGCCGCGGCCCCGGTGGTCAGTGCCCTGCGCATCGGCGAGCCGCCGTTCGCGCCCGGCGTGCCGATCGGCGGAGCGCCGGCCTGCGCGCTGCTGCACGTGGCGCCGGAGGTCTTCTGGTTCGGTGTCGCCGACGCCCTCGGCGGCGCCGCGATCGCGCTGCCGCTGCCGACCGGACCGCAGGTCGTCGGGTTGCCGCTCGGCTGCCAGCACGCCGTCTTCGATTTCGCGCACGCGCCGTTCGTCGGGCTGCCGCTGCCGTTCGGCACCTCGGCAGCGCTGCGGGTGGTCGTCGGCAACTGACGTTCGGCCGCTACGGCACGGGCTGTTCTACCAGCCTTCGGGCAGCTCCTGGCGCAGCAGGAAGCCCTTCTGCAGCGGGAAGACCATCTCCACCGCGTGCACCTCGAGCGGCCGCCCGGCGAACGTGCCGCGCAAGGTGAGCGTGCGTCGTTCGGCGGGGATCGGCTCGGCCCGTTCCTGCCAGGTGCGCGCCATCGGCCGCGTCACCTGCACGGTCTTGCGGCCCTCCTGCAGGCGCCACGCGCCCTCCTCGGACTTGTCGGCGCCGGTGCCTCGCGTCACCGCCAGGGTCGCCCCGAGCCCGTCGTCGTCGGCAGCCTGCGGGTCGCGCTTCGCGTCGAGCAGATGGCGCACGCCGCCCTGCTCGTCGACGAACGCCATCGTGCCGCGCTCGAACGCGAGCCAGCGCCAGCGGTGGCCGTCGTCAGCAGCCAGCTCCTTGCCGTCGACGAGCATTCGCTCCACCTGCCACACGCCGTGGTACGGCCCCTTCTCGTAGCCAGCCATCCACGGTCGTGGGGCAATGCCTTCGAAGTGGCTGGCCACCAGCCACAACAGTGCGGCGAGCCAGCCGAGGATCGTCAGCACGAGGTGCGGGCGGCGGCGCCGGGCGAGCTGCAGGTCCACCGGCGGGGCCGGCGGGCGGCCGGTCGTCAGCGACCACAGGCCGGGCACGAACGGCGCCAGCAGGGCCGCGGCGAACAGCAGCAGGTGGGCGGAGAACAGCTTGACCGGCACGCCGCAGCACCAGTTCAGCGCGGCGACGTTGGTCATCACGCCGGTCGCGACCAGGGCGCCGAGCAGGGCCGTGCGCCGATGGAACAGCAGCAGTCCGGCGAGCACTTCGCCGCCGCCGCCGAACAGCTCGTAGGCCTTCGACGACTGCAGGAACGTGCCGACCATCGTCATCGGCGCCAGCTCGCCGACGCGCGTCAGCAGGCGATAGGGCCCCAGTTCCCCGAACTGCCCGACGTAGAACTTGTGCAGGCCATAGCCGAGCATGATCAGGGCGAGATACCAGCGGGTCAGCGCGTGCAGCCACCGGCCCAGGCGCGGGTGCGCGGCGCCGCCGCCGAACTGTCGGTGCAGCAGCGACCACGCGGCCGCCAGCGCGCCGGCCAGCACCAGCATCGCCACCAGCTTGGCGAAGTCGTGGCCGGTGTCGCCGCTGCCGGTGGGCTGGTGGATCACGTCGTACGGCGCGAGGCCTTGCGTGTGCATCCAGCTGGTGAGGCCCGTCCACAGCCCTTCTGGCACCAGCGCATAGAGCCCGAAGTAGACCGCCGCGACGCGGAACAGCGCCAGCTGCCACCAGGGCCACGGCGCCGCCGGCGTCTCGGACGCGGCGTCGAGGTCGGAACGGGATGCGAGTGGAGTGCCGGTCATGCGAAGAGCGAGTTGTTCGGTGCCTTGGATATACCCGCCGGCGCGTTGCTGTGACGGCCGTCGCGGAGATTCCGGCGCGGCGCCCGGCCTGCTGTGCGAACGGGCCCAGCGCTCCACCTCCGGTGATCCGCCGAAGTGCGCTTGAGCCATGGCACGCGTTCGGTTCGCATCGGCCGACCAGGCCATGGACTCGCACAAGCTCTCTTCGTTCGTCGGCGGAGTGTGGGACAGCGACATCGTTCCGCAGCTCACCGACTACATCCGGATCCCCAACAAGTCGCCCGCGTTCGACAAGGACTGGGCGGCGGCGGGGCACATGCAGAAGGCGGTCGAACTGATCGCCGGCTGGTGCAAGGCGCAGCCGATCGAAGGCCTGACCGTCGAGGTCGTGCAGCTGCCGGGGCGCACGCCGGTGATCTACATGGAGATCCCAGGCGTTGGCACCGACACCGTGCTGCTCTACGGACACCTCGACAAGCAACCGGAGATGACCGGCTGGTTCGACGGGCTCGGGCCGTGGACGCCGGTGCTGAAGGGCGACAAGTTGTACGGCCGCGGCGGCGCCGACGACGGCTACGCCGCCTACGCGTCGCTGACGGCGATCCGCGCGCTGCGCGAGGCCGGCGGCAAGCACGCGCGCTGCGTGGTGCTGATCGAGGCGTGCGAAGAGAGCGGCAGCTACGACCTGCCCTTCTACATCGACGCACTGAAGGCGCGCATCGGCACGCCGAGCCTCGTCGTCTGCCTCGACAGCGGCTGCGGCAACTACGACCAGCTGTGGTGCACGACGTCGCTGCGCGGCCTCGTCGGCGGCGACATCCGCATCGACGTGCTGACCGAAGGCGTGCACAGCGGCGACGCCAGCGGCGTGGTGCCGAGCACGTTCCGTGTGTTCCGCCAGCTGATGGAACGGCTCGAGGACAGCGACACCGGGCGCATCCTGCCGAAGGAGTTCCACGTCGCGATCCCGAAGCAGCGCCAGGAGCAGGCCAAGGTCTGCGGCAAGGTGCTCGGCAACTCGATGTGGCAGCGCTTCCCGTGGGTCGCGGGCACGAAGCCGATGGCGAAGGAACTGCAGGAGCTGGTGCTGAACCGCACGTGGCGCCCGTTCGTCGAGCTGATCGGCGCCGACGGCGTGCCGCACGTCGACAAGGCCGGCAACGTGCTGCGCCCGTTCTCGACGTTCAAGCTGTCGCTGCGCATCCCGCCGCGCGCCGACGCCAAGGCGTGTCTGGCGCACCTGAAGAAGGTGATGACCGAGAAGCCGCCGAGCGGTGCCAAGATCACGTTCTCGGCCGAGAAGGCGAGCACCGGTTGGGACGCGCCGCCGCTGGCGGGCTGGCTGGAGAGTGCCTGCGCTGAGGCGTCGAAGGCGACGTTTGGCAAGCCCTGCGTCTACATGGGCGAAGGTGGCACGATCCCGTTCATGGGCATGCTCGGCGAGAAGTTCCCCGAGGCGCAGTTCATGATCACCGGCGTGCTCGGCCCGCAGAGCAATGCGCACGGGCCGAACGAGTTCCTGCACATCCCCATGGGCAAGCGGCTGACCGCGTGCGTGGCGATGGTGCTGCAGCGCCACCTCGAGCGGCCGCTCGGCAAGGCGAAGGCCGCGCCGGCGAAGAAGGTCGCCAAGCCGGTGGCGAAGGCCGCGGCGAAGAAGCCGGCGAAGAAGGCCGGCGGCGCGCGCGGTCGCTGAGACCGCGCAGTGCGGCGTCGCGGTCAGCGGACCGTGAAGTCGATCGTGTCGCTGAGGGCCAGGAAGCCGAAGCAGTTGGTCCCGGTGGCGCCGTAGGCCTGCGCCGACAGGATGGTGCCGACGAAACTGGTGTTCGCCGGGATGGTGAACACCAGCGGTCCGCTGCCGAGCACGCCCTGGTCGACGCCGAGCACGCAGTTGCAGCCGAGCGGGCCGAGCCACGTGTAGCCGGGGAAGCCGAGCACGAAGCCGTAGGGTGCTGGCGTGTTGGCGACGATCGTCACCGTGCCACCGACGATCGGCTCGCCCGACGGCGTCACCGTCAGCGGGCCGCACTGCGTCGGGAACGGGGTGAAGAACGGGCCCGCCTGGTAGCCGCCGTAGGCGA
>JBILEY010000508.1:0-3906 GCA_044351865.1 Planctomycetota bacterium | reverse complement strand
GGCGCCGAGCGACGTGGTACTGGCGATGGGCCCGCTCGGCATCGGCCGCACTGGCAACGCCACGATCGCGGGCGTGTCGCCGGGCGGCGTCGCGTCGCTGTGGATCGGCCTCGCGCCCGGCTATCTGCCGTTGGCGCCGTTCGGCACGGTCGGGCTCGACGTGCTGCAAGCGGGCGAATACGTCGCCGGCGCCGCGGACGCCGCCGGGGTTGCGACGCTGCCGGTGGTGGTGCCGGCGACGCCGGCGCTGGCCGGCATCGCGACGTGGTGGCAGGCGATCGCGACGGTGGCGAACGCGCCGTTCCTGCGCCTGTCCGACACGCAGGCGCGGTCGTTGCTCGGCGCCGAGCGCTACTGATCGCCGCCGCCGGATTTCTCCGCCGAAGTTGCGGTGCGAGTTCCCCATGTCCTGCATGGCGAACCGCACCCGACAACTCCTGTTCGGCCCGCTGCTCTGGCTCGGGCTTCTCCTCGCCTGCGCTCCGGCGCAGGACGGCTGGCGCATCCCACCGCTCGGTGCAGTGGAGTACCGCCGCACCGACCGCGGCAACGCGAGCGAACCGGTGCGTTCGCTGGGCGCCGCGAAGCAGGCGCCGGCGAACGGCAAGCTGCCGGACCAGTACCTGCCGCGGCTCGCGCCGGCACCGTGGATCTGCCAGGGCGAACTGCGCGCCGACCAAAAGGCGCTCACCGGGCCGGTGCGCGACCTGCGCGACGTGCTGCGCGCGCTGGCTTGCGACCTCGGCAGCCGCGGCAGCGTGCAGAAGAAGTTCCCGCGCCTGCTGCCGTTCGGCGACGTCGTCGTCAGCGGCTCGTGGTCGGCGCCGGACGCGAACGGGCGTCAGCAACTGAAGGGCACGTTCGCGGCGAGCGCAGTCGCGGCCCAGGGTGGCGAAGGGCGCGACGTGGCGCCGCTGCTGCGCACGTTCTGCATCGTCGACGCCGCCGGCACGGTGGCGATGACGCGGCACCTCGACGCCGAACGCGGGCTCGTCGTCGCCTTCGCCGGCAGCTTGGATCTCGTCGTCGACGAAGGCGAGAAGACGTTCCGCCGGCTGCTGATCAGCGACGCGTGGGACCTGGTGGCGGTGCGCGACAACCAGGACGCCGACTTCCGCGTGCGCGTGCAGAAGGCGATCACCGCCGGCACCGCGTGGGTGCGCGACGCGATCGACGAACAGAAGTCGTTCCTCGTCGACAAGGGCGGCGACGACCGCAACTACGGCAGCGGGCGTCTGGCGCTCGGACTGCTGACGCTGCTGCACGGCCACGTGCCGAAGGACGACGCGGTGCTGCAGCGCGGCTTCGCCGAGCTCCGGAAGCGCCGGCACGAGGACAGCTACACGCTGGCGACGGCGCTGATGGCGATGGCGGCGCTGCATGCACCGCCGAGCGAAGGCGCGATGCTGCGCGAAGGCAAGCTGACGGCACTGCCGAAGCGCGACGTGCCCGAACGCGACCTGAAGCTGATGCAGAAGTGGACGAAGCAGCTGCTCGACAACGTCGACCCGCGCGGGCCGCAGGAAGACCAGCTGCGCTTCAACTACACGGCCGGGCCACGCTACGACACGTCGCTGCAGCAGTACGGGCTGCTCGGCATGTGGGCGGCGCAGCAGAGCGGGGTCGAGCTGCCCGCGGGCGCGTTCGCGGCGGCGGCGCGCCACCTGCTCGCGGTGCAAGCGCCGCCGAGTGGCTCGCTCGGCCTCGCGCTGTCGACCTACGCGCAGGTGCGCAGCGCCGAAGGCAGCGACGCACCGGTGCCGGACAGCCAGCAGCGCGCGCAGCCGCGTGGCTTCGCCTACCAGGAAGCCAGCGAGCCGCCGTTCGGTTCGATGACCAGCGCCGGTGTCAGTGGCCTGCTGCTCGCGCGCGCCGGCATGCTGGCGCGCGGCGAGAACGATCGCGGCCTGCAAGCCCGCATCGACACCGCCGTGCGCGACGGCTACGCGTGGCTCGCCGACGAGTTCTCGGTGCGCTGCAATCCGGGCTTCGCCGAACGCGGCGACCGCCACGTCTACTACTGGCTCTACGGCCTCGAGCGTTCGTGCGAACTGGCGGCGATCGCGCGGCTGCACCACCGCGACTGGTACTACGAAGGCGGCGTGCAGCTGCTGAGCCACCAGCAAGAGAACGGTTCGTTCCGCGCCGAGCACGCCAGCACGCTGCTGCTCGACAGCACCTGCTTCGCCGTGCTGTTCCTGGCCAAGGCGACGCCGGCGGTGCCGTTCACCGGCCGTTGATTCGCCTCGGCGGCGGCGGCCGAGTCGTTATGGTGCGCGCCTCGTCGATGTCCGCCGCTCCCGACCACCCTCTCGCGCGCCTGCGTCCGTGCCTCCTGGTCGCGATCGCAGCCCAGCTGCTGATGCTGGGTGCTTCGCTGCGCCATCACTACGTCTGGGGCGAGTCGGCGAGCATGCCGTGGCTGCTGCCGCTGCTGAACACCGGCGAAGCGCTCGCCGTCGTGCTGGCGGCAGCGCTCGGCGCGTTCGCCTGGTGGCGCGCGATGGCGAAGGCCGAAGCCGAGGCGCCGTCGCTGCAGCGGCTGCTGTGGTTCAGCTTGCCGTTGCTGCTCGCCGCCGTCGTCGTGCCGCCGTTCCTGACCGCGGACCCGATCGACTACGTCGTGCGCGGCCGCGTGCTCGCGGTGCACGGCGAGAACCCGTACGTCACCGTCGCCACCGCGTTCCCCGACGACCCGTTCCTGGCGTTCGGCGACAAGGCGTGGAAGGGCTTCCCGCTGCCGTACGGGCCCGTGCTCGCCAACGTGCAGGGGGCCGTCGCCTGGCTCGCGCACCTGCTGCCGCTGCCGCCGCGCGGCGAACTGATCGCGGCGCTGCTGCTGCTGAAGCTGCTGTTCGGCGGGGCCTTGCTGCTCGCCGCCACGAGCCTCGCGCGCTGGGTCGAGGCCACCGCCGGCGCGGCCGCCGCTGCGCGCACGTTCGTCGCGATCGCGTGGAACCCGCTGCTGCTCGCTGAAGGCGTCGCCAACGCGCACAACGACCCGCTGCTCGCCGCGTGCCTCGCCATCGCCGTGCTCGCCGCCCAACGCGGCCAGTTCGCGCGCGGCACGTTCGCCCTCGGGCTCGGCGTGCTGACCAAGGTGACGCCGCTGGTCGCCGTGCCGCTGCTCGCCGTGCAAGCGCTCGGGCGTCGGCAACTGCGCGGCCTGCTGCTCGGTGGCCTCGCCACGGCCGCCCTCGCGGCACTCTTCTACCTGCAGTTCTTCCGCGTCGACGGCGCCTTCGACGTGATGCGTCGCCAAGGCGAACTGCACGGCGCCAGCCTCGCGTGGGCGCTGCACGAAGCGACCGGGGCACCGCTCGCCACCTTCGTCACCATCGGCCGCGTCTTCGTCGTGCTGGTCGTCGGCCTCGGCATGCTGCGGCTGTGGCGCGAGCGCGGCACGCCGACCCGCAGCACACCGAACGACGACGCGCTGCCGCGCACGTTCGCCGCTGCCCTCGCCGCGCTCGCCTGCTGCGGTGCCGGCCTGTTCGGCGTCTGGTACCACCTCTGGTGGATCCCGCTGGCGCTGCTCGGCCGCGGCACGTTCCTCGCGCGCTTCGCGGTCGCCGCGTCGTGCACCTCGCTGTTCGCCTACGTGCCGTGGGCGTTCGCGCGGCGGCTCGACGCCCCGGCGCAATGGGCGAACGTGCTCGCCGCCGTGCTGCTGCCGCTCGCCCTGGCGTTCGCGTGCGGTCGGCGGACCGAGCGTTCCAACGCGTCCTGAGGCTTGCCGGCGACGAGGCCGCCGCTGCTGTGGCCCCGTTGGTCGGCGTCCGCCGCTGCGGCAATGGACCTCGGGCGGTTACCGGATCGGTGGCGCCGGGCTACGGTGCGCGCCTCCGATTCCGGCGGCACAAAGCCACCGCCCCGCCATGCGCACACTCTCCCTCTTCGTCCGCT
>JBILEY010000507.1:0-3917 GCA_044351865.1 Planctomycetota bacterium | reverse complement strand
CGCCGGCGAACAGCAGGTGCTCGGCCGGCGCGTGGTTGAACTGGTCGGTGACCATCGAGCGCACCAGCGTCGTGTCGCCGAGCTGCTGGGCGAGATGCGGGAACAGTTCGCAGACCTCGCTGCCGTTGGCGGCTCGGATCCAGCCGTGCTGGTGGCCGAGCAGACGCGGATGGCCCTTGATGAACGCGAAGCGCTCCTTCTGCAGGAAGCTGTCGGGGCACTTCTGCCCGTGCAGACGATCGAGCAGCGGCTTGCGATCGAACATGTCGAGCGTCGGCGGTGCGCCCTCCATGTGCAGGTAGATGACGTTCTTCGCGCGCGGCGCGTGGTGCAGGCCGCCGGCGAGCACGCCGTCGCCGCGGGCGCGTTCACGAGACGTCAGGTGCCGCAGCGCGATCGCGCCGAGCGACAGGCCCGACCCGGCGAGGAAGCGGCGGCGGCAGAGGCGTTGGAAGGCGTCGTGCATGGCGTCAGCGCTTGGTGACGAACTCGTCGAGCGACAGCACCACGCCGGCGAGCACCGACCAGGCGAACGCACCGTCGTCGTTCTCTCGCCCACCACCAGCACTCGCTTCGACCGCCGCGCGGGTGCGTTCGTCGGCGAGCAGCTGCAGCAGGCGCGCCGACTCGGCGGCACTCGGCGCGCGCAGCAGGCACCGTCGCCACAGCGCGGCGACACGGGCCGCGTCGTCGGCGTGCGGCAACTCGCGCAGCACGGCCCCAGCGAGCGCGGATGCCGCCTCGCGGAAGCACGGCTCGTTCCACAGCACCAGCGCCTGCAGCGGCGTGTTCGTGCGTTGCCGCCGCAGCACGCACGCTTCGCGGCTCATCGCGTCGAACACCAGCATCGCCGGATGCGGGCTGGTGCGCCGCCAGAACGTGTAGAGCGCGCGCCGGTAGCGATCCGGCCCGTTCGCTTCGGTCCAACGTTCGCCGCTGTAGATCTGCAGCCAGACGCCATCGGGCTGCGGCGGCATCACGCTCGGCCCGCCGATCGTCGGCGTCAGCAGGCCGGCGACCGCCAGCGCCTGGTCGCGCAGCGTCTCTGCCGGCAGGCGAACGGCGGGTCCACGCGCGAGCCAGCGGTTGGTCGGATCGAGTTCGCGCGCGCGTTCGTCGATCGCCGACGACTGGCCATAGGTCGCCGACAGCACCAGCGTGCGCAGCAGCCGGCGCAGCGACCAGCCGTTGTCGGCGAACTCGCGCGCCAGCCAATCGAGCAGTTCGGGATGCGACGGCAGATCGCCCTGCGTGCCGAAGTCCTCGAGCGTCGGCACCAGGCCCTGGCCGAACAGCTCGGCGAACACGCGGTTCGCCAGCACACGCGCGGTCAGCGGATTGTCGGGCGCCATCAGCCAGCGCGCGAAGGCGAGGCGATCGGACCCAGCGCCCGGAGGCAGCGGCGGGAACACGGCCGGCACACCCGGCGTCACCACGTCGCCCTGGTCGAGGAAGCTGCCGCGGCGGTGGATGCGCGTCGTGCGCCGACGATCGGCCGGCAACTCGCGCAGCACCGGGACCTGCGGGCCACGCTGCACGTCGAACTCGGCCTCGAGCGTGCGCACGCGCTGCGCCGCCCGCGCCTGCGCCGGATCGGCGACCAGTTCGCAGCAGAAGCCGCCGGGGCCGCTGCCGTTGCTGACCTTGAGCAGCAGTTCGTTCGTGCCAGCACGCAGTGGCAGTTCGAGCTGCTCCTGGCCTGGCTGCGCACCGCGCGAAACCAACTTGCGCAGCACCTCGGCGCCGTTCCACCACACCACCAGCGCGTCGTCGCTGCCGAGCTGCAACTGCAGCGTGCCCGCAGTCGCGGTTTCGATCGTGCGGTGCAGGTAGAACGCGCTGCGGTCGCCAGACCACGTGTGCACGACGCCGTCGCTGTATTCCGGATGCGGCTGCCAGCGCTGCCCTTCCTGTTCGGCCGCGAGCTGCACGCCATCGCGTTCGGGCGCGAAGCGTTCGCCGTGCACGTGGCGCAGGTCGCGGCCTTCGATCGGGCCGAGCCGCTGCCACGGCGACACCACGAGCTGGGGCGCCGCGGCCACAGCCGCCGCCAGCGCGGCGCGCGCGTCGGCGAGTTCGAGCTCGAGCACCTTCGCCCGCGCCTCTTGCTCGCGCGTCGGCACGCGCAGCAGCGGCGCATCGTCGGGCTGGTCGTGGTCCTCGGTCTGGTCGAAGAACGCGAACAGCTGGAAGAACTCGCGCTGCGCGAACGGGTCGTACTTGTGGTCGTGGCACTGCGCACAGCCGAGCGTGCTGCCCATCCACACCGACATCGTGGTGTCGACGCGATCGACGACGGCGGCGACGCGGAACTCTTCGTCGTCGGTGCCGCCTTCGGTGTTCGTCATCGTCTGGCGATGGAACGCGGTCGCCAGCCGCGTCTCGTCGTTCGCGTCCGGCAGCAGGTCGCCGGCGAGCTGCTCGACCGTGAAGCGATCGAACGGCAGGTCGCGCGCGAACGCCGAGAGCACCCAATCGCGGTAGCGCCACATCGTCGGCCGCAGCGCATCCTTCTCGTAGCCCTGGCTGTCGGCGTAGCGCGCGAGGTCGAGCCACCACTGCGTCCAGCGTTCGGCGTAGCCGGGCGACGCCAGCAGGCGATCGACGGCACGTTCGCGCGCAGCCGCCGCGTCGCTCGCGCACGCGGCTTCGAACGCCGCAACCTCGGCAACGGTCGGCGGCAAGCCGGTCAGGTCGAGCGCCACGCGCCGCAGCCACGTCGCCGGCGCCGCCCGGGCAGCGGGCGACAAGCCGTGTGCGCGCATCGCGACGACGGCGAACGCATCGAGCGGCGAACGCGCGAACGCGGCATCGGCCGCGGTCATCGCCGGGACCGCGGGGCGCACGATCGGGCGATAGGCCCAGTGCGACGACTGCGCCGCGGCGCCACCGGCGAGGCAGCACACGGCAGCGACGACCGCGGCGACGAAGGGCGCAGACGGCATGGGCGAGGGCGCGAGGGCGAGGGCGAACGGGGCCGACGCATCATGGCCCCAGCCTTCGCGCCGGCAAGGGCCGTCGCCGTCGCGACCACCCAGGTTGCCGCCGCCGACCGCCTGTGCGACGCTGCGGAACCGAAGCGGAGTCCCATGCCAACGATCCTGCCCATGCTGCGTCGCGCACTTCCTGCCATCGCGGGTCTTCTCCTGCCCCTCGCACCCACAGTCGCGCAGGCAACCTGGTCGCAGCAATCCGTCGCCACGATCGTCAGCGGCGAAGCGTGTGCTGGTCCGCTGCAGCAGATCTGGTTCACCGGCACCAGCGCCGGCAACTTCGGCACCGCCGCGTGGAACGGGACCGCATGGGTCCCGCACCCGGCCGCGGGGCCGTCGCCACGCAACGGCCACGCGATGGCGTTCGATCCGGTGCGCCAGCGCCTCGTGCTGTTCGGCGGTCGCAACAACGCGCAGAACGCGGTCCTGAACGACCTCTGGGAGTTCGACGGCACCGCGTGGCAACAGCGGACGCCGGTGGGACCAGCACCCGCGGCCCGCTTCGCCCACGCAATGACCTGGGATGCCAGCCGCAGCCGCATCGTGCTCGGCTTCGGCTCCGGCTCACCCAGTTTGTTCGGCAGCAACTTCGCCGACCTCTGGGAGTGGAACGGCACGACCTGGAGCCAACGCTTGTCCAACGGCCCGCCCCGCATCGCACCGATGCTGGGTCACGATCCGGTGCGCGGGGAGTTGGTGCTGTGCGGTGGGCACGTGCTGTCGTTGTTTCCATGGCAGATGCCCAGTTCGCCGCCCGACACCTACACGCTGGGTCCGAGTGCCTCCGCCTGGCTGCTGCGCAACAGCAACGGCCCCACGCGCAGCGCCGGCGCGACCGCCTTCGACCCGCTGCGCGGCGTGCTGGTGACGGCCGGCGGCGCCAACCTCATCCTCGGTGGCGACCCCTACACGGCAGCGGGATTC
>JBILEY010000506.1:0-3925 GCA_044351865.1 Planctomycetota bacterium | reverse complement strand
AGCGATCCCCGGGACGCCGCAACGCGGGGACCGTCCACCGCGCCGGCCGCCATCACTTGCGCGGGCCGCAGTACAGGTCGAGCCAGTCGATCGTCTCGGCGAGGCAGTGCAGCACGTTCTCGCGGCCGCGGTAGCCGTGGCTCTCGTGCGGCAGCATGCACAAGCGTGCCGTGGCGCCGTGGCCCTTCAGTGCTGCGAAGAAGCGCTGGCTCTGCACCGGGAACGTGCCCGGGTTGTCGTCGTCGGCGCCGTGGATCAGCAGGATCGGCTCCTGGATGCGGTGTGCGTGCGCGAACGGCGACATCGCCTGGTAGATCTCCGGCGCCTCCCAGTAGGTGCGGTCCTCGTTCTGGAAGCCGAACGGCGTCAGCGTGCGGTTGTAGGCGCCGCTGCGCGCGATGCCGCAGGCGAACAGGTCGGTGTGCGCCAGCACGTTCGCGGTCATGAACGCGCCGTAGCTGTGGCCGCTGACGGCGAGGCGGCGCACGTCGATGCAGCCGGTCGCGGCGAGCGCGTCGACCGCGGCCTGCGCGTTCTGCTGCAGCTGCTGCACGAACGTGTCGTTGGCGGTGCGCTGCGGGCCGACGATCGGCATCGCCGCGTCGTCGAGCACGGCGTAGCCGGCGAGCAGCGGGAACAGCTGCGAGCTGCCCGACAGCCGCAGCCAGCGGTTCGGCGACGCGCGCACCTGGCCGGCGTCGCTGGCCTGCGTGTACTCGAGGGGGTAGGCCCAGACGAGGCACGGCAACTTGTCGCCCTCGCGGTAGCTGGGCGGCAGGTAGAGCGTGCCACTGAGCGGCACCCCGTCGGCGCGCTGGTAGTTCAGGATGCGCTTCTGCACGCCGCGCGTGTAGGCAGCCCCCGGATCGGCGAACGCGCGCAGCGTCGAGCGCGTCTTCTTGGCGCGATCGACGACCTGCAGCGACGGTGGCTCGGTCGGCGACTCGCTGCGCACCAGGAGCCGCTGGCCGTCGGCGTCGAGGAACCCGACGAACGTCTCGTGCTTGCCGGGCTCGGCCTGGAACAGCCGCTCCTTGCTGCCGTCGGCGAGCAGCCAGCGATCGACGAACGGCCGGTTGCCCTGCGGCGACGCACCGTCGCCGGCGAGGAACAGAGCACCGTCGCGCTGCCGCAGCACCACCTGGCCGTCGGCGCGCATCTCCGCGATCGGCCGGCCCGGATCGCCGTAGGCGTCCTGCATCGAACGTTCGTAGAGCATCACCGGGGCTGCCGCCGGATCGCGCACGTCGTGGCGCCACACGCGCTGCCGCCGCGTCTTGCGGTCCATCTCGGTGACGAGGCCGAGCTGGCCGTCACCGCCGCACGACATGCCACCGAAGCGATGCTCGGTGCGGAACCACGCGCGCGCTTCGCCGGCCGGGTCGTCGAGCCGGAACACCTGGTCGCGCTGTGGCGCGTCGCGCTTGGGATCGCCGCCGTCGAGCGCTTCGACCCAGGTCAGCGTGTGCGGCAGCACGTCGAGCCAGCCGATCCCGCGCGGCCCCGTCGGCACGCCGCCGATCGGCACCGCTTCGCGCAGCGGCGCCTTCGCCAGCGTGCGCAGCGGCTTGCCGTCGCGATCGCGCAGCTCGGTGACGCGCGGGAAGCTCGACGCCGGCACCAGGTACGAGAACGGCCGTTCGATGCGGGTCGTCAGCAGCAGCGTGCCGTCCGGCGACGGCTCGACCCCGTCGAACAGTGCTGGCTCGCCGAGCTTCTGCTGCGCACCGGTCGCGGCGTCGACGCGCAGCAACTGGCTCGTCGCGAAGAACTCGAACAGCCGTTCGTCGTGCGCGTCCTGCAGCAGGTCCTGGTAGGTGCGCACCTGCGCCTTCTCGCCGCGCACCGCGTCCTGCACCTGCGGGCCGCTCGGCACCGCCGGGCGCGGCGGCTCGGCGCCGGGCACCACCGCCATCACCAGCAGGTGCTTCTGGTCGGGCGCCCAGCGCACGCCGCCGCCGAGCACGGTGTTGACGTGCACGCCGTCGAGGCGCCGCGGCGGCGCCGTCGCCGGATCGGCGACCCACAGCTCGGCGCCGCCGTCGACACCGAGGCGCAGCAGCGCGAACGCACGGTCGTCGGCGGTCCAGATCGGGCCGCTCCAGTGGCCGGGCGGCACGTCGACGACGTGGTCCTTGCCATCGGCCAGCGCCTGCAGCACCAGCGACTGCGTGCGCACCGACAGCTGGCGGCCGTGCGACTGCGGGTCGATGCGCAGACCGGCGAGCTTGCGATGCGGGCGCGCGACGACGTCGAGACCGGGCAGCGCTTCGCGCGTCGTCAGCGCGAGCCACGTGCGCGCCGGCGACAACGCGGCGTCGGGTGGCGGCGGCGCTTCGACCAGCCTGGCGATCGCTTCGGCGGGCTTGCGGAACGCGCTCGGCGGCCCGTCCTGGGCGCCGAGCGAGGCGGCCACGAGCGACAGCGTGACGAGGGACGACGACAGCAGACGGAACGGGGCGAACGGATCCGGCGGACGGCGCATGGAGGCTCCTCGGGTTCGAAGAGCGGGTGCTTACGCGCCCAACCGGCGGGCTGCACGTGTCGACCTGCGCTTTCCCTGTCCCGGCGCGCGGGCGACGCCACTCACCGCGTCGCGATGCGATCCAGCGACTCGCGGTGCTTCGCAGCGAACGCTTCGCGGAAGTCGATGCCGTCGACGAAGTCGAGGCGCGAGTCCGACGGCCGGCGGCTCAGCAGCTCGGCGTCGATCAGGTTGAAGACGATCTCGCCGAAGTCCGACGAACGGCGCACGCCCCAACGCTCGAACACCAGCGCCGCCATCGGCCCGAACTGCTCGGAGGCATACTCCTGCAGCCCGGCCAGCAGCTCGCGGCCGCCGACGTGGCGTTCTTCGCCCGACATCGTCTCGCGCCCGAGGCGCGACATCGTGAAGTCGAGCGCATCGAGCACGAAGTAGTAGGCGAGGCGGCTGAAGCGCCGGTCGCGCTTCCGCACACACTGGATCTTCTCTTCGAGCAAGTCCTGTTCAGCTGCAGCCATCGACACGGTTCCTCCGCGGGCGAAGCGGCGTCGTAGTGACGCCGGTATCGACACATCCGGAACCGCCCTTGAGCGACGGCGAGTGACCGCTCGCCTCCGCTCGCACCAACCACACCGAAGCACCGCGACCCCCTCGCTGCGCCCGGCACCGCGTCGCCAGGATCACGCCGGCACGAACTGTACGAGGCAGGCGGTGAGCACCTGCTCGGGCGGGATGAGCAGGTCGAGATCCCGCTCCGCCGCCAAGGTCAGTTCGAGCCACGTCGTCCATGGTTCTGCGGACGACGCACCGTAGGAACCGTCCGCGACCGCCGCAAGGGCCGAGGTCCGGCGGCGCAGCTCGGCGCGCAGCAGCCACAGGAACTCGCGCGCCGCGTCGAGTTCGTGGCGCCGTTCCTCGACGTTCTGCAGCACGGCGCGTGCCGTCGCGACCGGCCGCAAGCGGTGGACGTCGGCCAGCATCGCCTGCACCAGATGATGGAGCTGTACCGCGCGTTCGGTGCAGGCGGCCAGCGCCTGGCCGAGGCTGCCGCCCGACAGCGCGATGGCGTCCGGCACCCGCGCGGCGGCCGCCGGCAGCCGGCGAAAAATCTCGCGCTCGAGCACGTCGGCAGGCAGTGGCAGCACCCGCAGCCGCTGCACGCGCGAGCGGACCGTCGGCAGCAGCTGCTCGGGCCGCGACGCCTCGAGCAGCAGGAACGTCGCCACGCCGGGCTCTTCGAGCGTCTTCAGCAGCGCGTTCTGGCCTTCTTCGGCGAGATGGTCGGCGTCCTCCACCACCAGCACGCGCGCGCGACCTTCGACCGCGTGGCGCGCGAGCAGTTCCTGCGCCTGCCGCACCTGGCCGACGGTGATCTCGTAGAAGCTCTTCTTCAGCTCCTTGCGTTCGGCTTCGTCCTGCGCGAGGTCGAGCACGTGCACG
>JBILEY010000505.1:0-3926 GCA_044351865.1 Planctomycetota bacterium | reverse complement strand
CTCCCGCCAACGCCGCCGCTTCGTGCAGCAGCTGCCGCAGCTCGCCTTCGACCTTGCCGAGGGCCGCGATCGTGCGCTGCGCTTCGCCGGCCGCACCGGTCGCGGCCTGCACCGTCGCGCGCGCGTCGACCAGCAGCGCCGTCGCCGCGGGCACGGTCGCCTCGGCGAGATGGCGCGACGCCTGCTCGGCGTGCTGCAGCGTCGCCGCCACCGCCTGCAGGTTGCCTTCGCCGAGCAGCACCTCGGCGCTGGCGAACAGGCGATCGAGGCGCGCGAGCACGCCGCTGGCGCGATCGACGACTTCGGGAATGCTGCCGGTCAGCGAGTGCAGCGGGTCTTCCTTCGGCTGGATGAACGCGCCGCGCGCCAGCGGCTTGCCGGTGCTGCCGTAGCCTTCGAGCTCGACGGTGACCTGGCCGGTGACCAGCAGCCGGTCCATGCGCGCGCGCGTCAGGTCCTGGATGCTGGCGCGCGTCGGATCGACGCGCAGTTCGACCAGCGTCTGGCCGTCCTGGAAGCGCATGTCGGCGACGACGCCGATCGGCACGCCCTGGAAGTTGACCTTCGAGCCCACCACCATGCCCTTCACGTTCTCCTCGAACAGGATGAAGTAGGTTGCGCGTTCGCTGTGCAGGCTGTTCTGCAGGATGAACACCAGCAGGGCGACGAACAACGAGCCCGTGCCGAGCACGAACAGACCGAGGCGGAAGCGGCGACCGTGCGGGTGCATGCTCAGACTTCCAGGTGGGCGATGACGTCCATGCCACGGCTGTCTTCGGCCGGCAGGCGCCGTTCGATGAAGTCGCGGATGCGCGGATTCGGGTCGTTCCACACCCGATCGCGCTCGCCGAGGGCGGCGACGCGGCCGTCGAGCAGCACGACGATGCGGTCGGCGATCGCGTGCGCCGACGGCAGGTCGTGGGTGACGACGACCATGGTGATGCCGAACACCTTGTTCAGCTTGACGATGACGTTGTCGATCTCGGCCGCGGTGATCGGGTCGAGGCCAGCCGACGGCTCGTCGAAGTAGACGATCTCGGGATCGAGGGCGATGGCGCGGGCGATCGCGGCGCGCTTCTTCATGCCGCCCGACAACGAACTGGGCATCAGCTCGGCGGCGTGCAGCAAGCCGACCATGTCGAGCTTCATGCGCGCGATCTCCAGCACGACCGCCGGCGGCAGGTCGGTGTTCTCGCGCAGCGGCAGCGCCACGTTCTCGAGCACGGTCAGGCTGCCGAGCAGGGCACCACCCTGGAACGACAGGCCGGTGCGCAGCCGCAGGTCGTGCAGCAGTTCGGGCGACGCCGCGTAGAGGTCGTGGCCGGCGACCGACACCGAGCCGAGCGTCGGCGGCAGCAGCCCGCACAGATGGCGCAGCAGCGTCGTCTTGCCGCAGCCCGACGGGCCCATGACGACGAACACCTCGCCGCGGCGGATGGCGAGGTCGACCCCGTCGAGGATCGTGCGTTCGCCGAACTGCGTGGTCAGCGCCAACGCGCGCACCAGGTCGCTGCTGGCGTGGCGGCCATCGGCGTAGGCGTCGGCGGCTTGCATGGTCACACCAACATCCGTTGGCAGGTCACGAAGGCCGCGTCGACGACGATGATCAGGAAGATGCCGAGCACGACCGCATTGGTGGTCGCACGACCGACGCCTTCGCTGCCGTCCTGCACGCGCAGGCCGAGCGCACAACCGACGATGCCGACGGCGACGCCGAACGTCGCCGCCTTGGCCAGCGCGACGACGAAGTCCGACATGTGCAGCGCTGTGCGCAGCTGCTCGGCGAACGCGTCGAGCTCGATGCCGGCGACCGCCCACGCGAACAGAGCACCGCCGCACATCGCGACGACGTCGAAGACGACGCCGAGCGACAACGCGGCGAAGCCGCAGGCGACGACCTTCGGCGCCACCAGGAAGCCGAGCGGGCGGATGCCCATCTGTTCGAGCGCGGCGATCTCCTCGCTGACCACCATGGCGCCGAGCTGGGCGGCGTTGCGCGAGCCGGAGCGCGCAGCCAACACGATCGCCGTCATCAGCGGCCCGATCTCGGCCATGACCGACACGCCGACCATGTCGGCGATGTAGATCTCGGCGCCCCAGACGCGCAGCTGCACGTAGGCCTGCATCGCCAGGATCAGGCCGAGCAGGAACGCGATCAGCGCGATGATCGGCAAGGCACCGGCGGCGCAGTGGTCGACCTCGATGGCGGTGCGATCGAGCCGCAGCCAGCGCCGGCGGAACGGCCCGACCAGCAGCTCCTGCAGCACGTCCCAGGTCGTCCGGGCGACGGTCACCGCACCGTCCACCATCGGTTCGACGAACGCACCGAGCCGCGTCACCGGATCGGGGCGCGTCGGCACCTCGTCGGGTCGCACCAGCCGCTGCACCGACACCAGCGAGAAGAAGTCGAGCATCGGCTGGCTCAGCCCGCGCAGCTTCAGCTCGACGCCGGCCGCGCGCGCCGCGCGCATGCCGGCGACGACGCCGCCGAGGCCGGCCGAGTCGAACGAGTCGACGGCGCCGAGGTCGACGTAGAGCCGCGCCGGCTTCGTCCGCAGTTCGCGGTCGATGTCGGCGACGAGGCTGCCCACCGTGGTGCGATCCAGGGTGGCCGCTGCCGTGATGGTCGGATGGCTCACCGTCGTTTGCCTGGGAAGGCCGGTGCTATCGGGCCGTCGGACCGCGCGACTTGAAGGGTGCCCGGTCGCGACGACCGTTCCTTCGCCCTTCCCCCCCTGTGCCAACCCCGTCATGATGCGTTCGGTCGCTTTCGTCCCTTCCGGCGCGCCCCCATCCCGGCCGTCGACGCGGTTCTGCCGCGGTCCGTTCCTCACCATGAAGATCTCGACCCTCCTCTGGTGCGCCACCGTCGTGGCCGCCTGCGCCAACGTCGTCCCCCCGAACGCCGCCGAGACCGAACGGCTGACCGAAGCCCGCCGCCTGCTGGCCGCCGACCCGCACCGCGCGTGCGCGATCGCCGACGAGCTGCTGGCCGCGAACAAGGGGTTGCGCGACGCCCTGTTGGTGCGCGCCGACGGCGTCATGCGCATCGCCCGCAACGACCCGCGCAACCGCGAGCCGTTCCTGCGCAGCGCCGCCGCCGACCTCGAGCAGGCGATCGTCGGCCTCGACGAAGCCGACAGAGCACCGCACCTGCTGCAGCTCGCCGAGTGCCACGCCGAACTCGGCGACTTCCAGAGCGGCGCCGCGGTCGCGACGCGCGCCGCCGCCGCCTTCGCCGAACTCGGCGTGCCGACCGCGCGCCGTTCGGCCGCGCAGGCGATGCTGGTCGCCGGCCGCTGCGATCTCCGCCAGTTCGACGCCGCCCGCCAGGCCGAACTCGACGGCACCGAACGCGACCAGCGTGGCACGGCACCGATCGGCACCGAGACGGCGCGCCTCGCCACCACCGCCGCCGGCCGCTTCGTCGCCGCGCGCAGCGAGTTCCCAGGGGAAGCCATCGCCAGCCTGGCGCTGATCCACCGCCGCCTCGGCCAGACCGGCGAAGCGCTGCGCGAGTACGAGCGCGGCCTGCTCGAGTTCCCGAGCGAGACGGCGATCCACGAAGCCTACATCCAGTGGATGGTCGACAACGGCCAGATCGAAGCGATGGTCGGCTCGTACTCGCGCCTCGTGCGCAGCAACCCGACGGTGACGCCGCTGCGCTGGTTCCAGGGTCGCGCGCTGTTCCTGCGCGCCGACCGCCAGCGCTTCCAGGGCAACTTCCAGGCGGCGATGGAGGGCTACCAGAAGGCCGACGCGGTGTTCGGCGACTACGGCGCGATGGTGCCCGCCAACCGCGGCGGCAGCGACCAATGGCGCTCCTTGTGCAGCCTGTCGCGCGCGCGCGTCGCCGTCGACATGGGCGACCTGAAGACCGCGGCCACCGAGATCCTGCTGACGGCCGAACGTTCGCCCGCGGCGAC
>JBILEY010000504.1:0-3928 GCA_044351865.1 Planctomycetota bacterium | reverse complement strand
CGTGCGGCGGTCGATGCGCCCGCTGTCGAGCTGGCGGCGGAAGAACGCTTCGCTCTCGAACGGCCGCGCGCGGTAGAGCGCCGCCGCCTCGCGCACCGCCGCCAGGAACGGCTTCTGCTCGAGGTTGAGCAGGATGTTGTTGTGGACGAACGCCCACAGCGGGTTCTGGATCGGCAGCAGTGGGCGACACGCGTCGACCCACTGCTTCACGCGTGCGGCCTTGTCCATGGCGGTTCTCGTTCAGGCGGCCGGCTTGCCGACCATCTCGCGCCACAGCGCGTCGAGCGGCGCCTTCACCACCTTGCCACCCGACTTCTCGTAGCCGACGCGCCAGCTGCGCACGGCTTCGACCGCGGCGTGGTCCAGGCCTTCGATCTGGAAGCGCACCAGCAGCGTTCGCTTCGGCGGCAGTTCGCGCAGGCGCGCCACCAGCGACGGCACCGACAGGAAGCTCAGGTTGCCGCGCACCCACACTTCGATCTCGCCGTTCTCCTGCTCGCTGCTGGTGACCTCGATCGAGCTGATGCGCTTCAACAGCAGCGCGATCGCGAGGCCGAAGCCGATGGCGATGCCCCACAGCAGGTTCCAGAACACGACGCCGCCGATGGTGACCAGGTAGATCAACAGGTCGCCGAACGCGGCCACCTTCTTGATCTCCTTGACCTTGACCAGCTTCACGCCGACCTGCACCAGCAGTGCCGCCAGTGCCGCCATCGGCACCTTGGTCAGCAGGCTGCCGAAGAACACCACGAACACCAGCATCCAGACGCCGTGCAGGATCGCCGACCAGCGCGTGCGCGCGCCGGCGGCGATGTTGGCCGAGCTGCGCACGATGACGCCGGTGATCGGCAGCCCGCCGAGCAGGCCGGACAAGGTGTTGCCGAGGCCCTGGCCGAACAGTTCGCGGTCGAGGTTGGCGCGCGGGCCCGAGTGGAGGTTGTCGGTGGCGACGGCGCACAGCAGCGACTCGGCGCTGGCGACGATCGCCAGCGCGATGCCGGCGCCGAGGAAGTCGGTCAGGTGGTGATCGCCGAACGTCGGCAGGTGGATCGCGTCGAGCAGGCTGCCGGTGATCTCGACGCGCGGGAAGGTGCCGGCCGGCAGCAGCAGCGATACCAGCGTGCCGACCAGGATCGCGGCGAGCGAGCCGGGCAGGAACGGCACCTTCTTCTCGATCCGCGGCCACAGCAGCAGCACGGCCAGCGTGGTGCCGCCGATGATCATCGGTGCCGCCGCCGCGTTGGCGATCACATCCGGCAGCGTGACGAGGTTGTCGATCGCGTTCTTGCCGGGCTTCGCGCCGAACAGGCCGCGCACCTGACCGAGCGTGATCAGCACGCCGATGCCGGCGAGCATCGCGTGCAGCACGGCGGGCGACATCGCCATCGCCGCGCGCGCGATGCGCAGCACGCCGCCGAGCATCTGGATGACGCCGCAAAGGACGACGATGATGCCGAGGCTCGGCAGCCCGAACTGCTGCACGTAGCCGTAGACCATCACCGTCAGGCCGGCGGCCGGACCGCTGACCTGCATCGGCGCGCCGCCGAACAGGCCGACGACGATGCCGCCGACCGCGGCGGCGATCAGGCCGGAGAACGGCGTGGCGCCGGACGCGACCGCGATGCCGAGGGAGAGGGACAGGGCGACCAGGAACACGACCAGGGACGCGGGCACGTCCTTGGCCCAGTTCGAGCCTGGCTTGGCGGGCGAATCCATCGGGGTCTGCGGCTCGCGCGAGCGAGCGACGGAGAGAGGGGTGCGGCGGTCGGGGCAGCGCCTGGCGCCGCCGCATCCGTCGTCTCCCTACCTATCGCTCCCGACTCCGATCGACAACGCGGGTTCCGGCCGGGACTTCTCACGCGCGCGTCAGCGGCCGTCAAGGAACCTTGACCGTTGGTGCCGCTGCCTACGCACTCAGGCCCACACGAACGTGATCGTCGCGTCGATGTCGGGGTGCAGGCTCTTGTGCACCGGGCAGCCGTGCGCGGCGTTCTCGAGCACCTTCTTCTGCTCGTCGGTGTAGCTGCCGCGCACACGCACTTGGACCGGGAGGCGGCCGATGCGCCGCGGCGTGGCGTTCATGTGCTTCTCGACGGTGATTTCGGCGCCGGCGAGGTCGATGCCGCGGCGGCGCGCGACGATGCCCATCGTCGTCAGGATGCAGGTGCCGAGCGCGGTAGCGACGAGGTCGGTCGGGCTGAAGAAGCGGCCGAGGCCTTCGTTGTCCTTGGGAGCGTCGGTCTGCAGCTTGGCGCCGGACGGGCCGTGCACGGCGGTGCAGCAGAGATCGCCTTGGTAGGTGGCGGTGATGGTGACCATGGCCCGCAGCGTAGGCGCGCGATCGCTGCGGAGCACGCGCCCGCCGCAGCGGCATTGCCGGTCAGGCCAGCAGCGTCTCGTAGGCGCGCTGGATCGCGGTGAAGCGCTCGGTCGCTTCGCGCTGCGCCACCGGCCCGAGGTTCGGCTGCGCGTCCGGATGGAAGCGGCGAACGAGCTCGCGGTGGCGCTTGCGGATCTGTTCGGGCGTCGCGTCGGCCGGCAGGCCGAGCGTCGCCAGCGCGTCGCTGCGGCTGCTGCGGCCGGTGCCGTTGCTCGCCCGGCTGCCGCCAGCACCCGCGGAGTCGGCACGTTCGCCGCGGCGATCGCCGGCGAGGAACTGCGCGCGCGCCAGGTGGAACAGCATGCGCGCGCGCGCCGCCGGCAGGCCGAGCCCTTCGGCGACTTCGCGCAGCGCCGTCTGCTCGTCGGCGCGGAAGCGGTCGTCGGCGAACGCCACGAGGCAGCACCAGCAGAACAGCGAGTCGAGTTCGCTGTCGTCGAGGCCGGCGGCGATGCGCGCGGCGAGCCCGCGGCGGTCGTCGACGGTCAACGGTTGGGTCTCCCACTGGCGCACTTCATCGGCGGCGATCGGCCCGCCGAAGCGCTCGAGCAGGAAGTGCCGCACCACCGCGCGTTCGGCCTCGGTGACCGGCCCGTCGGCGGCGGCCACCGCGGTCAGCAGGTAGTGCACGCGCCGCGGCAGTGACGCGCGCGCGAACGCGTCCTTCGCCTGCTGGCTCCATTGCTGCTGCTGCAGGCGTTCGCGGTTCAGCGCGCGCGCCATCGGCGCGGTCGAGGTGAAGGCGATGCGGAAGCCGACCACGCCGACCAGCAGCGTCAGCAGCCCCATCTGGTCGCCGATGCGCAGCCGCTGGACCAGGCCGAGGCCGGCGGCGGCGAGCAGGGCGAGGCCCAGCAGGAAGCGCAGGATCCAGTAGCGTGCCGTGGAGCGATCGAACATCGCGCGTGGGCCGGAACCGTAGGCCGGTGGCGCGTGCCTGGCGAGGGTGCAGCAACCGGGGCCGGATCAGGGGCCGACGGCGGCGAACAGTGCGGCGAGCAGCTGTTGCGGTCGGAACGGCTTGCGTAGGAACCCGGCCAGGTCGTCTCGCCCGAACTCGCGCCGGGCTTCTTCGGCCGCGAAGCCGCTGATCAGCAGCACCGGCACCGAGGAGCTGAGATCGCGCAACCGCCGGAACGTCTCCGGCCGTCGGCGCGGAAGCGGCACACGACCTCGGTCTGGTCCTCAGTCCGGCGGCAGGGCATCGCGCACGCAGCCGCAGCGAGGCCTGCGGTGGCGGAGTCGCGGCTGGTGGAACTGGCGGATGGCCGGATCGAGTATGTGCTGAAGGCGCGTTGGCGGGACGGGACGACGGCGGTGGTGATGACGAAGGCGGTGCTGATGGAGCGGCTGTGCGCGCTGGTTCCGAAGCCGCGGAAGCACCTGGTTACGTACCACGGGGTGTTGGCGCCGGCGTCGGGTCTGCGGCCGAAGGTGGTGCCGAGGCCGCTGGAGGAGGAAAGCGAAGCCGGCGGCTGTCGGCACGGGGCCACTGGGGGAGTCGATGGCGCGGAGTTGGCCGAGGGCGTCGCGACCGATGGGGTCGAG
>JBILEY010000503.1:0-3940 GCA_044351865.1 Planctomycetota bacterium | reverse complement strand
CGCCGCGGCGATCGCCTTCGGCGTGCCGGCGGAAGCATCGGCTTCGTTGAACAGCACCTGCCGCTGCAGGTTCGACCACTCGACGACGTCGCGGTCGACCAGCCACAAGGTGCCGACGCCGGCGCGCGCCAGGGCTTCGGCGGCGTGGGTGCCGAGCGCACCCTGGCCGACGATCAGGATTCGCGCGGCGGCGATGCGCTGTTGGCCGGCAGCGCCGATTCCGGCGACCCGCTGCTGGCGGTCGTAGCGATGCATCGGGCGCGCGGGGCGGGGGGCCGCTGCGCGCCGAGCTCGGGGCTGCGGGCGCGCGTGGGCCGGAACGACTACTTCTTCGCGTAGTATTCGGCGTTGGTCTTGGCGAAGCCCTTCCAATCCGCCGGCAGGTCTTCCTGGGCGAAGATCGCCTGCACCGGACACGCGTCGACGCACAGGGTGCAGTCGATGCAGTCGCTCGGGTTGATGTAGAGCTGCGGGTCGGTGTCCTTGCCGTGGATGCAGTCCACGGGGCAGACATCGACGCAGGCCTTGTCCTTCACGTTGATGCAGGGTTGGGCGATGACGTGCGTCATGGGCGCTTCGTGCGGTGGAGTCGGTTCGGGAAGGCGGGAAGACTAGGAAGTGGGCCGGTGCGAGTCGAGCGCGCTTTCCGGCCCGGATCCGGCGTTCGGGACAGTGGTGCGAGAGCAGGGACTTGAACCCTGAAGAGCTTGCGCTCGCAGGTACCTAAAACCTGTGCGTCTGCCAGTTCCGCCACTCTCGCGCGGAGCGCGCACGCTAGCGAGCTCGGGGAGGTTGGCAAGCGAGCTCTGTCCGGATCAGTTCGGCTGCGGCCAGGGCACGCGGCGACCGCAGTGGCATGGGTGCTCGCCGTGCGGCACGGCGTGCGCCGTCGCGCGCGCGACGACCTCGCCGCAGGCGCAGACGAGCCCCGCGAGGCGCGCTGGATTGCCGACGACCAGCGCGTGCGGTGGCACGTCGTGGGTGACGACGCTGCCCATGCCGACCATGCAGAAGCGGCCGAGCTCGAGCCCTGGCCCGATCGTGCAGTTCGCCCCGATGGTGGCGCCGCTGCGCACGAACGTCGCCAGCGTGTGTTCGTCCGGGGCGCTGCTGCGCAACTGCTGCAGGTCCGGCGTCGTCGCCCGCGGGGTCACGTCGTTGGTGAACACCGTGTGCGCGGCGATCATCACGCCATCCTCGATGGTGACGCCGGCGCACACGTAGACGCACGCGTTCAGCTTGCAGCGGTCGCCGATGCGCACGTCGTAGGCGACGTAGGTCTTCTCGCCGACGATGCACTCGCGGCCGATGCGGGCGCCGCGGCGCAGGTGCACGTTGTCCCACACCGAGGTGCCGGGGCCGAGGACGACGTCGGCCTCGACCAGGGCGGTGGGGTGGATGCGCACCGGGGCTTCGCTCATGCAGCGATCATGGCGAACCGGCGGCGACGGCGGAAGTCGGCGGCGCTTCTCGGGCTCTCAGCCGACGCCGTCGAACGGCACCGCGATCCAGCGTTCTTCCGCCGCACTCTTGTAGGCGCAGTCGACGACGACCACCGACGCCATCGCGTCGGCGTCGCCGATGACGCCGGGGGCGTCGTCGCGCACGCAGGCGGCGAAGTCGGCGAGCTGGGCCGCGAACGCGGCGACCTTGTCGTAGCCGTTGCCGAACGTCTCCCAGCTGCCGCCGACCGGCTTGTAGCGCGACGCCTTCCAGCCGACCTCGAGCGTGCCGCGGTTGCCGTGGATGCGCACGTAGGCGTCGGTCTCCTTGTGCACGCTCCACGACAGGTCGATCGAGCCGAGCGCATCGCTGCGGCTGCGGAACAAGAGCCGCGCCGTGTCCTCGACCAGCAGCGGCTGGCAGCTGCGCCCGAACTGTGCCTGCACGCGCGCGATCGGGCCGAGCAGGAAGCGGGCGAGGTCGACGCTGTGGCAGCCGTTGTCGATCAGGACGCCACCGCCGCTGTGCACCGGCTGCGCGTTCCAGCGCCGCGTCATGTCGACGTGCGAGCAGAACACGTTCTCGTACATCACGACGTCGCCGCACTTGCCCTGGTCGAGCAGTTCCTTGGCGCGCGCGACGTCGGGCGTGTAGCGGAACTTGCTGCCCATCATCAGCCGGCGGCCGGCGTGCTTCGCCGTGGCCAGCATGCGTTCGGCGGCGGCGACGCCCGGCGCCAGCGGCTTCTCGCACAGCACGTGCAGGCCGTTCTGCAGCAGCACCGTGCTCAGCGCTTCGTGCGTGTCGGGCGGCGTCAGCACCAGCGCCGCCGCCAGCGGCAGCCGGGCGGCGAGCAGCGCGTCGAGGCTCTCGAACGTCGGCGCCGCATCGTGGAAGCGCGCGCGCGCGGCTGGGCTCGGGTCGACGACCGCCGCCAGCCGCAGCGAGCTGGTGCGGGCCAGCGCCTGCCCGTAGGCGGTGGCGATGCCGCCGGCCCCGAGCAGCGCCACCGGCAGTGGTTCGGCGCGACTAGCCACGGCGCAGCTCCGCCACCGCCGCGGCGATCGCAGTGGCGACCGTGCGCACGTTCTCGTCGGTGTAGCGTTCGTTGATCGGCAGCACGATGACCTGGTCGAGGGCCGCCACGGCGCCCGGGAAGTCGGCGCGCGCGAACAGCGGCTGCGGGGCCGCACGGCGGTCGCTGTGGGCGAGCGGCAGTGCGGTCACCGGCGACTTCGTGAAGTCGCGGTAGAGCTCGCACTCGAACGCCGGCTTCTGGATGTAGCGCGGCACGCAGGCGATGCCGGCCTGCTGCATGCGTTTGCCGAGCGCCACCGCTCCGCCGGGCACCTGCGCCGGGTCGACGTGGAACGCGAACTTCCACCAGCTGTGCGTGCCGTGCGGCGGATCGCCGGGCAGGCGCAGGCCGGGCACGTGGGCCAGCTCGCGCTGCAGCGCGGCAGCGACGTCGCGGCGCGCTTGCACGACCTGCTCGAGCTTCGGCAGCTGCGCCAGCGCCACCGCGCCCTGCAGCTCGGTCAGCCGGTAGTTCGGCGCCGGGAAGTAGTGGTCGGGCTTCGGATCGCCGTAGCCCCACGCCTTGTTGACGAACAGGAACAGCCGCCGCGCCAGCGCGTCGTCGTCGGTGGCGACGATGCCGCCTTCGCCGGTGGTGATGTGCTTGCCCTGCTGCAGCGAGAACGCGGCGATCGCGCCGAACGTGCCGATGCGCGCGCCGCGCCAGGTGGCGCCGAACGCCTGCGCCGCGTCTTCGACCAGCGGCAGGCCGCGGTCGCTGGCCAGCGCGCGGATGCCGTCGAGTTCGCACGGACGGCCGAACAGATGGGTGACGACGATCGCGCGCGTGCGCTTCGTCAGGCAGCGTGCGATCGTGTCGGCGGTGACGTTCAGCGTCTGTGGGTCGACGTCGGCGAACACCGGCACGCCGCCTTCGTAGCTGATCGGCGTCAACGCGCCCATGTCGGTGATCGGCGTGGTGACGACCTCGTCGCCAGCGGTGAGCTGCAGGGCCGCGATCGCCGCGTGCATCGCCGCCGAACCGGACGCGCAGGCGATCGCGTGCTTCCTGCCGAGCCAGGCGGCGAAGCGCCGTTCGAACGCGGTGACCATCGTGCCGCGCGTGCTGTTCAGCGTGCCGCTGCGCAGCACGGCGGTGACCAGCGCGATCTCGTCGTCGCCGAACGTGCGGCCGCTGGCGTCGGCGTCGCTCGGCAGCGGCGCGCTGGCGATGGTGGGGGCGTGCAGCAGCGCGTCGGCGATGCGGTCGGCGACCCCAGCGGCGGCCAGCGGTGGTTGCGGGCGCGCGGCCTGCGCGCGCGCGAGTGCCTGGCGCAGTTCGGGCTCGCCGACTCCGGCCTGGGTGACGAGACCGGCGGCGATGCCGGCCGGCCACGACGCGGCGCCGGGCGCCACCACGCACGGGATGCCGCGCGCGCAGGCGAGGCGTTGCCAACCGATGCTGTCGGTGACGAGGCGC
>JBILEY010000502.1:0-3953 GCA_044351865.1 Planctomycetota bacterium | reverse complement strand
AAGCCGCTGCGCAGCTTGAGCGTCACGTGCACGGGGAAGCGCTTGCCGAGCGGCGCCCGCTCGCGGTGGTCGACGCCGGGGCGGCCGGTGATCTTCGGCTTGCGACCAGCACCGCTCCGGGCGCCGCCGCGCCCGGAGCGGAACGGCAGCAACGGGGCGGCACGTTCTCCAACGGCGGGCTGGACCGCAGATCGAGCGCCCGCCGCACGCTGGCCGCGAACAGCCTTCGAGCCACCATCTCGCCCCCCTTCGGCCTTGGTCCGTCCCTCTGGAGATCGTCGCTTCGCAGCCATCGAGTTTGATTGCGCACATATACAGCCTGCGCTTCCGAGCTGCAAGAGCTGGAGCGACGTTCGGACAACCGAGGAGGCAGGCTCTGCGCGGCTGTGCAGGCGGCCGCCAAGCACGACTCTGCGAGGCCGTTGCTGGCATTGTTCTCGGCCTCTCACCTGCCACGCGAACACAGCGTCCACCGACCGCCGCTCGCGAGGACCAGCCCTCCTGCCTACGCCGCCGCGCAGAGCCTTCGAGAGGATTCACTTTCGGGCTCTCATCTCAGCCGACGCGACCAGGATGCGGGAGCCCCGTTGGTCGTCACGGCTGACCGGTTGGAGGATCGACGCCATAGCCGACGAAGGGACCAGGGCGCGGCTCCTCGCAGCTCAGCCCCAACGGCGCGCGCGGCTGATAGCCGACCAGCGCCACGCCGCTCGTCACCAGCCGCAGCACGAACCCTGGACCATGGCTGCGCAGCTTCCGCCCCTCGCCAGCGGCGAGCACGACCGTTTCGACCGCCCGCAAGGCAGGCACACCGGGAACGCACAGCTCGGCCGTGACCTTGCCCGGTCCGCAGTTCCACACGTCGAGTTCCAGATCGCGCTTGCCGCCCATGGTGATGGCCACCAACTGCTCGCCGGTGAACGCAAGGTCGCGGCTGCGCAGATGGCGGTGAGGAGCAGGACACGCGGCGGCCAGCAGCGCGAACACGGCGACGAATGCCCGCTTGTCCATCGCCTGATCATGCCTCGGTGCCTTGCACCGACAAGCCAGCACCCCGCCTTGCGCCCCCGCTCGCCACCGCGTCTCCTGCCCACGGCCCCACCACGAACCCGATGCTGTTGACCACGCTGCTGATGCTCCCGCTCCCGCCGCAGGATCCGGCTCCCGGCATCGATCGCGAACTCGCCCGCGCGCGCGCCGTCCTGCTGCGCGACGTCGAGTACGATCTGCGCTTCCGCCTGACACCGGGCACCCGCGAAGTCGAAGGCACGCTGACGCTGCGCTTCCGCCTGCCCGACGACCGCGATCCGGCCGGCCCGCTGGTGCTCGACTTCGCCGGCAGCGGCCTGCGCGAGGTCCGCGTCAACACGCGCGACTGCCAGCCGCGCGCCGTGCACGACCACGTGCTGATCCCGGCCGACCTGCTGACCCGCGATCGCAACGCCATCCAGGCGAAGTTCACGTCGCCGGTGGCGCCGACCGGCACGCCGCTGACCGTGTATCGCGATCCCGCCGACCAGCGCGAGTACTTCTACACGCTGGTGGTGCCCGCCGACGCGCACCGGCTCTACCCGTGCTTCGACCAGCCGGACGTGCGCGCGCGCTTCCGCTTCGAACTCGAACTGCCGAGCGACTGGACCGCGGTCGCCAACACCGCGCGCGAGACCGTCGAGCAGACGCCGGCGGGCGTGCAGGGCGTGTTCTGGCGCTTCGCGCCGACGAAGCCGTTGCCGACGTACCTCGCGGCGTTCGCCTGCGGACCGTTCGAGACGATCGAAGCGCCGCAACCCGACGCCCCCGGCATCACCACGCGCGAGCCGATGCGCATGCTGCTGCGCGGTTCGCAGCGCCGCCTCGCCGACGTCGACACGCTGGTGCGGCTGCACCGCGACGGCCTGCGCTGGCTGGCCGAGCGCTTCCAGGTGCCGTACGCGTTCGACAAGCTCGACCTCGTGCTGCTGCCCGGGTTCCCGTACGGCGGCATGGAGCACGCCGGCGCGATCTTCTACCGCGAGCAGGCGCTGGTGTTCGACCATCCGCCGACCGCGGCCGAACGCGTGCGCCGCAGCACGCTCGTCTACCACGAGCTCAGCCACCAGTGGTTCGGCAACCTGGTGACGATGCGCTGGTTCGACGACCTGTGGCTGAAGGAGGGCTTCGCCACGTTCGTCGCCCACCAGGCCATGGCGGCGCTCGAGCCCGAGCAGCAGTCGTGGCTGCGCTTCCAGCAGCGGGTGAAGCCGCGCGCCTACGAGGTCGACGGCACGCCGGGCACGGTGCCGGTGTTCCAGCAGCTGCAGAACCTCGCCGACGCGAAGAGCGCCTACGGGCCGATCGTCTACAACAAGGCCCCGGCGGTGCTGCGCGCGCTGCACGAGCAGCTCGGCGAAGCGGCGTTCCAGCGCGGCCTGCGCGACTACCTGAACGCGCACGCGTTCGGCGCCGCCGAGTGGCGCGATCTCGCCGGTGCACTCGAGAACAGCAGCCGCAAGGACCTCGCGCGCTGGTCGCAGCGCTGGCTGCTGTCGCCGTCGATGCCGCAGGTGCGCGTCGCCTGGGAAGTCGGCGGCGACGGCATGGTGGCGCGTGCGCAGCTGCAGCAGCGACCGATCGGCGGCGACGGCACCTGGCCGCTGCAACTGCAGTTGGTCGTCGTCGACACCGACGGCACGCGGCGCACGATGTCGGTGCGCAGCGACGAGGCGACGACGGCCTTGCCCGAACTGGTCGGCCGCGCTGCACCAAGTGCGGTGCTGGTCAACCCGGACGACGTCGCCTACGGCCAGTTCGTGCCCGAGGCGACGACGCGCACGTGGCTTCTGCGCACGCTGCCCGACGAGCCGGATCCGCTGGTGCGCGCGACCGGCACCGCGGCGCTGTTCGAGGCGGTGCGCGAGGCCGAACTCGACCCGGCGGCGTTCGCCGACGTCGCGTTGCGCCTGCTGGCGAAGGAACGCGATCCCGACACGCACGGGGTGCTGCTCGACCTGCTGGCGACCGCGGCGCTGCGCTACCTGCCGACCGAACGCAGCGCGCCGCTGCTGCAGCGCGCGACCGACCTGCTGCTGGCGCAGCTGCGCGACGAAGCCGATTCGGGCCGCGAGCTGTCGACGTTCCGCTTCCTCGCGCGCGCGTCGACCGATGCGCGCGTCTTGCTGCTGTGCCGCGCGGTGGTCGGCGGCAAGGAGCTGCCGAAGGGCCTGGTCGTCGGCAAGCAGGACGCGTTCCTCGCCGCCGCGGCGCTGCTTGCCGTCGGCGACGCCGGCGTCGAGGCTGCGTTCACGGCGCTCGGCGAACGCTTCGCCGGCGAGGACCTCGGCAAGGAGCGCTTCCTGGCGCGCGCCGCCACGCCGACGGCCGCCGGCAAGCAGGAACACTTCGCAGCCTACCTGCAGCTCGAGCAGCCGCCGGAGCAGTGGACCCAGGACAGCCTGTCGTGGTTCCACTGGCCGCGGCAGGAGGCGCTGACGCTGCCGTTCCTGCGCCAGGCGCTCGACCGCTGGCAGTGGGTGAAGCAGAACCGCCGCATCTTCTTCATGCCGGCGTGGCTCGACGGCTTCGTCAACGGCCACGCGTCGGCCGAGGCGCTGGCGATCGTCGACGCGTTCCTGGCCGAAGCGAAGCTCGACGCCGACGTGCGGCAGAAGCTGCTGCAGTCCCGCGACGGGCTCGCCCGCGCGGTGCGCATCCGCGCCGCGTTCGCGACGGCGAAGCGCGGACCGTAGCATCGCGGCGATGAAGTTCGTGTACGCCGACACGCCGGCAGCCCTCGCTGGCGCCGAGCACCTGCTCGTCCTCGCCCCCAAGACCTCGTTCGGCCCGCGCGCCCGCGCCGCCGGGGCCCTCGCCTACTGGCTGCCGAAGGAACTGCAAGCGCTGGCGCAGGAGCTCGGCGCCGAAGCGAGTCCTGGGCTGCTCGGCGGCGCCGCCACCTCGCGCACCGGCAAGGGCAC
>JBILEY010000501.1:0-3959 GCA_044351865.1 Planctomycetota bacterium | reverse complement strand
GACGCTGCGCGAGCCTAAGGCTCCGGCAGCGCCCGTTGGGCTTCTCCCCGCGGCTCCATGGGTGGATGTCTGGTCATGACGAACGGCACCACGACGCGCGGTCGCGGCTCCCCTGCTGTCGTCGCATGCGCCGGCGCTTGATCAGCGGGAAAGCCCCTAAGGGCTCGGAACAAGGTCGTGGACGGCGGTCGCCGTTCGGCGTGCCACAGCGGCGTGGCGGCTCTTCGGCGCTTGCAAGCGATTGGCTCGGCAGGCGCTTGCAGCGCGAACGGCGGCCCAGGCTGCCGCTCGGCTGCGGGCACGGCGCATGCGCCGGTGGGAGATCCGTTGCCGCGGCTCGGCTCGCGGAATTCCGTCGCCAGTGCTGCGAACGGCGATTCCGCTCAGCTCGTCGTCGGCGTCGTCGTCGGCGGCGGCGCGCGCAGCGTCTTCTTGCGGTAGACGCCGTGCAGCTCGGTCGAGCGGCCGCCGGTCGCCCAGTGCACGGCTTCGGCGACGACGAGCTGGCGCAGTGCTGCGAGGTGCGCTGCGACGGCGAGGTCGAAGTTGCCGCCGTAGGTCGAGTCGACGAGGCGCCACAAGAAGGCGTTGCGCTTGAACACGTGCACGGGCACGAAGTGCGCTTCGAGCATCGTCTCCAGCTCCTCGCTGCGAATGCCCTCGAACGAGGCGACCGAGAAGTCGTGGTCGGACACGCTCGCGTCGACGAGGCCGCTGTGCGCGTTGCGACGCAAGCGCTCCGGCAGCTGCGCGAACGCGCGGTTCGCCGCCACCAGCGCGTCGGGCCACAGGCGGTTGCCGTTGCGCCCGATCTGCTCGCCGATCGACCAGAACTCGCCGTCGTCGACCAGCCGTTCGTTCGTCTGCGCCAGCACGGTCTCGAGGTCGGCGACGTGGTGCAGCGCCGAGACGCAGACGATCACGTCGTAGCGGTCGTTGCCGGGCAGGCCGCGGTTGACGTCGCCGATCAGGCAGTCCACCGTGTGCCCGCTGCCGGTGCGGCTCAGACGATCGGCCGCGCGCTGGATCAGCTCTTCGCTGGCGTCGAGCAGTGTCAGGCGCACCGGTCCTTGGCAGTGCGCGAGGATCTGCTCCTCGACGCGCGCCGCCCCAGCGCACAGCGACAAGATCGACATCGGCCCCTTGCCGCTGCGTTCGCGGGCGCGGGCGAAGAAGTCGGGCGGCGTGATGGGCAGCAGGGCACCGAGGCCGCGCATCGCGTAGGCGAACGCGTTCTCGCCGGGTGCCGGTGGCATCGTTGCCAGCAGCGCCTCGGCGCGCCGGCCCAGGTCCGCCGCGAAGTCGGTCGTCGCGTCGCCGCGGGTCGCTGCGCGCAGGATGCCGTCGCCGCGGTCAGGTCCTGCTTCGAGGTCGCCAAGCATGGCCTTCGCGTAGAGGGCGCCAGCGAAGTGCTTTGCCTCGTTCTGCACGCGGTGGGCGTAGCTGGTCAGTGCGTGCAGCCTGCCGCGGCGGTGACGCGCACCCACCAGGAACTCGAACAACGCGATTGCACCGCCGACGGCGACGACGCGGATCTGGCGCGCACCGTCGTCGCTGGAGCCGAGGTCCAGTTCGAAGCTCTGTGGTTGCAGCTGCGGTGTCCAGAGTGCCTGGGTGCGCCACACGCCGGCTTCGGTGACGTCGATGCGGAGTTGGCCGCGCGAGGTTCCTTCGCCGGCAGCGCGCAACTGCAACGATTGCTCGCAGCCGGCGGCGATCGGTGGTGTGACCACGCCGTGGCCGGCGGGCAGTGCGATCCGCAGGCCGTCGGCGCCGTCGCCCGCCATGACCTGGCGCACGGCGCCGTTGCTGCTGTGCGTGGCGACCGGAGTCGTGAGGGAGAGGTCGAGTCGATACTCGTCGCCGACTTCGTGGTCGCTGCGGCGGACCTTGGGCGCCGGTCTTGGGATCAGGGAGTTCCTGGCCGCCGCGAGGCAGCGGCTGGCGAATCGACGAAGGCTCAGCATGGCGGTCGCCCGCTACACCAAGCGGACCTGGGCCATAGTCGCGTCGGGGCCTCGGGTCACTCGCAACGCCGCAGTTCCGGTGGTCGTGCGAGTGCTCGACGCGCGCTCCGCCGCGGCGTAGCGTCGCCTCGATGCGCCGCATGCTCGTCCGGACTGCCTTCCTGCTGGTGGCCGTCGCGTCGTTGTCGAGCTGCGCTGCGTCGCCGCGCGCATCGCTCGATTCGCTGCCACAGGAACTCGCGGCCCTCGAACGCGCGCGCGGTGGCCGTCTCGGCGTCGCCGTGCTCGACACCGCCGACGGCACTGTGCGCGGCCATCGACTCGACGAGCGCTTCGCCATGTGCTCGACGTTCAAGCTGTCGCTGGCGGCGATGTGCCTCGAACGCGCGGCGCGCGGCGGCAGGGCGCTGACGGCGCGTGTGCGCGTCGAGGCGCGCGACGTGCTGTCGCATGCGCCGGTGACGAAGGCCGTCGTCGAAGCGGCGGCGGCGCGCGGGGCGGCGTTCGGCGAAGCGACGGTCGGCGAACTGGCGGAGGCGGCGCAGGTGCGCAGCGACGGCTCGGCGGCGAACCTGCTGCTGCGCGACGTCGGCGGGCTGGAAGCGTTCAACGCCTTCCTGCGCGCGCACGGCGACACGGTCACGCGCCTCGATCGCTTCGAGCCGGAGATGAACGACGTGCGGCCCGGCGACGAACGCGACACCACGTCGCCGCGGGCGATGGCGTCGCTGGTGGCCAGGCTGCTCGGTGGTGGGCTGGCTCCGGCCGCGCGCACGACGCTGCGGCAGTGGATGCTGGCGACGGCGACCGGGGCCGCCCGCGTGCGCGCCGGGCTGCCGCCGGAGTGGCTGGCCGGCGACAAGACCGGCACCGGCGGCGGCGATGGCGTCACCGTCAAGTGCAACGACGTGGTGTGGATCGAACCGCCGGGCCGAGCCCCGCTGGTCGTCGCCGTCTACTACGACACCGGCGTCGTCGCCGAGTGGCCGAGCGACGCCGACGAGGGCGTGCTGGCCGAGGTTGGCCGCCTCGTCGCGCGCACGCGCTGAACGGCATGCGGGCACCGAGGCGGGAGCCGTCGCCGTTGCTCAGCGCTGTGGCAAGCCGACGTCGGCGCGCAGCTGCGCGCGATCGAGTCCCGCGACCAGCGCGCGCAGGTTGTCGAACAGTTCCGAGTGGCCGAAGCCGCCGGCGACCATCTCGTCGAGTGCCTGCTGCGGCGTCCAACCGCTGACGGCGACGCGCCACGCGGCGACCACGGCGCCGGTGCGGTCGGATCCGTGCCAGCAGTGCACCGCGACCGGCTTCTCGGCCTGCACGACGGCGCGCAGGGCCTGCACGAGGTCCGCGTAGTCCATGCTGCCCGCCGTCGCGGGCACTTCGACCAGGGCCATGCCGGTGCCGGCGATCTCGTCGCGGTCGCTGTGCCACGAACGCAGGTTGACGACGGTGCGCACGCCTTGGGCTGCGAGTGCCCGCATGCCGGCCCGGTCCGGCTGGCCGCAGCGATAAAGCTGCTCGTCGACGCGGTGCCAGTTGGCGACGTCGGCACCGAGCATCGGCTGCGCCCAGTGCGTCGGCCGCGCGCGCGTGGTCGACGAACTCGTGGTGCCGCAGGCGAGCAGGACGAACGGCAACAGCACGGCGAGCGACGGACGAGGCGCCATGGCGCGGCAGCGTAGCGGGGCGGCAGGTGCTTGTCGGCGCTGGCTCCGTCCCGCACGCTCAGGCAATGCGCTCGTTCGCCCGCGGCGGTCTGGCCGTTCTCCTTCCCATGCTCTGTTCGGTCGTGCTGTCGGTCGGCGTCGTCGCCCAGGACGACAAGGCCGCGGCGCTCGACGACAAGCAGGCCGAACTGGTCGCCGCCGCGCGCGCCAAGCTGGCGGCGGTCGGCTACACGGTGCCGGCGGCGGTGGGCGCGCGCACCCGCACCGCTGCGGAAGTGATCGACGATCTGCAGGCGCACCAGGACCTGCTGTTCCCGCGCGACGG
>JBILEY010000107.1:0-13561 GCA_044351865.1 Planctomycetota bacterium | reverse complement strand
GGCGGCGCCCCCAAGCAGTGCGCGCACGATCAGGGCGATGGGCTGGCGATGCAAGCGAACGCTGCGGCACTTCTCGGCGCGTCTCTCGGCGCCACGACGCGCGTTCGCAGCGTTCGGCGCGGGAACGTGGTCAGCGTGGATGCGTCGTCGGCAGCGGTGCCGGCCCGTTGCCGCCGTCGCTTCCGGGGCTCGAGCTGCCGGGCAACAGATCGCCCGGCAGGATGCTCGGCGAACGCAGCGCCGGCAGGTCGAACACGGCGCGCAGTTCGTCCGGCACGCGCGGCCCGAGCAGGTCGATCGCCTGTCGGCCCAGGCGGCGCGAGTAGGAACGTTCGGCCGCTTGCGCCAGCGGACTGCCGCTGAAGAACATGTGCACGACGAACAGGGCGAACAGCACGACGGCGCCGCCGGTGCCGACGCCGACGAGCCCGCCGCCGAGGCGATTGAAGAACGTCAGGCCGGCCTTGTCGGCGAGGCGCTGCAGCACGATCGCCAGCAGGCTCAGCGCCACCAGCACCGCCAGGAACAGCAGCACGTAGGCGAGGTAGAGCGTGGTCTCGGTCGGCGCCGGCGCGGCAGCGTCGCCGCCGACCGCCGGTGTGCGCGCGAACAGCGCCGCCAGGTCGTTGCCGAAGCGGCAGGAGACGACGTAGGCCGCCGCCAGGATGCCGATGCGGCTGACCTGCCAGATCAGGCCCTTGAACAGGCCGATGACGAAGAACACCAGCAGGACCGCCAGCGCGGTGTGGTCGACCCAGGTCAGCGTGGCAAGCTCGTGCATCGCGTGCTGCACGTCCGCCGCCCCGGGCACGCTGCCGCCTGCTGCAGGGTCCTGGATCACGTCAACCGATCATGCCGGCGCTGCGTACCAGGTCCAGGCCCGAGGCCAGCAGATTGCTTTCGGTGGCTGCGAACGTCAGTCTTTGCCGCGATGAGCCGAGACGAAGCGAAGGCCACCGAGGAGCTGGTGGCGAAGCTGGCCGCGAAGCTGGCAGCCGATCCACGCCTGCGCGCCGAGGTGCAGCGGGCCCGCCGCGAGTTCTTCGGCGCCAGCGCCCGCGCCGACGACGACCGTGCCGCTGCCGTGCCCGGCGCCGCCAGCGCCGCCGAACACCGCTTCGCCGAGTGGTTCGCGCTCGAACGCACCTGCGACACGTTGGGCGACGTGCCGGTCGAACTGCCGGCCTACGGGGAGTTCGCCGACGACCTGCTGGGCTCGCAGGCCGGCGTGTTCCTGGTGCAGGACGCGATCGGCGGTGCCGTCAGTGCCCGCGACCTGCAGGACGACACCGTGCTCGACCTGATGGTGCCGCCGCAATCGCTTCGCGAAGGCGACCTGCTGGTCGGTCGTTTGTTCCCGAGCGGGCCCGGCACCTACACGCCGTCGACGGCGTGCGCGGTGTTCCGCCCCGGGGTCGAACTCGGCCGGGCGTTCGCGCGCGACCTGCAGCGGCTCGAACTCGATCGCCGGTTGCAGCAGGTCGAACTCGAGCACCTGCTGCTGCGCCGGCCCGAGCAGACGCGGAGCCCGACGGCGGCGCCTGCCACTGCTGGTCAGGTCGCGGGCACGTCCGCGGCCGCGGCACCGCCGGCGGTGCCGCTCGAGCACCTCGAAGCCGATCTCGAGCGCGTGCTGCGCGAAGCCGGCAGCGAGCTGTCGGCGACGACCATCAGCCAGCAGCTGGCGTTGGTGGCCCGCCCGGGCCAGGTGATCGGTCCGCTGCTCGACGAGATGGCGTTCGACAGCGACATCGATCTCGATCGCCTGCGCGACCTGCTGCTGCACATCTGGAACGCGCACCACGCCGAAGAGGACGACGTCGCCGCGGTCGACGGGCCGGTGCCCGGTGCGGCGCCGGGGGAGACGCTCGGCGAACGCCTGGTGCGCACGCTCGACGAAGGCCTGGCGCAGAAGCGCGACGTCGCCGACCTGTTCGCGCAGCTCGAGAAGATGGCGGGCATCGAACCCGAGCCGGAGGACGCCGAGGACGTTGCCGATCCGGCCGCCGACGGTGACGACGCGGACGACGATGCGGTCGACGCCGATGCGTTCGACGGCGACGGAGGCGACGACGAAGATCTCGGCGACGAAGACGCCGACGGCGAGCGCAGCCCGGGACAGGCGGGGAGAGCGGCGGCGAAGCGTGGTGCGGCAGCGCGTCGCAGCGACGTCGACGAGGACGACGAAGGCGACGGCGCGGCGGCGTTCGGCGACCCTGACGCCGGCGACCTCGAGCCGCTGGTCGAGGAGTACTTGTGGGAGAGCCAGCGCGCCATCGCCGAGACGCCGCTGCGCTTGTGGACCGAGCTGCAGCGCAACGCGCCGTTGCCGCGCATGGACCTCGAGCAGGTCACGCCCGGCGACCTGATGCGCCTGCTGCTGCACGTCTACCTCGGGGCTGCCCCGGCGGCCCGCGCACCGGCGGTGCGCGACGCGTTCGCCGAACTGCGCCTGTTCTACGAGTGGGCCGCGGCGACGCAGGAACTCGACTTCGGCAGCGTGCTGGCGCAGTGCCAGGGCACCCTGCTGACCCAGCTCGATCGCCTGCACGCGGTCAGCCAGGCGCTGTCGAACGACCAGCGGCCGGTGGCGCGCCCTGGCATCCTGCAGATCGAGGACGTCGGGCCGAACGGCTTCGGCGTGCTCGACGACGACGGCGGCACGCACTGGATCGATGCGGCGCCGGCCGTGGTCGCCCAGTTGCTGGTCGGCGATCTCGTGCTCGGCGCGTTGGCGCCGTCCCGCGGCGGACCGGGGCGCGCCCTGCAGGGCCGCATCGTCGTGCTGCCGGAGCAAGCGCGCGAGCTGATGGAGTGAGCTCGTTCGCACCGCGCCATGCGCGGCAGCGGTGAGTGCAGGACCCCGGTGGGCCGATAGCGCCGACCGGAGGTTCCGGATGGCCTGGGAGACTGCGCTCGATCGTCTGCTGCTGCAACAGATCCACCTGGCCGAGAAGGGCGAGACGAAAGCCGACGTCCGCCAGCAACTGCTCGACTACTGGCAGTGCGCCGGGCCACGACCGGGCAGCTGCTTCCTGCTCGGCTACGCGCGCACCCTGCTCGGCATCGACCTGCCGTCCGGGGGCACCGAGCCGCAGACGCGCCGTTGGAGCCTGTTCGGCGTGATCCGCGCCCACGACCGCAAGGGCGAACGCGAGAAGATCGCCGTCGTGCTCGAGGATCCGCAGGCGCTGCTCGACCTGCTCAGCGACCCGACGCTCGCCGGCAACGTGCTGCCGCTGGTCGTGCGTTCGCTGTTCTGGTCCGGTGACCTGAAGATCGCCGTGCGCGCGATCCAGTACCTCGCCGCCGAGCCGGGCACCGGCGAGCTCGACGTCATCGTCGACGCCGCGGTCACCGACCTGCTCGGCCGCCTCGAGTCGCGCATCGACACCGACGACCAGGAGAGCACCGCGTCGATCCTCGGTAAGGTGCTCGGCATGTCGGGCTTCGAACGGTTGCCGGCCGACGTGCAGTCGCGCTACCACCGCGCGCTGGCCGAACGCCTGCTGGCCGCCAGTGAATGGCAGATGGCGATCGAAGCGGCCGAGAAGGCGGAACGGCTCGCCGCCGGGCAGCCGATGCTCGCCAGCGCCGCGGCGCTGGTCGCTGCGCTGGGCGAACTGCGCCAGCACGACACCGTCAGCGTCGAGCCGCGCCAGGAGCGCGCCGAACGCGAACGCGGGCTCGTTCGCCTGCAGCACGTCGCCGAACAGCCGGAAACGGCCGCGCCGGAGGCGGTCTACCTGCGCAGCCTGTTGGCCTACGAGACCGGCGACATGCACGCCGCGGCACGCGGCTTCGACCGCGCGATCGCCGGCCTGCGCCGCCTCGAAGGCCGCGACGTGCAGCTGCGCGACCGCGCGCGCTTCTTCCAGGCCGCGGCGCTGTTGACCGCCGGCGACGCCGCCGAGACGACGCGCGCGCTGCGGCTGATGGAGCAGGCGCTGGCGACGGTGAAGCCCGACCTCGAGAGCTTCTACGCCGTGCACGAAGCGCTGAAGAAGCACGACCGCAAGCTGTCGCTGCGCTTCCTCGACGCCGTCGACGTCGGCCGCGGCTCGTCGCCGGACCAGCTGCTGTTCGTGGCGCTCGAGTACCTCGGCCTCGGCGAAGCGCAGCCGGCGCTGATGTCGGCGCGGCGCGTGCTCGAAGTGGCACTCGACCTCGACCAGCGCATCGACGCGCTGCGCGTCGTGCTGACCGCGCACAACATGCTCGGCGAACGCGACCAGGCCCGCGCCTGCTACGCCGAGATGCGCGAGCTGCTGCAGCAGCGCGGCAAATTCGAAGCGCTGGAGAAGCTGCTGAAGAACGAGGAGTTCGTCGGCCAGGCGCTGGACCACCTCGAGATCAAGGTCGAGCTGGCCGGGGTCTACGAGGAGATGGAAGGCCGCGACTACGACCGTGCGTCGCTGCAGGTGCAGGTCGCGCGGTCGCTGCGCGCGCGCAAGGACGTCGAATCGCTGCAGCAGGCTCACGGCCTGTTGCAGGAGGTCGCTTGCGTCTACCCGGAGCTCGCGAAGGACGACCTGGCGGCGATCGAGAAGCTGCTCGAGCTCGACGACGAGACGCCGGCGAACGGCGACGACGCGCGGTTGGCGGTGGCGGCGCTGCAGAAGGGCCTCGGCCGCAAGGTGCGCGTGCTGGTGGTCGGCGGCAACGAACGCCAGCGCCGGCATCATCCGCGGCTCGACAAGCTGGCGGCGGAATGGGGTTTCGACGGCGAGTGGCTGATGACCAACTACACGTCGCCGCAGAAGAGCGTGTCGACCATCGCCGATCGCATGCGTTCGGGCCTCGACCTGCTGTTGCTGCTGCACTGGAACCGCCACGAGACCACGGAGCCAGCACTCGAACTGGCGCGCACCGCCGGCGTGCCGGCGCGCACGGTGCACTACGCCGGCTTCACCAGCCTGCAGGTGGCGATGGCCGAGCAGTTGCAGCGCATGGCGGCGCAGGCGCCAGCCCCGGCGAGCAAGGGCCGCGCGCGCTGAGGCGCGGCCGCGGTCCGCTCGCCTTCGCGCGGCAGGAACGCGCGCGCCGTCGTCGTTAGCATGCGCGGGATGAGCTCTCGTCGGCAGGTCCGCTGGCTTCGCACGGGGTCGCCTTGACCGCCGTGGCGCAGTGCGACGTGCTGGTGCTCGGCGGAGGACCCGCCGGCTGCGTCGTCGCCGGCAAGCTCGGCGAACGCGGGCACCGCGTCGTGCTGGTGCAGCGCGGCGCGTTCCATGCGACCGGGCCCTACGAGTCGCTGCTGGCCGCCGGCCGCACGCTGCTGCACAAGGCTGGGCTCACCGAGTGGTTCGAAGGGGCTGCCGAAGTCGACACGCTGCGCCACGGGGCTGCGTGGGAGCAACCGGCGATGGTCTGGCGCCAGGACCCGGAGCCGGGGCTGTTGCTGCACCGCGGTCCGTTCGACCGGCGGTTGCGCGAAGGCCTGCGCGCGCGCGGGGTGCAGGTGGTGGAGCCCGCGGTGGCGACCCCGCGCGGCGACGGCGTGTGGCAGTGCCGCCACGACAGCGGCGAGAACGCGGGCCAGGTGAGCCTGTTCGCTCCGCAGCTGGTCGTCGACGCGCGCGGACGTGGAGCGCTGCGCGCTGGGCACGTCGAAGCCATCGGCGCCCGCACGTTCGCGTTCGGCTGCGTCGGCGAACCGGCGCCCGCGGATCGTGGCACGGCGGTGGTGGAAGCACTCGCCGACGGGTGGATCTGGATGCACGCACCGCAGGCTGGGCCCGCGTGTGCGACGGCGATGGTCGACGCCGACGTGGCCACGCGCGAGTTTCGCACGGACCTGCTCGCGCGCCTGATGGCGAGTGCCTCGGGGCCGGCGTCGCGCCTGCGCGGATGGCGGGTCCTGCACGCCACCGAGGCGACGCCGCGGCGGTTGCGATCGCACGGCGACCAGCTCGTCGTCGGCGATGCGGCGGCGACGATCGATCCGCTGGCGAGCCAAGGCGTCGAGAAGGCGACTGCCGCCGGCGACCACGCCGCCGCGGTCGCCGATGCCGTGCTGCGGCAGCCCGAGCAGCGGGCGCGACTGCTGGCCATGCATGCGCGGTGGGAGCAGGGCGTGCAGGCGGCGCACCAGCGCACGGCGGCGGAGTGGTACCGGCGGGCGGCGCGCTTCGCCGGCGAGCCGTTCTGGCAAATGCGCGCGACGCCGCTTGCTGCAGGGAGCACGGCATTGCCCGCGCACGATGCGCTGCTGCAACCGGCCCCGTGGCTCGTGTGCGGCGACGTGCTGGTGCGCGAAGGGCCGACGTTCGTCGCGCGAGCGGGCGCGACCGACACGCGCACCGGTGACGAAGCCTCGCACGTCGGCTACGTGCCGATCCCGGCCCTGCTCGACCGATTCGCTCTGCCCAGCACCCTCGCCGCGGCGACGGCGGCGGGGGCCGGCGATCCGCGCCTGTTCGTGCTGCCGCCGCGCGCCGTGCACGCCGCCCTGCTCGAACTGATGCGCCGCGGCTGGCTCACGCCGGCGCCGAACGCAGCAGGCAGCCGGTGACGTTGGCGACCGCCAGGCTGTCGCCGCGCGCCAGCAGCCGGCGCACGCCGTCGGCGTCCGGTGGCGGCAGCGGCGAAGCGAACCAGACGAAGCGGCCGTCGACGCGCCGCAGCTCGGGCAGCTGCGGCAGCACGTTCGGGTCGGCGACGACGGCTTCGACGCCCGGCAGCATGCCGGGGTCGCACGACAGCCCGCCGTAGCTGGCGGGGGCCACGATGCGCGTGCCTTGCGCCGCGGCCCGCTGCACGAGGTCCTGCAGGGCGCGGCGATGGCGCAACGACGTCGTGCCGAGGCTGAGGTTGACCAGCGCCGGCTGCAGCGTCAGCGCGTGCGCCAGTGCCGCCAGCACCGCGCCGAACTCGCACACCGGCTCGCGCGTGAACACGCGCAGAGCGACCAGCTCGACGTCCGTGCGCTGCTGGCCGCGCAGCAGCGTGGCGGCGACCGCGGTGCCGTGGCCGAGCGCGTCGGCCGCGTTCTCGTCTTCGCAGCCGAACGCCGGGCCGCGCACCACGCGAGCGCGGCCGCGCACGGCCGGATGGTCGCCGTCGATGCCGCTGTCGACGACGACGACGCGGATCATCCGTCGACGACGTGGATCGTGCCGACGATCTCGCCGTCGAGCTCGACGGTCTTCAGGCGCTTCAGTTGCCCGTCGAACACCTCGAAGTCGCTGCCGGCGACGCCGATGTAGACCTTGTCGGCGTCCGGCGAGATGGCGACCAGCGAGCGTCGCGGCCGGAACTCCTCGGTCGTCTCGACGATCTTCTGGCCGTTGGTCAGGTCGAACAGGAACAGCCGCATGCGGTTGTCGTCGCCGCGGCCGAAGCTGCCGGTCATCGACGCGCCGATCTTCTTCTTCGGCGCCACGCGCATGCCCCAACCGCTCTGCTGCGGGCCCCATTCCTGCACGTCGACGATGCGCTTCTGCGCGAGATCGAGCTCGCACAGGCCCCAGGACGAGCGCCGGGTCTCGACCGGATCGGTGGTGGTGAACAGCATCAGCGCGCGGTTCGGGTCGCGGCGGTCGAGCAGGTCGGTGCCCATCAGCCGGATCGAACCGGCGCCGAAGAAGCGCGGCGTCTTCAGGTCGATCTTCGCCTGCTCCTTCAGCGTGCGCGCGTCGAGGAACAGCAGGTTGCCCTCGTCGTCCTGGTGCAGCCACTGCGTGCCGTCGGCCGACAGCTGCGCGCCGCGTTCCATCGCTTCGGGCAGCTTGCGCACCTTGCGCACGACCTTCTGCGTGCTGCTGTCGTAGAGCAGCCACTGCGCCGCTTCGAACGAGTAGCGGTCGACCTCCTTCTTGACGCGTTCGGTGCGCACCAGCCAGTGCACGCCGCCGGGGCACTCGCGCACTTCGCGGATGCGCAGGATCACGCCTTCTTCGCGGAACGGGTGCTCGCTCTGCACGGTGCCGGTGGCCAGATCGACGACTTCGATCGACTGCTGCTGGTCGGTGACGACGAGCATGCGCTTGCGATCGTGGGTCAGCTTCGTGCTCCAGAACAAGCCGCGCTTCAGGGCGACCTTCTTCACCATCGTGTCGGTGGTGGGGTCGTACTGGGCGAGGAAGTTCGGGTACATCGTGAACCAGAAGTACTGCTTGCCCTCGAGCCCGGCGACCGACGGGGCGGCGACCGGTTGGAACTCGGGCAGCTCGGTCAGGTCCTGGCTCTGGCCGCCGCCGGGGCCGCCTTGACCGCCACCCCGCCCGCCCTGTCCACGGACACGGACACCGCGCATGCCCTCGGTTCGCTCACGCGGCTGGTTCGGGGTGGTCGGCTGGTCCTGCCACGGCGCACCCTGGGCTTCCCCGGAACTCGGTGTCGGCTGCGGATCCGGCGGGGGAGTCTGCGCAGGCGCAGGCGTCGGAGCCGGTGTTGGCGCGGGTGTCGGCACCGGAGCCGGCGGCGTCTGGGCGAACACCGGCGCCAGCAGCAGCACGCTGCTCGTCAGCAAGGCCGGCAACGCGAGAGCAAGGCGAGGCATGAGGCTCACGGGAACACCAGGTCGATGGACTTCCAATCCTGCATCGGCGCACCGCACGACGACGTCCATGCCGGCGCGTTGGTGACCCCGTCCGGCACCTGCGCCGGCCAGTAGCACGTGTGGTAGCAGTCGTAGAGGTCGCGCTCGATCGGCTGGCACAGGCCGTTGGTGCCGTTGCTCGAGTCGACTTCCCAGCCGGGGGCGAAGATCGTCGTGCAGCCGTACGGGTACTGCGTCGGCGGCGGGTCCTGCGTCAGCGCGCGGGCACCACCGCGCTGCGCCAGCACCATCGCGGCCAGCTGCCGGGCCTTCTGGTTGCACGCGACGATGCGCGCGCGCGGCCGCGGCGACGGCGCCTCGGCCTTCGGGAGAACGGGGTCGATCTCGGTCATGACGTCTCGAACCTCGCGAAGAACTTCGGATTCTTGGTCAGGATGCGGGCGTAGCTGCGCAGGCCGAGGTCGACGAACCCCCGGATCCATTCGCAGTAGTGCAGGTTGGCGACGGTTGCGTCGCCGTAGCGCACGTGCGCTTCGTGGTAGCAGCCGCCGGCGCACAGCGGGCGGGCGAAGCACTGCCGGCAGTCGGTCTTCTGGTCGACGTGCGCCTGTTGCAGGAACGCGGTGCGCACCGACTCGTCGATGCCGGTGGTCACGTCGCCGACCTTGTGGGCCTTCGACTCGACGAAGCGATGGCACAGGTTCAGGTCGCCTTCGGTCGACACGCCGAGCAGGCCGAGGCCCGCCCCGCATGGATGCGCCTTGTTGACGCCCTGGTGCAGTTCGCGCAGCAGGTCGTTCAGGTTGGCGAAGCCGTGCGCCTCGTTGCGGCACGCCGCCGCAATGTAGTCCTCGGCGAGTTCGCCGAACTCGCGCAGCAGGCGTTCGTAGCCGAGCTCGCCGAGCGCGTAGGCGCGGCCGAGGCCGGCGGTGACCGGGGCGAAGCCGACTTCGTCGAAGCCGAGCTCGCCGGTCAGGAAGCGGTAGGTGTCCGCCGCCGGCGCCGCACCCGCGGTCAGCGTCACGCGCGCGCCGATCGAACGGCCCTTGCGCGCCTTGTTGGTGGCGATCAGGTGGCGGATGCGCGGTGCGATCACCTCGAAACTGCCGACGCCCTTCTGGAACGTGCGGTGGCGATCCTGTTCCTGCTGGTCGCCGTCGATCGACACCGTGATGCCGAAGCGATGGCGGGTCAGGAAGTCGACGACCTCCTCGGTCAGCAACGTCGCGTTCGTGGTCAGCGAGTAGTGCACGCGCTTCTTGACCAGCGCGGCCTTGCTCTCGGCGTACTCGACGGCAGTGCGGATCGCCGGGAAGTTCAGCAGCGTCTCACCGCCGAAGAACGTGATCGACACCTGCGGCCGATCGCCGCTGCTGCGCAGCAGGAAGTCGATCGACTGCCGCGCCGTGTCGTCCTCCATCTTCGGCTTGCCGGCGAGCTTGCTGCCTTCGCCGGCGGTCAACCGGTCGGCGCCGTACTCGTAGCAGTAGGTGCACGACAGGTTGCACTTGTTGGTGACGTTGAGCACCAGCGTCGCCAGCGGGAACGGCATCGGCGGCAGCTGCGCGCGCGGCGCGGCGGTCTCGCCGACCGGTCGCACGACGCCGAGGTCGATCAGGTCGTGCAACGACTGCTCGCTGAGCTCGCGGTCGCTGCGGCTGGCGAGGAACTCTTCGTCGTCGCGACCCTCGGGCCCGGCGAACGCCTCGACGATCGCGCTGGTGTGCGCATCGAGACCGAGGATCGCTGCCGACGTCGCCACGTAGACGAACTCGGCGCCGGTGTCGCTGCGGAAGCGATGGTGGAGAACGGTGCGGAGTTGCATGTCAGCGGTCCTCCCAGTCGAGCACTTGCCACCGCGCGTAGAGTGGCACCGACACCAGCAGGTGCGAACGCGCGCGGAACGACTTCACGACCTTCGGCAGCGCCGTCGCCGGCGCGAGGTTCGGCAGCTTGGTCTCCGGCGGCTTGGCCTCCGCTGGCTTCGCTTCGGCGGGCTTGGCCTCGCCCGCGGGCTGATCGCCGTGGCCGCCGGCCGCCTGGTCGGCGGGTTTCTCGGCGGGCTTGTCGGCCGCCTTCGGCTTCTCCACCGGCTTCGGCGGGATCGGGCGCTCACCGACCTCGAGTTCGACGTCGGCGATGGCGAACACGTCGCCGATGTTGTTCGCCTGCCACTTGCGCTGCGGATTGGGGCCGTCGACGTTCGGCGTGAACACGCCGGTCGCGGGATCGATGCCGCCGACGTATTGCAGGTCGTCGTCGTTCTCGCGCACCTTGAACTCGCCGAGCGACCACTTCGGCCGCACCTGGAACAGGTCGACGTCGTCGTCGGTGTACGGCTTCTCGTCCTTGCCGCGGTGCACGGCGTAGGCCTCGAAGCGTTCGATCTGGCGGGGGTGCTTGGCGCCGCCGATGCGGGCGAAGCCCTGCAGCGGCCGCACGCGCACGTAGTCGACGGTGTCGTAGAGCGTGACCTCGAGGCCGCGCGGATCGTCGCGGAACGCGATGGTGCGCGGGCCGAGCGGGATGCCGCCGGCAGCATCGACGACCAGCGTGGCGCGGCGATCGGATTCGCGTTCGACGGCAGTGATGGTCAGGCCGGCGCCGACGAAGAAGTCGGCGGGGGCGAGCGTCGCCGGGAACGCTTCGCCGTGCACGACGAGGCGATGGCCGGTGCTCGGCGCCACGATCGCGGCCTGGTCGAGCGCCAGCACGCGCGGCCGGCCGAGGTCGCGCTGCAGCAGCACGTCGGCGCCGACTTCGTCGTGGTTGCCGGTGAACAGACGGCCCTTCAGCGTGCGCCAGTCGTCGTCGAGCAGCAGCACCTCGCGCCACGCCGGCGCGTCCTGGGCGGCACCCTGGTCCTGGCTGCGGCCGCGCCACGAGTAGCCGGCGTAGAGGATGCCCTTGCCGGTGCGTTCGATGGTGGAGCCGTCGGTCGCACGCAGCGACCAGCGCACTTCGTACTCGTCGTCGTCGGTGCGCACGAGCACCGCGGTGCCGAACAGGTCGCCGCGGCCGGTCTCGTGGCCCGACACCGTCCACGTGCCCGCCAGCGGCACCGAGCGGCGGTTCTTCGCCCAGGCGTCCCACGCCGGCGAGAACAACGGCTGGTCCTTGGCGAGCTTCGCCAGCACGCGGTCGCCGACACTCTGCGTCGGGCCCGCTGGCGCGCCGCCCTGGTTGCCGCCGGCGTTGTTGCCACCACCGCCACCGCGGCCGCCGCGGCCACCGCCGCCGGCCCCGGCAGGGGCAGCTCCGCCACCTCCGCCGCCGCCACCACCACCGCCGAACATGCCGCGGCGATCCTCCTCCGGCGGGCCGCCGCCCATCTGGCCGCGCGCCAGCGGGAACATCGCGACGTGCGTCGCGCGCAGCAGCTGCCATTCCTCCTCGTCGCGCTGCTGCAGCAGCACGCGGCCCAGCGGGTGGCACTCGGCGCAGGCGCGGCGGAAGTCCTGGTCCTGGTTCTCCTCGGACCAGTGCACGCGCTTCTCGCTCTCGTAGAGGCCGCGTTCGGCTTCGCTGCGCGCGAGGCCGTGCGAGTTGCTCAGCGAACGCACGACCTGCTTGGCATCGCCCGGCGACATCTGCAGGCCGTGCAGGCGGATCATCCGCTTCAGCGTCTCGGCCCAACCCTCCGGCGACTTGCGCACGTAGCTGATGCGCGTCATCTGCTGCTTGTCGTCGAGTGCGTGGCACCGGGCGCAGTGCTGGTGGACCAGCGGGTCCTCGACGGCGATGCCCGGTTTCGACGGCTTCTTCGCGGCTTTGTCGTCGGCCGGTTTGTCGCCGTCCTGGCGCTCGCCGCCCGCGGCTTCACCGGCGTTGCCGTTCGTGGCGGGTGGGGCAGGCTGCGGATCCTGGGTGGCAGAAACGACGAGAACGGGCTGTTGCGCAGTCAGCGCGGCCCCGAAGGCCGGCGCGAACGAGGACAGCACCGCAAGGACGATCGGACGGACGAAGCTCTGCACGCCAAGACTCCGCGCTGCGAGGTCAGCGATGGCCGCGCGAGGAGACGCGGCGCGCCGGACCATACCGAAGTGCTTGCAGGGGCGCAGGTCCGGGCTGCACGAACTTGCCGCGCAGTTCGTACCACGTTCGTCCTCGGGGCGGCGGGCAGCAGCTGCGACGACTACGGCGACTCGGGCAGACAACTGCGCAGTTCCGGGCGCGCGCGCAGTTCCGCCGCGGAGCCGAGCGCGACCAGGCGGCCGCCGGCCAGCACGGCGACGCGGTCGCAGGCCGCGAGCACCGCCGGGCGATGGTCGACGACGACGAACGTCGCGTCGCGCGGTCGGGCTGCGAGCCGCTGCAGCACCCGTGCCGCAGTGGCGGCATCGAGGCCGGCGAACGGCTCGTCGAGCAGCACCAGTTCGTGGCCCGGCAGCAGCGCGCGGGCCAACAGCAGGCGGCGCGCTTCGCCGCCACTCCAGGCGACGCCGCCCGGGTGCCGGCGCGAGCACATCGTGTCGAGACCGCGGGGCAACGCGCGCACGCGTTCGGCCAGACCGACGTCGTCGAGTGCCTGCCACAACGCGGCTTCGTCGGCCGCGGTCGTGCGCCCGAGCTGCAGGTTCTCGCGCAGCGAACGCTCGAACAGCACCGCGTCCTGCAGCAGCACGGCGCAGCGCGCGAACCACGCCGCGTCGGCTGGCGCCGCGAGTGGCGAGCCGTCGACGCGGATCGCGCCCGCATCGGCGGCGTAGAGCCCGGCGAGCATCTTCAGCAGCGTCGACTTGCCGGAGCCGTTCGGGCCGACGACGGCGAGCCGTTCGCCAGCTCCGATCGTCAGCGCCGTCACCTGCAGCGCCAACGTTGGCGCTTCGGGATAACGGAACTGCACGCCGTCGCATTGCAGCGCGAGCCCGGCGGGGGAGTGCACGCGCGGCGCTGGCGGGGGAGCCACGCCGGGAGGTGCGGGCGGCGAGTTCCCCACCGTCGGCAGCTGCAGGAACGTCTGCAGCGGCGCCAGGAACAACCGGTGTTCGTGCACCCCCGCCGCCGCCGCCAGCACGTCGCGCACGCCGTTCTGCGCGCGCTGCGCCGCTTGCGCCT
>JBILEY010000500.1:0-3970 GCA_044351865.1 Planctomycetota bacterium | reverse complement strand
CGGCAGGTTCTCGCGGTGCACGTAGAGCCAGACGTCGAGCTCGGTCCAGTTGCTGAGCGGGAACACGCGGATCGACTCGCCCTTGTTCACCTTGCAGTTGAACAGGCTCCACAGCTCAGGGCGCTGGTTCTTCGGGTCCCATTGGTGGAAGCGGTCGCGGAAGCTGAACACGCGTTCCTTGGCGCGGCTCTTCTCCTCGTCGCGGCGAGCGCCACCGAACGCGGCGTCGAACTGGTAGTGGTTCAGCGCCTGCTTCAGCGCCTCGGTCTTCATCACGTGCGTGTGACGCTGCGTGCCGTGCGTGAACGGATTGACGTCGTCGCGCACGCCGTCCGGATTGATCCACTCGGCGAAGTCGAGTCCCAGCTCGCGCACCAGCGCGTCGCGGAACGTGATCATCTCGCGGAACTTCCACCGCGTGTTGACGTGCAGCACCTTGAACGGGATGCGCGCCGGCGCGAACGCCTTCTGGGCGAGGCGCAGCATCACGCCGCTGTCCTTGCCGATGGAATAGAGCATCACCGGCCGTTCGAACTCGGCGGCGACCTCGCGGATGATCTGGATGCTCTCGTGCTCGAGCTGCTCGAGATGGCTCTGGGCGTAGCGGGTCAGCGGCATGCGGATGGTGGGACGAAGCCGCGGGCGACCAGCAGGTCGACCACCGCGGCGGTGTTCTCGGTCAGGGAGCGCTCGCCGGTCGGCAGCACGAGCTCGGGCCGTTCGGGCGGCTCGTACGGGCTGCTGATGCCGGTGAACTCGCGGATCTCGCCGGCGCGCGCCTTGCGATAGAGGCCCTTCGGATCGCGCGCTTCGCAGGTGGCGAGCGGCGCGTCGACGAAGACCTCGAGGAAGTCGGCGCCCAGCAGCGTGCGCGCCAGCGCGCGGTCGGCGCGGAACGGCGAGATGAACGCCGTCAGCACCAGCACGCCGGCGTCGACGAACAGCGCCGCGACGTGGGCGAGCCGGCGGATGTTCTCCTGGCGATCGGCGGCGCTGAAGCCGAGGTCGGCGCACAGCCCGTGGCGCACGTTGTCGCCGTCGAGCACGTAGACGAGGCGCCCGGTGGCGGTGAGGGCCGCTTCGACGGCGCGTGCGACCGTCGACTTGCCCGAGCCCGACAGGCCGGTGAACCACACGACGCCGCCGCGCTGGCCGAGCCGCGCCTCGCGGTCCTGGCGGGTCACGGTGCCGTCGTGGCGGCGGAGGTTCTTGTCGTCGGGTGGCATCGGTCGGTCAGCGGGCGAACCAGATCAGCGAGCGCATCGTTACGCGTCCACCGGAAAACTCCGGTGCAGGAATCGTCAGGATCCGGCTGCCATCGGCTCGCGGCCGGCTCGGCCTTGCTGGCTCCGGCTCGTCCTGGGCCGCCGGGTGCGAGGCGGCGATGCCATCGTCGACTCCGGCGTGGAACGTGCGCGAACGGCACGGCCGCGCGCGTCGTCGCTGCTCAGGCGCGCAGCGCGCGGCGGGCGGCGGTGACGTCCTCGGCGATTTGTGCGCGCAGCGCGTCGGCGTCGGCGAACCGCCGTTCGTCGCGCAGGCGCTGGCGGAACGCGACCTCGAGCTCGCGTCCGTACAGGTCGCCGTGGAAGTCGAGCACGTGCACTTCGAGCTGCGGGCTGGTCGCCGCACTGCCAGCGACCGGCGCGCCGGCGAACGTCGGCCGCGCGCCGAGGTTGGCGACGCCCGGATGCGTCGCCGCGTCGACGACGACCTCGACCGCGTAGACGCCTGGCGGCGGCAGCGCCCCTGGCTGGGTCGCCACGTTCGCGGTCGGGAAGCCGAGCGTGCGGCCGCGGCCGTCGCCGTGCACCACGGTGCCGAGGGCACCCGGCAGTCGCCCGAGGAAGCGCTGGGCGCCGTCGAGGTCGCCGCGGGCGATCGCGGCGCGGATCGCCGTCGACGACACCGCCTGGCCGTCGACCTCGAACGGCGCGCCGGTTTGCACGCGGAAGCCCAGTTCGTCGCCGAGGGCGCGGAAGTGCTCCGGCGTGCCAGCTCGGTCCTTGCCGAGCGCCGAGTCGTAGCCGAGCAGCAGGCCGCGCGTGTGCAGGCGGTCGACCAGGATGCGTTCGGCGAACTCGCGCGCGGTCAGGTTCTGCAGCCGTGGCTCGAACTGCAGCAGCACGAGGCGCAGCACGCCGGCGCGCCGCAGCAGGCGCAGGCGGTGCGGCACCGAACACAGCGGCGGCGGTGCCTCGCCGCGCAGCACCTGATCCGGGTGGTTGGCGAACGTCACCACGGTCGGCATCGCCTGCAGCGCCGACGCCATCTCCAGCAGTTCGTGCAGCAGCCGCTGGTGGCCGAGGTGCACGCCGTCGAAGACGCCGACCGCGACGGCCGAACGGCTGGCGGGCGCGTCGCCGTAGATCGCGCCGAGGTCGAGCGCGAGCAGGGCGTCGAGGCCTTCGATCAGCCGCATCGCGTCAGCTGCCCTTCTGTGGGCGGTAGCTGGCTTCCAGCTCCTGCAGCTGCGGCTTGACCCGGAGCTTCTCGCTGGCGGTCAGGCGGTCGGTGAAGAACACCCCGTCGAGGTGGTCGATCTCGTGCTGGACGATGCGCGCGAGCCAGCCGTTCGCCGTCATCGTCCGTTCGACGCCATCGAGGTCCTGGTAGGTGACGGTGATGTCGACCCAGCGCTCGACCTCGGCGTGGATGTCGGGGAACGACAGGCAGCCCTCTTCGCCGAACTCCCGGCCCTTCTTGCGGGTGATCTTCGGGTTGCACAGGGTCAGCTCGCCGCTGCGGTCCTTCTTGTCGCCGGCCGGGTTCAGCACCAGCAGCTTCCACTCGATGCCCACCTGCGGGGCGGCAAGGCCGACGCCGCCCTCTTCGTACATGGCCTCCATCATGCGGGCCGACAGATCGCGCAGGGCCTGGTCGAACTGGGTGACGGGCTTGCCGCCGCGCCGGAGCACGGGATCGGGGTAGACGAGGACTTCCATGCCGGTGGGGGCCATTTGCGGATCGAGCCCCGCACAGCGCGTGACCGCGGAGACAGCCGGCGTCACGGCGCCTGGTCGAATCCGGGCCGTTGCGGCGCCTGCGGGGGGGAGGTAGATTCTTCGCCCCTTTCGTCGGCGTCAAGCCACTGCCCCGGGCGGACCAACGTCGCGAAGGCCCCATCCCCCTCGCGGGGACACCTGCATGGACCTCAGCAAGTACCTGGAGCAAGCTGCGGACGCCGCCAAGCGGCGCAACTTCGCCATGGCCGTGAAGATCTACGGCCAGGTGCTGCAGATCCAGCCGGACTTCGGCGAGGCGCGCGCAGGCCTGCGCAAGGTGCTGTTCCAGAAGGTCGCGCAGAAGCCGGCCTCGAAGCTGACGGCGATGCTGATCGGCGGCCCGAGCCTGCTGATCGCCGGCCTGTGCGCCATGATCGGCCAGCACCAGGCGGCGTCGCGCGGCTACGAGCGCTACCTGGCGCTCGATCCGCTGGCCGAGAACGTCAATCTGAAGCTCGGCCGCGCGCTGCTGAGGTCCGGGCTCAAGCGTTCGGCGCTGGCGGTGTTCGCGGCCTACGCCGAGCAGCAGCCGCGCTGCCTCGAGGCCTGCCGCACCGCAGGCGCGCTGTCGTACGAGCTCGGCAAGATGCAGGAGGCGCTCGGCTTCTACGAAGCGGCGCTGAAGGTCGATCCGCGCGACCAGGAGTCGCTGAAGGCGCGCAAGAACCTCGCCGCCGAAGGCGCGCTGCGCAGCTCCGGCATCGAGAAGGCGCAGAGCTCGCGCGACCTGATCAAGGACAAGGACCTGCAGCGCCAGCTCGAACGCCAGGAGCGTCTGCAGCTGTCGGCCGAAGAGGTCGAGGCCGAGCTGACCGAGGTCGAGGAGAAGCTGCAGGCGAACCCGAACGACCAGAAGCTGCTGCGCCGCGGCGCCAAGCTGCGCGAGATGGCGAAGGACCTCGCCGGCGCGCTCGACCTGGTCGAGCAGTTGCAGCGCCTCGCCCCGAACGACGGCGAGATCGTCG
>JBILEY010000499.1:0-3980 GCA_044351865.1 Planctomycetota bacterium | reverse complement strand
TGGCGACCGCGCGCGGCAACCACAAGGGCTGGGCGCTCGGCAACGGGCAGTTCCTGCTGGCCGGCGGTGCCAACGGTTCGATCCTGTCGCCGACGCCGCTGTCGACGAGCGAGATCTTCTCGACGGTGACGAACACGTTCTCGCCGGGGCCGGCGATGACCAGCGCGCGCGCCGGTGCCGCCGCCTACGCGACGCCGCAGGGCCAGATCATGCTGTTCGGCGGCGCCACCAGCGGTGGTCTGATCTCGAACACCACCGAGTGGTACTACTTCTGAACCACCACGACGGCCTGCTGACCCGCCTCGGCGCCAACGTGCGCCAGCGCCGCAAGGAACGCGGCTGGAGCCGCCGAGACCTCGCCGCGCACACCGGCATCAGCGAACGCTTCCTCGCCGACGTCGAAGGCGGGGTCGCCAACCCGTCGCTGCTGCGACTGCAGACGCTGGCGCAGGCGTTCGGCGTCGAGCTGGTGGCGCTGCTGGCCGACATCGCGCAGCCGCACACCAGCCGCCACGTGGCGCTGCTCGGCCTGCGCGGGGCCGGCAAGAGCACGGTCGGCCCGCTGCTGGCGCAGCGCCTCGCGGTGCCGTTCCACGAGCTCGACACCTGCATCGAGCGCGCGTCGGGGCTGCGCATCGGCGAGATCTTCCAGCTGCACGGCGAGGCCTACTACCGCGCCACGGAACGTTCCGAACTGCTGCGCCTGCTCGCCGGCGAGCCGTGCGTGATCGCCGTTGGCGGCGGCGTCGTCACCGACGCGCAGAGCTTCCAGGCGCTGCGCACGCGCACGCGCACCGTCTGGCTGCGCGCCGTGCCCGAGGACCACTGGCAGCGCGTGCTCGCGCAGGGCGACACGCGCCCGATGGCCGACAACGAGCAGGCGTTCGCCGACCTGCGCCGCATCCTCGCCGACCGCGAGCCGCTCTATCGCCAGGCCGAGATCGTCGTCGACACCTCGTCGCAGCCGGTCGCCGGCGTCGTCGAAGCGATCGTCGCGGCGCTGCAGCCGGCGGCGTGAGTGTTCTTCGTTCGTCGCTCGCCGGCGCAGCCACTCACAGATCGTTCGGCAGTTCGTTCGGCACCTTGTCGCCGCGCACCAGCACCAGGATCGCGCCGTAGGGCACGACCAGGAACTGCTCGTCCTCGAACGTGATCTCGATCGCCGCCTTGCGGAAGAACAGCGCGGTGTCGCCGAGCTTCACCTGCATGGGCAGGAAGCGCGCGGCCTTGTAGCCCTCCTTCCACGGCTCCTGCTCCTCGGCGGGCGGCGGCAGCGGCGTGCCCGGGCCGAGGGCGACGATGGTGCCGCCGCGCACGTCCTCCTTCTCGACGACCGTCGCCGGCAGGTAGAGCCCGACCTTGGTCATGCTCTCGGCCTTCTCCGGCTTCACCAGGACGCGGTCGCCGACGACCAACAGTTGCTTGTTGCCGCGCTTCATGAGCGCGCGCCACCATACGGGGCCCGCCACCGCCGCGCATCCGCGCAACCGACGCCGACGAAGGCGCCGCACCATGCCAGCCGCCGTTCCCGAAGTCCGCATCCACGCCGCGAACGATCGACCGGTGCGCGCGGACGGCTCGTTCGTCCTCTACTGGATGATCGCGCAGCGCCGCGCCAAGGCGAACTTCGCGCTGCAGCGCGCGGTCGAACTCGCGCGCGAACTCGGCCGCCCGCTGCTGGTGCTCGAAGGCTTGCGCTGCGGCTATCGCTGGGCCAGCGACCGGCACCACGCGTTCGTGTTGCAGGGCATGAGCGACAACGCCGTCGACTTCACCGCCGCCGGCGTCGGCTATCTGCCGTACGTCGAGCCGAGCCCGGGTGCGGGCAAGGGCCTGCTGGCGGCCCTCGGCGAACACGCTTGCGCTGTCGTCACCGACGACTACCCGTGCTTCTTCCTGCCGCGCATGGTCGCCGCCGCGGCGCGCACGCTGCCGGTCCGCCTCGAGGCCGTCGACGGCAACGGCCTGCTACCGCTGCGCGTCGGCGACAAGGTGTTCGGCCGCGCGTTCGACTTCCGTCGCTTCCTGCAGAAGGCGCTGCCAGCGCACCTCGGCGACTTCCCGCTCGGCGATCCGCTGCGCGGCTACGACCAAGGTCCGGTCGAACTGCCGCGCGCGCTGCTGAAGCAGTGGCACGGCGCGTCGCCAGCACAGCTCGCCGCCGAGCCGAAGGCTCTCGCAGCGCTGCCGATCGACCACACGGTGCCGGTCGCTCCCTTGCGCGGCGGTGCCGCTGCCGCCGGCGCGACGTTGCGCCAGTTCCTGACCACGCGCTTGCCGCGCTATGGCGAAGAACGCAGCGAGCCCGACGCCGACTGCGCGAGCGGCCTGTCACCGTATCTGCACTACGGCCACGTCGGCGTGCACCAGGTGTTCGCCGGCCTCGCCAAGCAGGAAGGCTGGACGCGCGAACGCATCAAGGCGACGCAGGGTGGCCAGCGCGGCTGGCTCGGCATGAGCGAGACGGCGGAGTCGTTCGTCGACGAACTGCTGACCTGGCGCGAGCTCGGCTTCAACTACACGTGGCAGCGCAGCGACTACGAGGACTTCGAATCGTTGCCCGACTGGGCGAAGAAGACGCTGGAGAAGCACGCAGCCGATCCGCGCGAGCACCTCTACACGCTCGAGCAGTTCGCGGCGTCGAAGACGCACGACCCGGTGTGGAACGCGGCGCAGACGCAGCTGCGCGAGACCGGCGTCATGCAGAACTACCTGCGCATGCTGTGGGGCAAGAAGGTGCTCGAGTGGACGCGCAAGCCGGCGGACGCGATGGCGATCCTGATCGAGCTCAACAATCGCTACGCGCTCGATGGCCGCGACCCGAACTCCTACACCGGCATCTCGTGGGTGCTCGGCCGCTACGACCGGCCGTGGGCGCCGGAGCGGGAGGTGTACGGCGTGATCCGCTACATGAGCTCGGGCAACACGGTGAAGAAGCTGCGCATGAAGCAGTATCTGGCGCGCTGGTCGGGTGCGGCGGGGGGCCAGGCGTCTCTGTTCGACAAGCGTTGAACGACCGATTACCGCCGCGAGGTGATTCGTAGAGTTTGCAGCCTGCCCGTTCGGAGGGCGGCTGATTTCTTGTGGGGGTCTCCCGCTTCTTCGGTGGCAGCATGCGGGGTAGTTGCTCCGCGGATCCGCGCGTGCCGCTGGAATCGGACCCCTGTCGGCCTTCTCGATCCTGGGCACGCGGGTGCTGCTACCTACCCAGCCGCGATCTTCGGCGCCGCCGATGTTGGCTCAGTCCGACAGCCGCGTGCGGTTACGGGATCGTGAGAACCAGCGTGTCACTCAAGGACAACGGGATCCCAAGGCAACCGGTGGCCGCGAACACGTCGCCACCTTGGATGCCGACCCTGAGTCCGGACAGGGCTGGCGTGTTGGGGATGTCGAGCACGTAGCTCGTCGTCGGCACGAACACCGTCCATTCGTGTCCCAACGTGCAGCCCGGGCACAGCGGGAACGCGGCGACGGTGAGACCTAGTCCGATGATCGGCACACCCGTCGAACCAGTCAGGTTCGTAGTGACCGTGGTCCCAAGCGCGCCCGTTCCAGTCGCCTGGATCGTCTGGCTGCTGCAGCCGTGCGCGATGCGGGCGATCGCGCCGGGGCGCGTGTTGCGATACAGCACGATCTTGCCGCCGAATCCATCGAACGAGAGGCCTAGATCCTGGTTGCCGTCGCCGGTGAAGTCGCCGACCAGGATCGACTTCACGCTACCGACTGAGGTCAGGCCGGATTGCGTGCGCAGCGTGAAAAAGCCGAGGCTGTTGTTGCGCCAGATTTGCACTCCACCTGGGGTCAACGTCCCTGCCGGCGGAGTGGCCGTGTCCAGGACGCTGGTGGCAAGGTCGAGGGCGCCATCGCCGTCGAAGTCGATCATCGCACCCGCCGCACGGCTGAGCGTCGTCGGCAGTCCCGTGCCCGCCAGCGGCGCCCAGGTGGTGCCACCCTGATGGCGTTAGACGAGCACGCCGAGC
>JBILEY010000106.1:0-13633 GCA_044351865.1 Planctomycetota bacterium | reverse complement strand
AGCGACGCCGCGGCGGCGGCGCGCGCCGGCCGCTTCCTGCGTGCGATGCTGCCGATCGCCCAGGAGCGCGTGCGATGACCACCGTGCACGCCCTGTCGGTCGACGTCGAGGACTGGTTCCAGGTGCTGAACATGGCCGGCCACATCGACCGTGCGCGCTGGGACGAGTTCCCGCTGCGCTGCGGCGACAGCACGCGGCGGCTGCTCGAACTGTTCGCGCGCCGCTCGGCGAAGGCGACGTTCTTCTTCCTCGGCTGGATCGCCGAGCGCCTGCCGGACCTGGTGCGCGAGGTGCACGCGGCCGGCCACGAGATCGGCAGCCACGGCTACGACCACCAGCTGCTGCCGGACCTCGGCCAGCACGGCTTCGCCGCGGACCTGCGGCGCACCGCCGACATCCTGGCCGGCATCACCGGCGAACGGCCGCGTGCGTTCCGCGCCTGCACGTGGTCGGTGACGCACAAGACGCCGTGGGCGATCGACGAACTGCTGCGCGCCGGCGTCGACCTCGACAGCTCGATCCAACCGGTGCGGCACCCCGACTACGGCGTCGCCGCGGCGCCGACGCGCCCGTACCGGCTGCAGGGCAGCAGCGGCGAACTGCTCGAGTTCCCGCCGCTGACGTGGGACGTGCTCGGCCGTCATCTGCCGGTCGGTGGCGGCGGCTACCTGCGCCTGTTCCCGCTGGCGCTGTTGCGCGCCGGCCTGCGGCAGAAGGAACGGCTCGGCGCGCCGGGCTGCCTCTACCTGCATCCGTGGGAAGTCGATCCCGGGCAGCCGCGGCAGCGTCTCGGTGGCCTGCGCGGCTTCCGCCACTACGTGAACCTGCACCGCACCTACGACAAGCTCGACGCGCTGCTGCGCGACTTCCGGTTCGACACGCTGCGCGCGGCGCTGGCTCAGCGCGGCGCCAGCTGGGCGGCGAAGCTGCCGGCGTTGCGCGCGGCCGAGCTGCTCGGGTAGTCGCGCACGAGGCGCTGCAGCAGTTCGCGCGCGCGCGCCGGGCCGTCGGCCGCCGGCGACTGCAGCCACGCCAGCGCTTGCCCGAACAGGTGCATGCCGTTGTCGCGCGCGGCCGCGAACGGGAACAAGGCCAGCGCCGCCTCGGCGTTGCCGAGCCGCAGCGCCATCATCGCGCCGGCGTAGGCGCCTTCCGCCGTCGCGCGCACGGCCAGCGGCAGGGCCTGGTAGGTGGCGGCGTCGTCGGCGTGCTGGCTGCGGCCCTCGGCGGCGAGCGACAGCAGGCGCAGCTGCAGTTCCGGCGTGTCGCCGTGGCGCAGCACCGCGCGCAGGTCGGCGATCGCCCGGTGGGCCGTGCGGCTGCCCATGCGCAGGGCGGCGCGTTCGGCCCACAAGGCCAGCGTCGCCGGATGCGCTCGCAGCGGGGTCTCGAGCTCGGTGTTGGTCGCGTCGGTGCCGATCGCGGTGCGCAGGGCGGTGATCGTGTGCCGCAGCCAGCGCGCCGATTCCTCGCCGGCGGCGACGCGCTGCAGGTGCGCACGCAGCAGGTCGGCGACGCGGCTCGGGCGCTTCGGCAGGCGTTCGTCGTGCTGCAGCAGGAAGTGCACGAGCTCGCCGCGCGGCCCGTCGCTGTCGATCAGGCGCCAGGCGGCCGCCACGGCCGGGCCCAGCGCCTTCGGATCCTGCGCCGCCACCTTCGCCGCCGTCGCACACAAGCGGGGCAGCAGGTCGTCGCGGTCGACGGTGTAGGGGCCTTCGAGCTCGCGCAGCAGCTGCTGCCAGGCCGAGGTCGGCGGCAGCATGCGTTCGATCAGGTCGAGTTCGTCCCGGCGCAGGGCCCGCTGCGGCGGCGCCGCGGCGAGCAGGCGCAGCCGCGCATCGTCGGCGGCAGCGGCGAGCCCGCCGGCGGCGAACGCGTCGGCGACGCATTCCATCGCGAACGAGAAGGTCGGCGGCGAGGCGGCGACGTCTTCGCTGGCGACGGCGTCGATCAGCTGCTGGCGGATCGACGGCGGCAGCACGTAGCCGTCGACGGCGTGTGCCTGCGTGGCCTCGCGCCACAGCAGCACGTTGGCCTGGCCGTCGCCGGCGAGTGCCGCGTGCAACTCGGCGGCGCGCGCGGCCCGCCCGGCGTGCAGCAGCGCTCGCGCCAGCAGCAGGCGCCAGGTGCGCACCTGCGGGGCGGCGGCGGCCAGCGCTTCGAGGCGCTCCATCGCCAGGGCCGCGGTCGCCGGATCGTGCAGCGTCGCCAGCAGCTCGAAGCGCTCCGCGGCCTCGGCGCCGGTCGCCGGCGGCAGGTCGCAGCGCGACGGCTGGCCGAACGTCGCCAGCAGGCAGTGCGCCAGCAGGTCGCCGCGATCGCGCTGCAGGTCGTGGGCCAACAGGCCGAGCGCCAGCTCCGGTTGTTCGAGGCTGGCGGCGAGGGCCGGGTCGCGCGGCGTCGTCACCAACGGCAGCACCTGGCGGGCGCGCTCGCTGCGGCCGAGCGCCACGCACAAGCGCACCAGCAGTTCCGCGCTGCGTTCGCCGTCGGCGAAGCCGAGTGCGGCGGTCAGGTGTTCTTCGGCACGGTGGAACCAGCCGTTCCGCGCGCACAGGCTGCCGGCGAGCTGGAACACGGCGGCGGTGCGGCGCTCGGGTGGCAGTGCCGGCACCGCGGCGTCGACCAGCAGCATGGCGGCGCGCGGCCGGTCGTCGGCGAGCGTGCGCCCCGCCTGCAGCAACTCGTCGGCCGCCGCGGGCGGCAGTTCGCCGATCGCGGCCAGCATGCGGGCCAGCATCGCCGTCAGCTGGTCGTCGCTGCGGACGTCGGCGAGGGCGAGTGCGGTGTCGAGCGTCGCGTGCAGCAGGTCGTCGCGCTCAGCGGCACCGAGTTCGGTCTCGGCGAGCAGAGCCGCCAGCAGCGGCTCGGCGTCGGCCGCGCGGCCGGAGCGGGCCAGTGCGCGGGCGCGCAGGATGCGCAGCGGCAGTTCGTCGGCCGCTAGCGGCCGCGCGGCGAACGGCGCTGCCAGTTCGGGGCTCTTGGCGCGCAGCGTCGTCCGCAGCAGCACGGTCTGCAGCGCCGGCGTCGGCGCGCTGGTCGGCATGGCGTGGAACAGCAGGTCGTCGAGCGGCAGACCGGCGGCGCGGTAGGCGGCGATCGCCTGGTCGACCGTCGCGGCGTCGGCGGGCAGCGCTTCGAGCGTGCGGTGCGCGAGCTGGGCGGCGTCGGCGGCGCGATCCGCGGCCAGCAGGATGCGAATCTCGAGCAGGCGCGGGGCGCGTGCCGCCGGGAACGCTTCGACCGCGGCGCGGGCGTTGGCGATCGCCACCGGCCAGATCCTCTGCTGAGCGGCGACCTCGGCGCACAGCAAGTAGCCGATCGGATCGGCGACCTCCGGCATCAGCTGTCCGCGGCGCAGGCACTGCGCCAACAACTGCGCACCGCTCTGGTCGCCGCGGTCGTGGGCCAGGCGTGCGATGTCGAGCCGGCGGGTGATCAGGTCGGGGTCGTTCGGCGCCAGCTTGCAGGCCGCGTCGATGGTCTGCAGCGCCGCTCCCAGGCGGCCGGTGCCGGCGAGGTGGTCGGCGAGGGCCCGCTGCGGCACCGCCGAATCGGGCCGCGCGGTGACCCAGTTGCCGAGCAGGCTCTGCTGCGCGTTCGGGTCCTTGCCCTCGGCCGCGACGGCGTCGAGATACCACGGCATCACCAGCTCGAGCAGGTCCGGGCGGTCGGTCGGCGCCGCACTGCGCCACAGCATCTCGGCCGACTGGCGCACGTTCATCAGCAGGTACTTGTCGTTCTTCTGCTGCACGCACAGCACCGCCGACGCGAACGGCATGGTCAGGCCGCGGCTCGTCTTGTTCGCCTGGAACAGCTCGTTGACCATCTGCCAGGTCGCGAGGATCTCGTCGCCGTCCTGCAGGCGCCACGCCGCCAGCGCCTGCGCCAGCAGCAGGTCGTTGGCGCCGTCGTCGGACCACTTGCGGGCGATGCGCTCGGCGATCGCCTGCTTCGGCAGCCAGCGTTTGGCGGTGGCCAGCGCCGCCGGCGTCAGCTCGTCGCGCAACAGCGACCAGGCGGCGGTGGCGCCGGCTTCGACGACGTACTCGTGGTCGAAGCGGCGGCGCTGGATCTCGCACGCCATCAGCACGTCGTCGTCGCGTTCGGACTGGTCGAGCGACCAGACGAACGCGCGGAACGCCGCCACCGGCTTGCCGTCGGTCTCGAGCGCGCGGCGGAAGTCGGTCAGGCCCTCCTGCACGGCCGTGCGCAGGCGCTGCAGGTCGGTCCAAGTCGACTCCCAGGCGGCGCGCCGGCGCGGCTCGTCCTGGTGCGCGCGTTCGAGCTCGGCGGCGGCCTGCACCACCTCCGGATCGCCGTCGGCGCGGTAGAGGAAGCTGAGCATCGCCTTGCGCGCATCCTGGCGCACGGTCGCCGGCAGGTCGCGGTCGAGGCGCTGGCGGAGTTCGCGCAGCTGCGGTTGGTAGATCGTCTGGCAGGCCTCGCCGGCGAGCTCCAGGGCGCGGCCGTGGTCGGGGTGTTCGGCCAGGATCTCGAGGGCGGCGAGGCGGGCGCCGGGGCCGTCGCCGGCGAGCGCCAGCAGGCGTACGCGGTCGAGCCGGAGGTCGAGATCGGCGCCGTCCTTGCGCAGCAGGTTGTCGAGGTCGCGCAGGGCGCCGAGCGGGTCGCCGAGTGCGGTGTTGACCTCGTAGCGCAGCTTCCACAGCTGCTGCATGCGGGCCGGGTCACCGGTCAGGCCGCGCTCGATCAGGTCGAGCTCGTTCAGCGCGCGCTTCCACTCCTGCTTCTTGGCGAAGCCGCGGGCGCGTTCGATCGCCTGGTCGGGGCCGCCGCCGAGCTGCAGCAGCGCGTAGGCGACGATGGAGCCGAGCGCCAGCAGCACGGCGACCACCAGGACCTTGAAGCTCGTTTGCAGCATGAGGCGCGACCCTTATAGCGATCCGTCGGCGCAGGTTGCAGCGTGGCGATCGTCAACGGATGGCGAACTTGCGCAGCTTGTGGAACAGCGTGCTGCGGTTGATCCCGAGCAGCTTCGCCGCCTGCTCGCGGTTGCCGCCGCAGTGGGCCAGCGCCTGCTCGATCAGCGCCTTCTCCGGGGCCTCCAGCGCCTCCTTCAACGGTCGCACCGGGCCGGTCGGCAGCACGAGGCCGGCGGTGGCGGTGGTGGCGCCGCCGGGGCCCGCCGGTTCGGCGCGGCCGGAGCCGAGCGACGGCAGGTCCTGGGTGTCGAGGGTGTCGGCGGTGCTGAGCACGACGGCGCGCTCGACGACGTTCTCCAGCTGGCGCACGTTGCCGGGCCACGGCGCACAGGCCAGCGCCTGCAGCGCGCGTTCGCTGAAGTGCAGGGCCGGGCGGCCGTGTTCGCGCGCGAAGCGGCGCAGGAAGTGCTCGGCCAAGGCGCCGATGTCGCTCTTGCGCGCGCGCAGCGGCGGCATCTCGACGCTGACGACGTTGATGCGGTAGTAGAGGTCCTCGCGGAACTCGCCGGCGGCGACCGCCTTCTCCAGGTCCTTGTTGGTCGCCAGCACGACGCGCACGTCGACCGGGATGGTCTTGGTGTCGCCGACGCGTTCGATCAGCCGATCCTGCAGCACACGCAGCAGCTTGATCTGGAACGCCGGCGAACTGGTGCCGATCTCGTCGAGGAAGATGGTGCCGCCGGCCGCCGCTTCGAACTTGCCGATCTTGTCGCGCACGGCACCGGTGAAGGCGCCCTTCACGTGGCCGAACAGTTCCGACTCGAGCAGCGACTCCGGCAAGGCCCCGCAGTTGACCTCGACGAACGGCGCGTGCTTGCGCGTGCTCAGCGCGTGCAGCGCGCGCGCCAGCAGCGTCTTGCCGGTGCCCGATTCGCCGGTGATCAGCACCGTCGTGCGGGTGTCGGCGACCGCCTTGATGGTCTTGAAGATCGCCTGCATGCGCGGGTCGGTGCCGACCACGTTGTCGAGGCGCAGGCGGTCGTCGAGCGCCGTCTTCAGCGCCAGGTTCTCCTTCTGCAGCGCCGTCTTCTCGAGCGCGCGGTCGACGGCGACCAGCACCTGCTCGGGAGCGAACGGCTTGCCGAGGAAGTCGGCGGCACCGTGGCGCATCGCCTGCACGGCGTCCTGCACCGAACCGAACGCCGACAGCAGCACGACCGCGGTCTCCGGATGCAGGCTCTGCACTTCCTGCAGCAGCTTCATGCCGCCGCCGCCGGGCACCGCCAGGTCGCACAGCACCAGGTCGACGTCGCCGTCCTGCACCGGCTGCAGCGCCTGCGGCACGTCGGGCACGGCGTCGAACTCGTAGCCGCGCTTCTGCAGCAGCTCGCGCAGGTCGTGCTGCGCGCGCGGGTCGGGGTCGGCCAACAGGATCTTGGTCATGGGGTCTCGGTGTCGCGACGGCGTCGCGTGGCTGCGACGGCGTCGTCATCGGCCGACCCGGGGCGGCCACCTGAGCCGCGGTCCGGCGCGCCCCCTGGGCTTGGCGAGCTCAGTCGTCGAGCGCGGCCCGGCGCTGGCGCACCGCACCCCACCAGAGGCCGAGCGGCAGCGCCAGCAGGCCCGGCAGCAGCATCCAGCCGACCACGGTCTGCAGCCGGCAGCTGCACAGGTCCTCGGCGATCACCAGGTAGTCGTTCTTCATGCCGAGCGAACCGGAGACCTCGTAGTGCGCGCGCACCGCGGCGTCGGTCAGCAGGCCGAACGACAGGCGCAGGCTGCCGGCTTGCAGGATCGCGCCGCACATCGCCGAGGCGATGCGTTCCTGCGGTGTGCCGGTGTGGCCGCCCGACCAGCACAGCGCGTAGCAGTAGGCGGCGAAGGCGAGTTCGCCGAAGTGGCCGCCGAGCGAGATCAGCACCTCGGCGAGGTGCATGCGGGCGACGAACGGCAGCGCCAACGCGACCGCGGCGAGCGCGATGGCCAGCACCGGGCGGGTGCGCTGTAGCCATGCCAGGGCGCCGAGGCCGAGCGCCATCACCCACGACAGCCACGGGCGGAACTCGCCGATGCCAGCCCAGGCATGGCCGGCGAGGCTGATCGCCGGCGCCGACGGCCGGCCGAGCAGCGAGCCGATCGTCGCGTGGCCCATCTCGTGCGGGATCGCCGCCAGGAACCAGTCGAAGCCCGGCGGCAGGAACGGTGGCAACAGCCACGCGGCGGCGAAGCCGAGCGCGAGCCAGCGCCAGCGCGTCGGTGCCGGTTCGTCGGCAGAGTCGCCGGCGATCCCGTCGGTCGGCTGGTCGGCGGCCGGGTCGTCGTCGCCGTGGCGGCGCACGCCGACGACGCGGGGACGCGGCGGCGACGGCGGCGGGGGAGCGGCAGGAGGTTCGAGGCGCACGCGCCTGCATCGGCTCGGCGGCGGTCGCGGCTGTTGGTGCTGTCGCGTCGATGCGACGTGCCGTCGCGCCGACGGAACGTCGTCGCGAATGCCGGTCGCGGTGCTTCGATCGTGGTGCACGAACGCGACCGGAACGCCCTCGGCTCGCCCTTCCGCTGGCATCGGCAAGCGCTAGCGTGCTGCGCTCGCGATGTCGTCCCGTTCGTCGAAGCCACAGCCCGAGCCACGCGAACGCCTCGCCGACGTGTTGGCCGAGGTGCGCACGACCGAGGTGCGCTCGGGCCGGCTGATCACCGACGTGCTGGCCGGCGGCTTCCGGTCGACGTTCCGCGGCGCTGGCGTCGAGTTCAGCGAGGTCCGCGAATACGTCGAGGGCGACGATCCGCGCACCGTCGACTGGAACGTCACCGCGCGCGTCGGCCGACCGATGGTCAAGCGCTTCGTCGAGGAACGCGAACGCACGATCGTGTTCGCGCTCGACGTGTCGGCGGGCATGGCTGCGGGCCTCGGCGCCTGGTCGCTGCGGCAGGCGGCGTCGCGCTTCTGCGCCTGCCTCGGCCTCGCGGCGATCCAGAACCACGACCGCGTCGGGCTGCTGGCCGCCGGCGAGCGGCTGGTGCGGCTGTCGCTGCCGAAGAAGGGCGGCGGCCATGTGCTGCGGGTGCTGCGCGACGTCGTCGAGCTGCCCGAACGCGCCGGGCCGGCCGACCTCGACGTGCTGTTCGCGACCGCCGCCGGGCGGCTGCGCCGCCGCGTCGTGCTGTTCGTGTTGTCGGACTTCGCCGGTTCGTCGCCGTGGCGGTCGCTGCTGCCGTGTGCCCATCGCCACGACGTCGTCGCCGTTCGCCTGCTGGCGCCGGAACGGCTGGCGCCGCCGCCGGCGTTGCTGTCGGTCGCCGATCCCGTCGCTGGCGGCATGGCGCTGGTCGACTTCGCGCACGCGCCGACGCAGCAGCAGTGGCTCGCGCGCGAACGCCAGCAGCGGCACGTGCGCGACGAGCAGTTCGGGCGCGCCGGCGTCGACGTCGTCGACCTGGTGCTGCCGATGGTCGCCGACGTGGCGGCGATCGCGCAGCCGCTGCAGCGCTTCTTCCATCGTCGCGCCGTGCGCGAGGTCAAGCGATGAGCCGCTCGCGGGCCGCGATCGCAGCCCTGCTGCTGGTGGCCGCGGCAGCGCCGGCGACCGCGCAGTCGGTCGCGTTGCAGCGGGGCTCGCCTGCCGGTGCGCTGCGCGTCGGCGCGCCGTTCGAACTCGAAGTGCTGGCGCGTTGGCCGGCGGGCGAAGCACCGCTCGAACTCGACGGCAAGCAGCTGGCGCCGCTGCACGTCGACGCGATCGCGCGCGAGGCGGTGGACGGCGCGATCACCTGGCGCGCGACCGTGCGCAGCTATGTCGCCGGCGACGTGGTCGTGGCGCCGGTCGTGCTGCAGTTCCCGCGGGCCGGTGGGGCGAAGCCGGTGGCGAGCGCGCCGCTGACGTTGGCGATCGCGTCGTCGCTGCCGCAGCCGGCGGGCGAGCTCGAATGGCCCGGCGACGTGCGCGAACGACCCCGCGGCTTCGGGCCGTGGCCGTGGCTCGGCTTCGCCGTGGTTGCGCTCTGCACCATGGCCTGGTGGCGGCGTCGCAGGGCACCGCTGCCCGCCGTGGTGGCGGTGCCCGCAACACCGGAGGACCTCGCGGCGCGCCTGCGCGAAGTGCCGCTGCCCGCCGACCGCGCCGGCATCGTGCCGTTCTGCCAGCGGGTGAAGGCGCTGCTGCGCCAGCACGTGCAGGCGCAGCATCGTGTCGCCGCCGACGTCGCCACCAGCGAAGAGCTGTGCCGGCTGCCGCGCGTCGGCGCCGCGCTGCAGCCGTGCCTGCAGGTCGTCGATCGCGTGCTGTTCGGTGCGGCCGAGCCGGCATCCGCGGTGCTGCAGGAACTGCGCGACGCGGCGGTGCGCTGCGTCGTCGACGATCGTGCGTCCGCGCGAGCCGTCGACGGGGGCTCCGCATGAACGCTGCGCTGCCGTTCACCCTGCAGCAGCCGGCGTGGTTGTGGCTGCTGCTGCCGCTGCTGCTCGCGCACGGGCTGCTGGCTCGCCGCCGGCGCGCGGTGCCGTTCGCCGCTGCTGGCGAACTCGGCGCCACCGCCGGCGAGCGGCTGCCGCGCAGTGGGCGCGTGCGTCTCGCCGGCGCGCCGTCGCTGCTGCAGGCGCTGGCGTTGGCAGCCGCGGCGCTGGCGTTGGCCGAGCCAGTGGTGTTGCGGCCGGCACCGCCGGTGCCGCCGGGGCGCGACCTCGTGCTGTGCGTCGACCGCAGCTCGTCGATGGCGGCGACCGACCTGGCCCCCGAACGCACGCGGCTCGCGGTCGGGCTCGATCTGCTGGGCGAGTTCGTGCGCACGCGGGCCGACGACCGCATTGGCCTGGTGACGTTCGCGCGCTACGCCGACCTGCGTTGCCCGCCGACCGGCGACCACGGTGCGCTGCTGCAGTTGTTGCAGCGCACCACGATGGTGGGCAAGGACGGCCCCGAAGACGCGACCGCGATCGGTGCGGCGACTGCGCTGGCGGCGTCGTTGCTGCGGCGTTCGACTGCTTCGGCCCGCGTCGCCATCGTCGTCACCGACGGCGAAGAGAACGTCGCCACCGCGGGCACGTCGAAGGCGATCGCGCCGCTGCACGCGGCCCAGCTGTGCGCCAGCAGCGGCATCCGCGTGCACACGATCGTCGTCGGCCGCGGCAGTTCGCGCGCCGACGGCACGTTCGCACCGCTCGACACCACCGCGGTCGAGCAGCTGGCGGCGACCACCGGTGGCCGTTCGTTCCGTGCCGAGAACGCGGCGGCGCTGGCGTCGGTCTGTGCGGCGATCGACGAACTCGAAGCTTCGGCGTTCCAGGCGCCGGGCGTCGTCGCCGAACCGTGGCATGGCGCCACGATGCTGCTGGCGTTGTCGCTGCTCGCCGCGGCGTTCGGCTTGTCGGCGACGTGGCTGCGGAGGCTCGCGTGAACGAGCTGCAGTTCGCGTGGCCGTGGTACTGGCCGGCGGTGCCGTTGCTGCTGCTGGTGCCCCTTGCCGTGCGTTGGCAGCAGCGCCGCAGCGAACTGGAACGTGCCCGCTGGCTCGGCGCGCGAGCTGCGGTGCTCGTCGGGGTGCCGGTCCATCGCCGCCTGCGCGCGCTGCTCGGCTGGCTCGCGCTGTTCGCCATCGCCATCGCCCTGCTGCAGCCGGTCGTGCCCGGGCGCGAACGGGCGTTCGGCGCCGACTTGGTGCTGTGCGTCGACGTCTCGGCGTCGATGGCGGCGCGCGACGTGGTGCCGTCGCGCGGTGGTGCGGCCAGCGCGCAGATCGCGCGCATGGTCGCGGCGGCACCACAGAGCCGCTTCGCCCTCGTCGCCTTCACCGGCACCGCCGAGCTGGTGACGCCGCGCACCAACGACGGCGAAGCCGTCGCGGCGATGGCGCAGGAACTGCAGCCCGGCTTCCTCGCGCAGGGCGGCACCGACCCTGGTGCGGCGCTGCGGCTCGCGGGCGAACTGCTGGCCGGCAAACCCGGTGGGGCGGTCGTGCTGGTCGGCGATGGCGAGGACTTCGTCGGCGGCGGCGAAGCGGCCGCTGCGGCCCTGGCACAAGCCGGGCACCGCGTCCACGCGCTCGGACTCGGCGACGAACACGGCAGCAAGATCCCGATCGAGGTCGACGGCGTCGAAGCGTTCCTGCGCGACGGCAGCGGCGCCGAGGTCACGACGCACCTCGAGCGCGAGGCGCTGCAGCGGCTGTGCGCGGCCGGTGGCGGCCGCTGCGTGTTCGCCAAGAACGGCGACGAACTGCAGCGCCTGCACGACGACGTGCTGCTGCCGGCGGCGCGCGCGTCGGCGCTGCAGCGCGGCGAACTGGCGGCGGTGCCGTGCTTCCACGTGCCCTTGCTCCTGGCGCTGCTGTTCTGGATGCTGCGCCGCACCGTGCCGGAGTTCCGCCGATGATCGTGCGCTCGTCGCTCGCCGCGTGGCTGCTGCCGTGCTGCCTCATCGCGCTGCCGTCGCCAGCGCAGCAGCCCGCCGCCGCGGTTCCGGCCGATGCCGAAGCCGCGTTCGCCGCCGCGATCGCCGACTACCGCGCCGGGCGCTTCGAACCAGCGCACGCGGCGTTCGCGCAGCTGCTCGCCGCCGCCGGCGACCGCGCCGAGGCGGAGCTGCGCTGGAACACCGCACTCGCCGCACTGCGCGTGCAGCGCAGCGGGGACGCCGAAGCCGCGATCCAGCCGCTGCTGCAGCACGCGGACGTGCGCTGGCAGGCCGAAGCCGAGTTCGTGCTGGCGATGGTCGCGCACCAGCGCGGCGAACGGGCGGTCGCTGCGGCCCAGCTCGCCGACGCCGAACCGCTGGCGTGGACGATGGCGCGGCGTGCGATGCAGCAGGCGATCGACGGCTTCGCCCGCGCCGATCGGCTGCGTTCGTCGTGGCCGCAGGCGGCGCGCAACGCCGAGCGCTGCAGCGTGCGCCTGCGCGAGATCGAGCAGTTGCAAGCGGCGGCGAAGAAGCCGGACAACCAGAAGACGGAAGCGCCGGAACCAGAGCCCGAGCCGCCGAAGCCCGCCGACCAGAAGCCGGAAGAGGTGGCGCCGGACCTGGCGAAGGACACGTTGACGGCGGCGGAGGTCGCGCAGCTGCTGCAGCGCCTGCGCCAGCAGGAACGCGACAAGCGCGCGCTGCGCCAGCAGTCGGCGCCGCCGGCGGCGCGCGCCGGGGAGCGCTTCTGGTGATCGCCGTGCGGGCCGCGTTCGTCGTCGCCTGCTGGTCGGCATGGGCTGCCGCCGCGCTGGCTCAGCAGCCGGCGGGCCGCGCCCCGCTGTTCGTCGAGGTCGACGGGCTGCCGGGCGAAGTGTTCGTGCAGCAGTCGTTCGAGCTGGTGGTGCGCCTCGGCGTCGACAGCGCGTGGCTGCAGCAGCACGCGGTGCCAATGTTCCAGCAGAAGCTCGACCAGCCGTTCCACGTCGTCGTGCCGTGGCTGCAGGCGGCCGAGGACCGCGCCGTCGAGCTGCTGCCGCCGGCGGCGGGGACCAGCACGCAGCGCCTCGCCTTCGGCGATCGCGCCGTACCGTTCGTCGGCGCCGGCGCGCGCGAGGTCGATGGCCGTCGCTTCGACCTGCTGACGGCGACGCTGCGCTGGACGGCGCTGGCGCCCGGTCGCTCGCTGGTGGCGCCGGTCGAGCTGCGCTACGCGTTCGCCGAACGCTTCGTCGAGGACTTCCTGCGCGGGCGCGAACCGGTCGATCGGCAGGAAGCGACGATCGCTTCCCCCGCGGCCTCGCTGACGGTGGTGCCGCTGCCGCCGTTGCCGCCGGCCGGCTTCTGCGGCGCCGTCGGCGAGTTCACGCTGCAGGCGAGCACGACCGCCAGTGCTGCGACGGTCGGCAGCAGCGTGCCGCTTCGCCTCGAAGTGCGCGGCGCCGGCAACCTCGAACGCATGGCGCCGCTGCCGCCGCCGTCGCTGCCCGGCTTCCACGTGCAGGGCGTGACGTCGGCGATGGTGGCCGGCGCGCGCGTGTTCACGCTCGACCTGCTGCCGCTGCGCGCCGGCACGACCGAGGTGCCGCCGGTGCCGTTCGTCGCGTTCTCACCGCGCGAGCGCCGCTACGTGACCCTGGCGAGTGCGCCGGTGCCGCTGGCGGTGTCGCCGACGCCGGCCGGTGTGGAGCTGCCGCCGCGGGTGCGCGAACGCATCTACCTCGACCGCCGCGAACTCGCGGCCGCGAACGAGTGGCCGCTGTGGCGATACGCGGCGCTCGCGGGAGGCGTGCTGGTGTTCGTGCACCTGCTGCGGGAGAGGCGCCGCCGCGCCATGTTCGATCGCCGGCGCGCCGCGCACCACGAACGCCTCGTCGCCGCGCTGGCGAGCGATCCGGTCGAGGCGCTGGTCGCTTTCGATGCGTGCGTGCTGCACGCGGCCGGTGACGCGACGACCGTCGAGGGCGCCTGGCAGCAACTGGCGCAGCGGCCTGTTCCAGCGGCGGCCGTCGTGCAGCTGCAAGCGATGCGGCAGGCGCTCGACGCCGCGCGCTTCGGCGGCCCAGCACCGGCGGCGGCGGCGGTGTTGGCCGCCGTGCGCGACGTGGCCACCCGCTGAGCCGTCCAGGCAGCGCCGAGTGGTGCGGGGAGAGGGACTCGAACCCTCACAGCCGTTGCCGGCTCGCGGCTTTTAAGGCCGCTGCGTCTGCCGTTCCGCCACCCCCGCGGTGGCGCGCATGATGCAGCGACGGCGACGACTTCGGAAGTGCTGTGGCGCGCTCCAGCGATCTCAGCGGCGCGGGCGCCAGAAGCCGCGGCGCTGCGTGGTCGTGGTCTTCGCCGACGCGTCGACCGGACCGT
>JBILEY010000105.1:0-13641 GCA_044351865.1 Planctomycetota bacterium | reverse complement strand
CGGGAACGCGCAGGCGCAGGTCCTCGAGCGCGCGCGGCGCCCACTGCTTCAGGTAGGCCATCTGCACGCCGGTGGTGGAGTCGACGCGGTCGGCCGCTTCCATCAGCGCCACCAGCAGCACCGACTCGAGTTCGAAAGGCAGGCCGGCTTTGGCGATCGCGCTGCGCATGGCGTCGACGCGGGCGCCGTTCTTCGGATGCAGGTAGCGAGCCGCTTCGCAGTAGGTCGCGGTGAACGGGCCCGGTGCGCCGGGCAGACGTTCGAGGTCGGCGAGCCAGCGGGTGGCGTCGGCGAGCACCGAGTCGCGGTCGGCCTGCACGTAGCAGGCGGCGAGGCGGTGCGCGTAGGCGTTGTGATCGTTGGCCAGCACGCGGTAGCCGGCGCGCTTCAGGGCGTGGCCGACGCGCGACGTGCCTGCGAACAGGTCGACGACGGTGCGCACGCTGCGCATCGCGCGCACGACCTGCAGCAGCAGGGGGACGAGGGTGCGCTTGGAGCCGAGGTACTTGATCATCCGCGGCAGGGCGCCGGGCCGGTGGCGTGCCGGGAGCGACAGGTGGTACGCCCGACAGGAGTTGAACCTGTGACCCCCGCTTTAGGAAAGCGGTGCTCTATCCAACTGAGCTACGGGCGCTCGAGGGCGGCAGTCTAGCGAGCGTTCGATGCCGCGCGACAAGTCCGTGCAGCGGCCGGCCACGGTGCACGCCTTCGCGCCAGCACCCTGAGCTGGCATGCTTCTGCGCCTTCCCGCTCCAACGAGTCCTTCCGCATGCGAACCCCGATCGTGCTGTTCTCCCTTCTCGGTTGCCTCGCACTGGTGCCGCCCGCACTGGCCCAGGACCCCAGCACCAAGCCGGCCGACACCAAGAGCGACGCCAAGGCCGGCGCAAAGTCCGGGAAGGGCGACAAGGCCGACGCGCCGGCGAAGCCGCGTGTGCCGTTCCTGCGCCCCGAAGGCGCCTACGCCGATCTCGCCGAGTCCGGCTTCGACGTCACCAGCCTGCTGACCGGCGGCGCCGCGCCGGCGAAGCCGTTCTTCCCGTTCCTCGACGCGGTGCAGGCGCTGGCGAAACTGCCGGAGACCGAGGTCGTGCTCGACCTGAGCGGTGGGGCGGGCTTCAGCCAGCCGCAGCTGCGCGAACTCGAGCGCGCGCTGCAGGCCGCACGCGCGGCGGGCAAGACGATCACGTGCTACGTCGAGAACGTCGACACCGGCACGTTCCGGCTGGCGGCGCAGTGCGACCGCATCCTGATGGCCGACATGGGGGCGATGGACCTGCGCTCGGCGGCGATGTCGGTGCCGCACTTCAAGGACGCGTTGGATCTGCTCGGCGTGCAGGTCGAGGTGACGCGCGTCGGCGCGTTCAAGGGCGCGGTCGAGCCCTACATGCTGCCGACGATGTCGGACCACCTGCGCGCGCACTACGAAGCGATGCTGCGCTCGATGAACGACGACTCCGTGCGCGCGATCGCCACGGGTCGCAAGCTGCAGCCGGAGGTCGTGCGCGCGATGCAGGCCGAGCGCCTGCTGACGGCGAAGGAAGCGAAGGCGCGCGGGCTCGTCGACCAGCTGGTGCCGTGGAGCGGGGCGCAGCGCGCGCTGGCGGGCGTGCGCGGCGACGAGGCGTTCGACTACGCCGACGTCGGGCCGAAGAAGAAGAAGAAGGAGAGCCTCGACTTCATGTCGCTGATGACCGGCATGTTCTCCGGCGGCAAGAAGGAGAAGAAGATCGACGAGCCCACGGTCGTCGTCATGCACCTCGCCGGCCAGATCGTCGACGGCGACAAGCCGAGTGCCGGCAGCATGGTCAGCGGCCCGGCGGTGGCGAAGCTCGACGAGCTCGCGGCCAACGAGCACGTGAAGGGCGTCGTCGTGCGCATCAATTCGCCGGGCGGCTCGGCGACCGCCAGCGAGGCGATCCGCAACGCGCTGGTGCGCCTCGCGGCGAAGAAGCCGGTGGTGTTCTCGATGGGCGACCTGGCGGCCAGCGGCGGCTACTGGATCACCACGATCGGCCAGCCGATCCTGGCCGAGGTCGGCACCATCACCGGCTCGATCGGGGTGTTCGGCATGCGCTTCCAGCCTGGCGCGCTGATGCGCCGCCTCGGTGTGCACACCGAGATCGTGCGCCTCGACGACGGCCCGCTGATGGACGCGATGGACCGGCCGTGGAGCGACGCGGCGCGCAGCCGCATGCAGGCGTTCGTCGACGACATCTACGTGCGTTTCCTGCAGAACGTCGCGGCGTCGCGCAACAAGACCACCGAGCAGGTCGACGCCATCGCCGGTGGCCGCGTTTGGTCGGGCCAGCAGGCGGTCGAGAACGGCCTGGTCGATGCGATCGGCGGCGTCGGTGACGCGCTGGCCATGGTGAAGAAGCGCGCCAGCCTCGGCGACGAGGTCGAGGTGCGGCACCAGCCGGAGCCGACGAACTTCGCCGACTCGCTGTTGTCGTCCTTCTTCGACGCGCAGGTCGCAGCCGGCGTCGAGCGCGGCGCCTTGCAGCAGCTGCTCGGCCAGGTCGGCCACCTCGGCGAAGTGCTCGGGCTGCTGCGCGAAGCGCTGGCTGGCGATGGCTCGGCGAAGATCTACGCGCTGATGCCGCCCGGCCTGCGCGTGCGCTGAACGGCGTCGCGCCGCCGATCGCCTGCGCGAGTCAGCGCGGACCCATGCGCCCGCGCAGCGTCGCGACGACGATCGCGGCCCAGTCCGCCGGCGTGTGCTGCCAGCCGAGCACCAGGTCGGCGGTCTCGCGCGCCGGCTCGACGAAGCGTTCGTGCATCGGCCGCACCGTCTCCAGGTACTGCTGCACGACCGACTCGACCGTGCGCCCGCGCTCGACGATGTCGCGCTGCACGCGGCGCAGGGCGCGCACGTCCGGCGGCGTGTCGACGTAGACGCGCAGGTCGAACGCGTCCCGCAGCTCCGGCACCGCCAGCAGCAGGATGCCCTCGCAGACGATCACCGGCCGCGGCTCGACGCGCTTCGTCGTGCGCGTGCGCGTGTGCACCGAGAAGTCGTAGACCGGCCGTTCGACGGCGCGGCCGCTGCGCAGCGCCGCCACGTGCTCGGCCAGCAGCCCGCTCTCGAGGCTCTCCGGGTGGTCGAAGTTCGTCTCGGCGCGCGCCGCCGGCGGCAGGTGCGACAGGTCCCGGTAGTAGGAGTCGTGGTCGAGCACCGCACAGGTGTCCTGCCCGAGCAGCCCGACCAGCGCCCGCGTCAGCGAGGTCTTGCCGCTGCCGGAACCTCCGGCGATGGCGACCGTGAACGGGCGGGCCTGCGTGCGCATCCGCCGCAAGCTAGGGGGCCGGGCGGGCCACGCAAGCAGCCGTTCGCCCCGGCCGCGCCGCACCGCCGCTGGCCTCGCCGCCGTGCCGCCGGCTCCGGCTGACCGCAAGCTGGAGTCTGGCCGATTCTTCCGGAACGAAGGGCTTGAGCACCGGGCGCCGCCCGCCTTACCCTCGGCAGGCGCGCGGCGAACCCGCCGAGCGCCCCACCGCACCGTTGCCCTACGACCCGTCCAACGTGTTCGCGCGCATCCTCCGCCGTGAGATCCCGGCGCAGCTGCTGCACGAGGACGAACACTGCGTCGCTTTCCGCGACGTCAACCCGCAGGCCCCGCTGCACTTTCTCGTCATCCCGAAGCGTCCCGTGGCGCGTCTCGGCGACGCCACGCCAGCCGACGCGACCCTGCTCGGCCACCTGTTGCTGTCCGCCGCCGCCGTCGCGCGCAACCTCGGCCACCCCGAGCACCGCGTCGTGATCAACAACGGCGCTGGCGCCGGCCAGACCGTCTTCCACCTGCACGTGCACGTCCTCGCCGGTCGCCAGCTCGACTGGCCCCCTGGCTGAACATGACCGAACCCGAAGCACCGAACGAACCCGTCGGTCCCGAGGTGATGTTCCTGCCGTTGGCGGTGACGACCGCCGAGGGGTGGAACGGTCTCGACCCCGCGACCTACGCGCGGCGCCTGCCGGACTTCGTCCACCAGGTGCTGAACGAAGGGCACGCCGGTCCGTCGGCGATGCTCGAGCTGCAGTCGACGACCGAGGACGGGCCGGTGCGCTGGGTGCAGTTCGATGCGCCGCCCGAGCGCGACGATGCGTTCGAGCTGCTGCCACCCGGGCTCGAGGTGCGGGCGATCGTCACCGGCGAGGTCGAGCCGACCGCGGGCGGCCTGCGCGTCGAGTTCCACGTCTACCGCGCCGAGGACGAAGAGGACGACGACGTCACCGCCAAGGTCGGCGGTGTCGTCACGTTCGACGATCCGGTCGCCGGCCTGCTGCGGCTGACGCGCCATCTCGCGCGCCTGCTCGAGATCGACTTCCAGGCGCCGCCGCGCGGGCTGCTGACGCAGAACGGCGAGGCGTTCCGGCTGTTCTTGCAGGGGCTCGACAACGCCATGCTGCTGAGCGGCGAGCTCGACATCGCGGTGCCCGCCGACCGCGAGGCGCTGATGCGGCCGTTCGCCGACGCGCTGGCGCTCGATCCGACGTTCGGCCTGGCGCTGCGCGTCGCCAACGCCACCGCCGCGGTGGCGCTCGACGGCGCGCGCCTCGACCAGGAGTCGGTGCGGCGCTTCCTCGACCGCTGCTACCAGATCCAGCCCGCCGACGGCGACGCCTGCGTCGCCATCGCCGAGCAGCTGAGCGGCATGGGCGACGACGAACGCGCGTTCGCCTGGCTGCAGCACGCGGCCCTGCTCGACCCGCCGCCGCCGCGCGGCCTCGAGAGCCTCGGCCTGCTGATGGCCCGCCGCGGCGACCTAGCCGAAGCGCGTGCGCTGTGGCAGAAGGGCCTCGACGTCGACGGCCACCCCGACTTCTACTCGCACCTGGCGCAGCTCGCGTTCGCCGAGGATCGCGACGCCGAAGCCTGGCAGCTGCTGGTGCACGGCCTGCGGCGCTTGTGCGAACGCACGGTGCGCGCCGGCGAGTGGGACGACGATCCGCGCGAGGGCAGCGTGCTGCTCGAGTGCCTGCACGCGCAGCTCGGCCGTCGCGCAGCGCCGCCCGAGGTCGTGCAGGCGCTCGAACCGCTGCGCGGCGTCATGATCGGCGAGGCGCGCGTGTTCCTCGGCCTCTGCCTGATGGCCTGCGGCCAGCGCCGTGAGGCCCGCAACGAACTGCAGCTCGGTGGCCGCGTGGTCGAAGCGCTCGAGGTCCGCGACCTCGCCGTGCGCGCGCTGCTGCAGATCGACGTCGCCGACTTCGAGGCGCGATTCGCGCGCGCCTGCGATCGCGCGACGCGCGCGCGCAATCCGCGCGACGCGCTGGCCGAGTTCCAGCTGTGGCTGCACCTGCAGCCCGAGTTCTGGCCGGCGCTCTACTTCTCGGCGTTGGCGAAGCGCCGCCTCGGCGAGGCCGACGAAGCGCTCGACCTGCTGGCGATGGCGCTCGAGGTGGCACCGGGGCAGCCGGACGTGCTGTTCGCGCTGGCCGAGGGCTTCGATCGCCGCCGCAATCCCAAGCGCGCGCTCGAACTGGTCGACAGCGCGCTGCAGGGTCGGCCGGAAGATCCTCGGTTGCACGGCGCGCGGGCGCGCTACCTGCGCCACCTCGGCCGCGTCGACGACGCACGCAAGTGCGTGGCCTCGGCGCGCGAGGCCGGGCTCGACAGCCCGGAGCTGCGCCATCTGGCGCGGCGGCTGCGGCGGGCCTGACGGCCTCGCCGGACCCGCGGCCTGCACCGCGCGCTGCTGTTCAGCGCGGCGGCGCGGCGAGCTGGCTCAGGTCGACGCGCGGCACCGAGCTGCTCTGCAGCAGGTGGTCGAGCTTCTCGTTGCCGAGCCACTCGTAGACGAGGTCGATCGGCGTGCACAGGCCCATGTGCGGCACGACCACCGGGTTGCCCTTGCCGTGCGTGTAGATCTTGCTGAACACGCCGATCAGCTGCTTGGTGTCGGCGCGGTAGATGCCGCCGCCGCTGTTGCCGAAGTAGGTCGGCGCGTTGATCATCCAGTAGTTGGCGCCGTTCAACTCGTTGCTCAACGAACTGATCTCGCCGTTGCTCGGCACCGGGTCGTTGCCGAGCGGGCAGCCGACGGCGCAGACCGAGTCCCACACCTTGATCGACGGCGCCTCGGCGCGCGGCAGCACGTTGGCGACGTTCGGCAACTTGCGGTCGGTGAACACCTGCACCAGCGCGGCGTCGATCTTCGGCTGTGCGGCGACCATCTTGCCCTTCACCACGAGCTTCTCGCCCGGCAGGTAGATGGTGACCTCGAAGCCGTCGGTCTGCGCCTTCGGCGTGTCCGCCAGGATGTTGCGCACGACGTGGTAGGAGGTCAGCGCGTAGGTCTCGGTCTTGTGGCCGTGCTTCTCGTTCGGTCCCGAGAACACGATCGTGCCCGAACCGACGGTGTCGTCGCCGTTCAGCTGCACGGTCGGCAGCAGCATCGTGCGGGTCAGCTCGTGCGGGTCGCGGTAGAGCTGGCCGGCGAGCTGCGCGATGGCGCGGTTCGCCTCCGACAGCTTCATGTCGGCGTCGTGTTCCTTGCTGCGGACCTCGCGCATGTAGGCGTCGACCATCTGGCGCTGGCGCTCGAAGTCGCTGGTCAGCTGGCTGCGGAACGACAGCACGTCGCTCTTCGCGCGCTCGAGCTCCTGCTCGATGTTGCGGGCCTGCTGCGAGCCGACCGCGGCCGTGCGCAGCTGCGACTCCAGCTCCTTCATCCGCCCCTCGGTCTGCTCGACGATCTGCCGGCGCAGCTGCTCGAGCTCCTTGGTGTCGCCGACGGCGGCCACCGCGCGCTCGACCTTGCGTTCGAGGGCGGTCACGTTCTGTTGCTGCGCCTCGAGCCGCGCCACCTGTTGATGGAACGAGACCATCACCACGAGCGCGGCAAGGCCGCACGACACTTCCACCAGAGTGCGTTTCATCCCAGTTGCTCTTCTTCCCGGTTGCTGCGACCCGCGCCCTTGCCACAGGCCGCTTCGGCGAACGTGCGAAAACGGCTGAAGAGAAAAGCAACTGCCTTTGGGGCAGTGACTTGGGACGCCCATGCCACCGGATCGTCGGGCTCGTCGGCGACCGGGCGCACTCGCCGCCGACTGCCGCATCCTGCAGCAGCGGGTGGCCGAGCGTCGCAAGGTCCGGCAGTCGCGGCCGGGGGCTGTGGTCGTTCGCGACGGTCGCGCCAGCCGCCCTGCCGGCTCGTCTGGGGCGCGCTGGCGGCCTAGACTGCGCGATCCCCGCCGGTGCTTCGGGGGCCCACACTGCATGACCTTCGCCCCGATCCCAGAACTGCTCGACGAACTGAAGGCCGGCCGCCCGATCGTGCTGGTCGACGACCCCTCGCGCGAGAACGAGGGCGACCTGTGCTTCGCCGCCCAGTTCGCCACCCCCGAGCTGATCAACCTGCTGGCGCGCGATGCCTGCGGCCTGATCTGCCTGCCGATGGATGACGAGATCTGCGACAACCTCGGCCTGCAGCCGATGGTCGCCGACCAGAAGAACAAGTCGCGCTTCGGCACGGCGTTCACGGTGTCGATCGGCGCCGCCAAGGGCATGACCACCGGCATCTCGGCGAAGGACCGGGCGCTGACCGTGCAGGCGGCCGTGGCCCCCGGCGCCAGGCCCGAGGACATCACCAGCCCCGGCCACATCTTCCCGCTGCGCGCGCGCGAAGGCGGCGTGCTGGTCCGCGCCGGCCACACCGAGGCCGTGGTGGACCTGTGCCGACTGGCCGGCCTGCGCCCGGCCGGCGTCATCTGCGAGGTGATGAAGCCGGACGGCGAGATGGCGCGCGTGCCCGACCTTATCGACTACTGCCAGAAGCGCGGCTTCAAGCTCGGCTGCATCGCCGACCTGGTCGAGTACCGCCGCCGCCGCGAGCGGCTGATCGAACGGGTCGCCGTCGCCCGCATGCCGACCACCCACGGCGACTTCGACTGCCACACCTACCGCAGCCTGGTCGACGGCCGCACGCACATGGCGCTGACCGTGGGCATTCCGCGCGTCGGCGAGAGCGGGCGGTTCCCGCCGATCGAGGAGCCGGTGCTGGTGCGCGTGCACTCGCAGTGCCTGACCGGCGACGCGTTCGGTTCGCTGCGCTGTGACTGCGGCCCGCAACTGCAGTTGGCCATGGAGAAGGTGCAGGCCGCCGGCCGCGGCGTCGTGCTCTACATCAGCCAGGAGGGCCGCGGCATCGGGCTCGCCAACAAGCTGCGCGCCTACGAACTGCAGGACCGCGGGCTCGACACCGTCGAAGCCAACGTGCACCTCGGCTTCCAGCCGGACGAGCGCGAGTTCGGTACCGGCGCCCAGATCCTGCACGACCTCGGCGTGCGCCGGCTGCAGCTGATGAGCAACAACCCGAAGAAGCTCGCCGGCCTGCAGGGCTACGGCCTCGAGATCGCCGCCCAGGTGCCGCTGGTGGTCGCTCCCAACCAGCACAACCAAAAGTACTTGGACACGAAACGCGAGAAGATGGGCCACCTGTTCGACAAGCCCGTTGGCAAGGTCGACTGAGCGGTGACGGGGCCGCCCGGCGGCTCGATCGCAACGCGTGCGGAAGAAACCCCTGGCGGTGCCCCTCAAAGCGCCGCCGTGTTCGCCTTGCAACGACCCACTGAAATCCCCGACGCCGAGCTGATCACCGGCGCCCTGGCTGGCAGCGAGGCCGCGTTCGCCGGCATCGTGGACCGCTACAAGGACCGGGTCTTCCGGCTGCTCGGCCGCTACTGCCGCGACCAGGTCGAGTGCGAGGACCTGGCCCAGGACGTGTTCCTGAAGGTCTTCCGCAAGCTGCACACCTTCCAGGGCGGCTCGGCCTTCTACACCTGGCTCTACCGCATCGCCGTCAACGCCGCGACCGACCACCTGTCGAAGGCGAGTTCGCGGCGGCTGCGGCTGGTCGAGGACGACGCCTCGCTCGACACCGGCGGCGACCGCGACGAACAGAACCCGGCGGCGCCGCTGATGACCGCCGAGCTGGCGAAGGTCACCCGCGAGATCGTCGACAGCCTGCCCGAGAAGTTCCGCACCATCCTGATGCTGCGCGAGTTCGAGGACCTCTCCTACACCGAGATCGCCGAGGTCCTGCAGATCCAGCTCGGCACCGTCGAATCCCGCCTCTTCCGCGCCCGGCAGCGTTTCAAGGACGCGCTCGAGCGCCTGCACCCCGAACTGCTGCCCGCCGGCGCCCCCGCTGGCCAGGGCCGAGGTACTTCCCGATGAGCTCCCACGACGAACGGCAACTGCAGCGCTACCTCGACGGGGCGCTCGATCCGGCCGCCGCCGCGGCGTTCGCTCTGCGCCTGCAGGGCGACGCGACGCTGCGCCAGCGCCACGACGAAGCGGTGGCCATGCGCGGCCTGTTCACCGCGGCGGCCGCGGCGACGCCGCGCCGGCCGCGCCCCGACTTCACCGCCGGCGTGCTGGCGGCGGCGCGGCAGCTGCCGACGCGCCAACAGCTGCAGCAGGCCGACGAGGTCGGTGCGGCGATGGCATTCTGCCGGCGGCTGTTGTTCGCCGCCGCCCTGCTCGGGGCGCTCGGGCTGCTGTGGCGCTCGGGCCTGGTCACGATCGGCCACGGCGCCGACACGCTGCAGGCGGCCCCCGACGACGTGCGGCAGGAGATCGATCGGCTCGACGCGCTGCTGCGCAGCGGCTCGCTCGATGCACCGCGCCCCACTGGCAATCCGTCCGCTGCAGGCAGCCTTCGTCGCTGACGCGGACCGACATGCGCGGGATTCGCCTTTGGATTCTGGTCGTGGCCCTGGGATGCTTCGTCGCCGGCATGATCGTCGGCACCACCTTCCTCGGGCACCACTCCAGCGAGGCCGCTCTGGCGGTGCCGATGCAGGACCGCAACTACGCGGACGACCTGGTCGAGAAGTATCAGCTGACCGCCGCGCAGCTCCGCAGCGTGCAGCTGGTGCTGCAAAACCAGCGCGACGAGGAGGCGGCGATTCGTGCCGGCATCGAGTTCGCTCAGTTGCCCGAGAGCCTGCGCAACCGGCTGCTGGCGCTGAACGGTCTGACCCGGCAGCGCATCCGCGCCCTGCTCGACCCGCAGCAGCGCGAACGGTTCGATCTCGCCCTCCGGCCGATCGCGCCGGGCGATCCGCGGCATCGCTAGCTGCGGGCTGATTCGAACCGCAGCGCATCGCCACCTCCGCCAACTCCCACGAAGACCGCCACCCACCGAGCCACCGAGCCACGGAACGACAGGAACACGCATGAGGACCATCGGCATCGATCCGGGTGATTTGGCGGCGAAGGTCGTCGAGATCGACGGCAGCTACAAGAAGACGCGCCTCGTGCACGTCGGCGTCGCTCCCGTCGCCGCGGACACCAACGCGCCGGGCGATCCGGCGACGCGCGCGGCGGCGCGCGGCGAGGCGGTGGTCGTCGCGATGGGCGAGGGTCGCCGCGGCGAGATCGCGCTCGCGCACCCGTGCCGCGAAGCGATCCTGCGGCCGCTCGACCTGCCGTTCACCGGCCGCGACGCGATCCGCAAGGTCGTCAAGGCGGAGATCGAAGGCGAGATCCAGAGTGGTTCGGTCGACGACATGATCGTCGACTTCCACGAGATCGGCCCCGGGCAGAACGGCGGCACCCGCCTGCTGGTCGCCGCGGTGCCGAAGGCCGGCATCAAGTCGATGCTGGTGTCGCTGGCGGCGCACAAGGTCGAGCCCGAGTCGATCGACCTCGACAACATGGCGCTGTGGCGCGCGGCGCACTGGGCCGGTGCGTTCGCCGACGCCTCCGGCGCCGAAGCCAACATCACTGCCGTCGTCGACCTCGGCGCCCACTCGGTGAACGTCATCCTGGTCGAAGGCGAGCACCTGGTCGAGATGCGCGTGCTGCGCGTCGGTGACGGCGCCGTCGCCGACGAGATCGCCCGCAAGAACGGCATCGACGTCGCCGCCGCGCGCGAAGCGGTGCACGCATGCCTCGCCAGTGGCGCCGACCAGCGCGTCGAGGTTGCCGCCGCATTGCCGGCCGCGCCGAAGGCCGACGCCGAAGGGGCCGGCGAAGCCCCGGTGCCGGCGGTGCCGGCGACGCGCGTCGTGCGCATCGACCACGCCTCGGTCGAAGCTGCGTATAGCGCCTGCATGCAGCGCATCGCCCGCCAGCTGACCCAGTTCCTCACCGCCTCGGGCCGCGGCGATCGACTGCGTGCGGTCTACGCCACCGGCGGCGGCAGCCGTTCGGTCGCCGCCAAGGAGATGCTGGCCGCGGTGTTCGGCGTCGAAGTGCGCGAGCTCGACCTGCTGTCGCACCTGCAGCACGACCTGTCGCCGGAGCAGGCGGCGGACCTCGGGCCGCGCATCGCCGTCGCCTTGGGCATGGCGCTCGGCGCGCTGGGCGGGCCGGATGGCTTCGAGCTGCGGCAGGAGGACCTGCTGCTGGCGAAGGGCTTCGAGCGCGTGAAGTTCCCGCTGGCCATCTTCTGCATGGTCGCGGTGCTGGCGCTGTTCGTGCACTGGAACCTGCGCAAGGCGGAGAAGCGCACGCTCGAGATCCAGATCGGCCTCGAGTACTTCGACAAGAAGGACCCGAAGAAGCCGCCGCAGTTCTTCGGCATGCTGAACTCGCTGTTCGCGTCCACGTGGTTCGAGAACCCGCAGCAGTTCCGGTTGGTGAAGGGCGGCAAGGACTACGTCTACAAGGACCTGGTCGCCGAGCTGTTGGCGGCGCCGGTGCATCGGCGCCTGCAGATCGTGCGCGACCGCCTGCGCGACGTGTCCGAGCAGAAGCAGAAGGACTCCGGCATCTTCGAGGACGTCTCGATCGAGTCGGGTCTCGCCGTGCTGGTGCGCTGGTCCGAGATGCTGCGCGACGCCGAGCCGGAGCTCGGTCGCTTCCTGGTGACCAAGTTCGACCTCTCGATGAAGGTGCCGAACCGCACGCTCGAGTTCACGGTCGCCTTCCGTGGCGACGACTTCCGCGATCGCCGCTCGGCCCTGCAGCGCGTCATCGACGCCGAGCTCGATCGCGCCGACTCGCCGTTCGAACGGCCCAAGCGCCCCGACGAGGGCAAGAGCGAGGACATGTTCCGCGACAGCAAGGAGAGCGGCGTGATCGGTGCCTACTACCGCATCGTGCTGCACGTGAAGGAGAACTTCCGCCCGTTCGGTTCGCGGGGAGGCAAGTGAGGTCCCGATGAACATCCTCCGCAATCTCGACGCCTACCGCGTGATCGTGATCCTCTGCCTCGTGCTGCTGCCGATCGGTTGGTGGCTCGTGCGCGACCTCGAGAAGGAGATCGCCGCCTGCAATGCGACGATCCGGGCCGCGAAGGGCGACAAGGGCCTGATCGAGGAGATCGGCAAGCTGCAGCGCAAGGTCGAGGTCGTCGTGCAGAACAAGCGCAGCATGTCCGACTCGATCAAGGACCCGCGCACCTACTTCCAGGGCCAGCTGCTGCAGAGCGGTCCGGGCCTGAAGGCGAACGACTTCTCGATCCAGGATCCGAAGGAAGAGCCGTCGACGCTCGCCTCGAAGCAGGCGATCGTCGACTACGTCGTCGACATCGCTGGCTGGCGCAAGGACCTGCCCGTCAAGTTGGACTTCCTCTACGCAGCGATCTACAACTGCGAATCGGGAGCCAGCGCGGTCAGCGAAGCGGCGCAGCAGTCGGTGTGGCGCCTGCGCGACCTGAAGGTCGTCAACGCCTCCGACCCGACCGGCTTCAGCGGCGGCAAGACGCCGCCGCCCGAGTTGAAGGACGAGTGGCTGATCCAGGAACTGAAGTTCGCGCGACGCGAGCCGCGCAAGGGCAAGTGATCGCAGCCGCGGCCATCGCCCGGACCGCGGTGCGGTCCTGGCTGCCGCTCGTGCTGCTGCCGGCCCTGCTGCCGTCGTGCACGTCGATCGTCCGCTACTCGGACGAGCTCGTCGATCCGCAGGCCGGGCGCTCGCTGTTCACCCGCCTGCCGGCCTCGATCGGCGCCACCACCGGCTTCGCCGTCGGCATCCCGATCGACGTCGTCGCACTGCCGGCCTCGTGGGTCGTCTACCGCTCGCAGCCGCGCGAGACCCGCGAAGTCGCGTCGGTGTTCTTGTTCCCCTCGTTCGTGCTGTGGAAGGTCGGCGCGCTCGTCGGGGCGCCGTTCGACCTGGTCGAGTGGGGGGCTTGGCGCAGCTGGCATCCAACGGCGCCGATGTCGGACAACGAGCGCGAGGCGATCGAGCGGCTGTGGGACGAGCGGCTCTACTACACCGAGTACCCGGTGACCCCGATCTATCCGCTGCCCGACGGCGGATCGGCGCCACCGCGCTGATGCGGGCGCCTCCGCCGTCGCTACAGTCGGCGCATGGCGCAGGACGCGGCGATCGTGCTGAAGAAGCTGGCGGAGCGGGTGCTCGCCAAGAACGGCGAGGTGCCGTTGGCGCAGCTGCTCGAACTGCTGGTGCCGGTGCGCCGCCTGCGCGACCTCGCGCGCGACCTCGGCCTGACGCCGAAGGGCGGCTTCCGCGTCGACAAGGCGCCGGCGCACGTGCTGGCGCCGCTGCTCGCCGAGGTGCGCGAGCCGGAGCCGCTCGATCGCATCCTGCGCACGTTGCTGCCGGCCGCGGCCGGTGACGCCGACGACGCGGAGCCGGCGCCCGCCGTCGATCCGGCGGTGCTGGCCGAGGCGCGGCAGCTGCTGTCGCTGCTCGACTCCGAGGTGGCGCGGCTGCGCGA
>JBILEY010000498.1:0-3997 GCA_044351865.1 Planctomycetota bacterium | reverse complement strand
GACGAAGAGTTCTGCTTCTGGCGGCGCGAGAACTACACGGCGCACGCCGACTCATGCTGGGGCGAGAGAACCCCTGGAATGACCTCGGGGGTGCAGATGCCCAGGGAGGTCGTCGATCGCTTCGTGTTGATGCGTCTCGCCGAGCTGGTGGCGGAGAAGCAGGCGGTGGCGCGATTCGACGACTTCGTCCGCGAGCTGGCGGGCAGCGGCAACTCCGGCAACGTCCAGCTGCTCGGCAACGAAGCCGTCCTGCGGTCCGCCCTGGTCGAGCTCGAGGCCAAGGCGCGGAAGGTCACGATCGGCGACATCGGCTGGTGATCGCTGTCGCGCTCCGCGGGTCGACCGCCTCGTCGCGGAACGCCGTGTCGACGCGGTCCAGCAGGTCGGTACCGAGCTCCGGTGCGAAGGCCGGATCCTCGAAGTTCACGTGCAGCATCTGCTCGGCCACCACACCTCGAGCCGACAAGGCGTCCATCAGCTGGTACAGCACCGTGCTCTTGCCAGCGCGGCGTGGGCCGACCAGGCCGATCACGTCCTTGGTGGTGAGGAACGGAACCAGGCGGGTCACGAGGTCGCGAGCGTGGCCGCTCGCCAGGGTGCCGGTGCCCCTGCGGTTCCAGCGGGCGAGCAGGTCGATCATGAAACGTGGAGGGTATGCCAGACACGATCGGGGAATCGTGAGCGGTATACCGGACACGTTGCCGAGCCTGGGGCCGCGGATCGCATCGCCGATGCCGACGCTGGATCGTGCGCGGCCGTCGCAGAGCACGACGAAGGGCTGGTGGTCCGCCGGCACGACGGCATAGGACCGGTGGCGGTCACGGCGTCTGCGTGAATAGGTTGACGAACGCGTTCGACAGCACGAAGTTCGTCCCCGCTGCGTCGACGGTGAGCAGCTGGCTGAAGAAAAGGACCGCGACGGCCGACGACACGTTCGGGGCGAGGAAGGGCACGACGTCGAGCCCGAGCGCGTCGGTGCTGCCGCCGACGATCGTCAGGTTGCCGCCGAACAGCAGTGGCGGCAGCCACGAACGTGTCACCGACCTCGACGTCGTCGAGTTGCCAGCCGCCGAGGTTGATCACGTTGTCACTGGTGAGCCGCCATTCGATGGACGAAGGTGGCAATGGCGACGAGCGGGCCAAGCGTGGGCGGGGATGCTAGCCGCTCGACTGCGCGCCGCGGTCGCCCACCCATTGCACGTAGCCGACGGTCAGCGCTGCGCCGTTGCTGGTGCGCGCGCCGCTCATGAACCCGGCGCCGCGACCTTCAAGCCACTGGCCACCGCCGCGGCTCGCATGCGATCGTCGTACGTCACCAGCACGGTCAGGTCGTTTGCGAGCTGCAACGCGGTCGCGACGTGGATGGCATCGAGACTGCGGAGTGGCGTCGTCTCGAGCCCTGCAGCACGGTCGAGAACTGCGTCGTCGATCGCGACCTGAACCAGCCCGGCGAGCACTTCGGCAGCGCGTGCCTCGGCCTCGCCGCCGTGGGGTCGCACCGCCCGCGACACTTCGACCCGAGCGAGCGCACTGACGATGCGAATCGGGTGCGCCCGCAGGAACTGCCGCAGCGACGCCGACTCTCCTTCGCGCACGACGAGCTTCACGATCGCCGAGGAGTCGAGGTATGCGACCATCAGCGTTCCTCGTCGCGTTGCGCCGCCAAAGCCTTGCTCGGCAAGGTGGCGCCCTTGGTCGGCCGCAGTGGCGGCCCCAGCTCCAGCACGTCTCCTCGCGCGGCTTCCGCCCGGCCCGCCGCGACGAGCTGGTCGACCACGCTGCCTCCCGGAATCGGTACGAGCAACGCGATCGCGCGGCCGCGATCGGTCACTTGCAAGGAATGGCCCGACTGCACGAGCCGAAGGTAACGAGACGCGTGTTGGCGAAGCTCACGAAGACCGATGGACCGCATGGTGCAACTTGTAGCACATCGAGGCTGACTGGGCGAGCGACCTGCTCGCCCGGTGCGCCCCCCTACTGCACGTTGCCGACGGTCAGCGCCACGCCGTTGCTGGTGCGCGCACCGAACGCGTTCGGCTGCGAGGCGTCGAGCGACAGCGTCTGGGCGAAGATCTGCGCGCCGGTGAGCGAGGCGACGTTCGGAATCGGGACCGGCGTCGACACGCTGCCGGTGCCGACCAGGACCACGTTGAGGTCCAGCGTCGTGTAGGCGAAGCAGCCGGGCATGCCGAGGATCACGAGGTCGAGACCCGGGTTGATCTGGCCGAAGCCCAGGAACGTGAGGCTGACGCCGGGCAGCGGCACGTTCGCCGTGACCAGCGTGGTGCTGCCACCGAGGATCGGGGCCGGACCGGCGCTGAGCACCAGCGGCTGCGCTGCGATCGAGGTCGCGAACGGCATCGTCGCCGACAGGTCGCGCGACGGGACCTGGACTCCCTGGATGCCCGAGAAGTAGCCGACCTGCTTCTCGCCGAGGGCGCTGCCGGGGGTGGCGTGGAACGGCGACATCGTGCCGTAGCGGAACTGCACGCTGCCGGTCGACGACAGCACGACCTGGAAGCGGAAGCGGGCGACGCCAGGCGCACTCGTCGCGTACTCCCCGACGTCGAACCAGGTGATCGTGGCCGTGCCCTGCAGGACGTCCTCGCGGAAGTAGATGCCCGCCGCCGGGTTCACGGTCAGGTTGCGCGAAGCGTGCAGGTCGTACCAGATCGGGCACAACCGGGCCGCGCCGGCGTGCACCGCCGTGGTGCCGCCCGACAGGTCGGCGAGGCTCGGGTTGAAGTCGCTGTTCGTCGCCGTGGTCGGGCCGAGCAGCAGGTAGCCGTTCGACGTCGCGTGCAGCACGTTGGTGGTGCCGCCGGGATGCGGGAACGAGAAGCTCGTCAGCTGCAGCGGCTGCGACACCGAGTCGTCGCCCATCGCCGCGGGCGGCGTGGTGTTCGCGAGCACCGGCGAACCGGTGGGCGGCAGGAACGCGCCAGCACCGGCTTGCACGGTGTAGTCCTGCGGCGCGCCGGGGACGTTCGGCACGAGCGTGATGCCCGCACCGAGGTCGAGGTTGGCGACGTTCGTGCCCATCTGCTCGGCGAAGCCCGAGCTCGGGGTCGGCGCGCAGCCGGTGCCGTAGGGCGTGACGGCGCCGAGTTGGATGCTGGCGATGCCGCCCGGGCCACCGGCGATGTCGAGCATCACGACGCTGGCGAAGCCGGAGATCAGGCCGACCGGGGACGTCCGGTCGCCTTCCGAGATGCGCACCGCGCGGTCGGTGGCGGCGTTCGTGCTGGTGGCCATGCCCGGGATCTGCCCGGCCGGAGCCGGCGCGTCGACCTCGATCAGCAGGTCGCGACCGGCGAGCGGGTTGTAGACGAACCCACCCGGGATCGGGATGTCGATGACGTAGGTGTTCGGGCTCGCACCGGTCGCTGGCGCCACCGGCACGACGCCGTTCGTCAGCACGTTCTGCACCGTGAAGCGGTTGTTGCCGAAGTTGTCGCTCGGGAACTGGTAGCTGTTGGCGCTGGTGCCGATCGACACGTTGACGCCGGCGTAGATGCCGCCGCTGCTGACCTGGTTGTCGCTGGCGCGCCAGCGGATGCGCTGGATGGTGACCGGGCCGGTGACGCCCTGGTCGATCAGGATCTGCCGGCTGTAGATCGTCTGGAAGCGGAACGGCGTCGAGCGCCACGTGAAGTTCGAGTTGCCCGGCGCGGTGACGAACATGCCGGACGGCGCGATCACCAGTTGGGCGGTGGCCGTGGTGGCGAGAGCGAGGACGCCGGCGAGCAGCGCCATGGCGCGCGCTGGACGGTGTGCGAGTGCGAGGAGGTGGGGGAGCTTGATCATGGTCCCCCGCATGCGGCAGACGCCTCGGACCGGGATCACGATTCCACCGATTCGTCGCGAGGTTCGGTCGCGCCCCGCTGCGTGCAGGTCGAGGTGCTCGCCAGGGTCGCCGATCGTCAGCGGCAGCAGCAGCAAGGCCTCTGCGCGTGCGCAAGGCTGGTGGCCGCTGCGATCCAGCGGCGCTAGGTTG
>JBILEY010000497.1:0-4000 GCA_044351865.1 Planctomycetota bacterium | reverse complement strand
GTTGCCGCACAGATCGGGGAACTGGCTGCCGTTCGGCCGCAGGCTGACGCGCTCGGTGACGGCGGTGTCGCGGTCGTGCACGAACACGTCTTCCTTCTGGTTGCTGTCGCCGGCGACGAGGTTGTCGGCCTTCGACTGGAAGGCGACGAAGCGGCCGTTGCCCGAGACCGCGGCCTGGCCGCTGAAGTCCTCGGCTTCGGCGCCGTCGCTGCGCACGCTGACGCGGCGGCGCGGCACCGACGTCGGCACGAAGTCGACCTCGGGCTGGGTCGGCAGGTCGGCGCTGACACCGGCGTTGGTGACCGAGAGCACGGCGCGCTTCCTGCCCGCTTCGCCGCTGGTCCAGCGCAGTTCGGCGCGGCCGGCGACGTCGGTCAGCACGCTCGCTGCCGGCAGGAAGTCGTTGGCGGCGCCGCTGGCGCGCACGCTGACGCGGCGCTGGGCGAGCGGCCGGCCCGCGTCGTCGCGCAGCAGCACCTGCAGGCGTGCCCCGTCGACGCTGTCACTGACGACGACGCCGGTGCTGAGCACCTGCACGGTCGACTGCGCCGAGCTCACCGGCACCGAGTCGTTGGGGCCGCTGCTGCCCGAACTGCAGGCCGCGGCGAGGAGGAGGAGAACGCTGGAGCTGAGGAGGTTGCGGTTCATGGTGTCACGCAGGGGGTCGTTCCGAGTCGAGGGGCCGAACTCAACTCCGGTGCCAGCCGCGAAGGCGGCCCGGAGCGTCCAGACCGCGTACGCCTTTGTCCGTATCCCGGACGGGGCGACGCGCGGCCGAGGGGCTGCGGCGGGCCGAACGTCGCGCGTTCCGCCCACCGCACCGGCCCCTCGCGCCGAGGCGCACGATCACTGGATCGTGCCCGAGTTGCTGCCGCCTTCGCGGGTGCTGATGGTGATGCGGCGGCCGACCAGGTTGATGGCGGAGCGGAAGCTCGCCTCGTACTGCGCGGTCAGCGTGTTGAACGTCATCGGCGACTCGAACGTGAAGCCGTCGACCGACACCGTCATCGTCGCCGTGCTGCCGACGCCGCTCTGCGCGCTGACGGTCAGCAGGCCGTTCTGCCAGATGGCCTGGTTGATCTGGATCGAATCCGACGGCACGTCCAGCGGCGCCACGGCCAGCGGCGCGCCCACCGTCATCGGCGCCTCGACGCGGATGCGCAGGTCGTAGAACGACGAGCTCGAGCCCGACTCCGACACCGTGCCGGGCAGCACGACCTCGAGCACGGTGAACGCGAACAGGCCGTAGCGTTCGCCCTGCAGGTTGGCGCTCAGCGGCGCGTAGTTCAGGCCGATCGCGCCGTCGTGGACGATGGCGACGAACGTGCGCCCGGTCAGCGCGGCGAAGTCCTGGTTGCGCACCGGCATGACGCCGCCCACCTGGCCGAGTGCGATCTGCGGCACGGTGCCGGCGATCAGCGACGCCAGCGGGAACGGCAGCGCCGAGGTCAGCGTGAACATGCCCTCGTTGCCGGGGCCACCCATCGGCAGCGTCACTTCACTGCCGGCGTAGAACTGGCTCCACGGCAGCCACGGGTTGCCGATCAGCGACGTGTTGTTGTCGTTGGTCAGGAACTCGGGCGTGGTGCCGAGCTGCTGCGCCGCGGTGATGACGGTGCTGAGGCCGTTGTCGAGCGCGTGCTCGCTGAGCATGACCAGCTCGCCCACCGTCGGCGCCGGGCCGGCGATGCGGAAGCGGCCGGCCGGACCGACCGCGAGGTCGAACGGTCCCGCCAGCGACAGGCCGAGGCCGAGGTTGAAGATGTCGAAGCCGGCCAGAGCGGCGTCGTTCGGGATCGGCAGCGAGCCGGTCACCGGCTGCCCGGTCGCCGGGATCAGCGCGATCGGCAAGCCGATGAAGTTCGCGCCGATGGGCAGCGACAGCGGTCCGACCTGCAGCGGGCCGCCGTCGAGCGCCAGCAGGTTGGCGGCGACGCACAGCGGCGCAGCGCTCAGGCTGTAGGTCATCGTGCCGCCGAGAGTCGGCGAGCCGGCGCGCCAGACGCTCGGGTTGCAGTCGGCAGTCGACTGCGCGGCAGCGGCGGCGGCGAGGGTGACGGAGAGGAGGATCGTGCGGGGGATGGTTGTCATGGGTGCTGGGGTGAGTCCAAGCCCCGTGCCACGCGATCGACGACCGGCCGGTGTCGTTGTTGCGAACAAATCTCAGTCGCAAGCGTCCAGCATCCGGACGCGCCCCGGCGGCACTCACGAGTTCTTCACGGCCCGTTGTGAGTTCCGCCGGGGCTCGGCGGCGGTCGACGAGACGGAACCATCACGAACCGTGCACCGGGCCCGCAGCCGCTCGGAAAAACCATCGAGAACGGCGTGCGCAGCCAGCGGCGTGGTCCTTCCGGGGTGGGTACTCGACCAGGCCAAACCATGAAGACCATTCTCCCCACCGTTCTCGCCGGCCTCGCACTGGCCGTCTCCGCGCCCTCGCAGCGCTTGGCTTCCTACGACGTCGGTCCTGCCCCCATGGGCTTCGCCGAATCCCAGCCGCCCACGGACGTGCTGACGGCCGTCCTGCCGCCGCTCGTGATGTACCCGCCGACGATGGCGATGCCCGCCATGGCCGTCGCCGGTGTGCCCGCGGGTGACAGCACCTTCAACGAGATCACCGGTCTCCACTGGTACTCGAACGGCATGTTCCTGGCAGCGCAGCCGACACCGACCTTCCCGCCGACCGCGTTGCCGCCGGCCCCGTTTCCGATCAACCCCGCCGCACTCGCGGCCATCGGGGGCCCAGCCACGGGCATCGCCCTGGATCCTGTCGCCGGAGTGATGTGGCTGTGCAGTGCCGCGAGCCCCTTCGTCATCGGCGTTGCCCCGATTCCCGGAACGCCGGTCGTGTTCCCGCCCTTTCCGGTTCCCATCGCCGCGGGTCCACTCAGTGGGCTCGAATGGGATGGCATCAGCGGTTCCTTGTTCGCGGTTTCCGTGGGCGGCCTCGTGCAGAACTTCGCGCCGGGTGGAGCGCTCGTCGCCCCGATCGTCCCGCCCGTAGCGGCGTTCGTCGGGCCCGCTGGTGACGTGGCGATCGACAAGTCCAGCCGGCTGAACCCAGCCGGCGTTCGCCCGCTGTTCGTGATCGGCGGCGGGGCGATCTGGGACGTCACGATGCCCGGCGCAGCACCGATGCCTGCAGCTTCGCCGATGAGCGTCGGCCTCGCCTACCTTGCGCACCCAGCCGCGGCACCGGCGATGGGGACCTGCCTCTGCCCAGGCACCGGCTACCCGACGCAGAGCACCTCCGGCCCGATGACGTCTGGCAACGGTGGGTTCTCGCTCGGACTGGGTGGCCTGCCGCCCGGATTCCCGGCGGTGTTCGCCTTCGACACCGCGTTGAGCCCCTTCCCCGTGATGATCAATCCCACCGGCTGCCCGCTCGGCCTGTCGGTCGGACCGACCATGATCACGGCGCTGGCGGTGGCCGGCCCGACGGGCGATGCCGTGATGCCCCTGCCCCTGCTGCTGCCGCCGGGAGCTGCGTTCCTCTACAACCAGAACGTAACCCTGTGCCCGACCGATCCGACCGGCCTGGTGCTGTCGCCGCTGCGGTCGATCTACGTGGGCGGCTTCTGATCGTCGCCGCCGCGAGGGTCGGTCGTCGATCAGCCCGGCATGGCGACTTCGACGTGCACGAGCAGCTGCACGAAGTCGGCGCAGAGCCGCGCCACGGCGACCCCGCCGCCGAGCAGCGCCAGCAGGATGGCACCGCAGGTGAACGCTTCCAGGAACCCGCGGGCCGCGGGCAAACGGTCGCATCGGTCGAGTGGCATGCCGCGACAAGCGTGTTCGGCGGCGGCGAAGGATCAGGATTCTGCCGCCGAGGCCACGAACCTGCCGCCGCCCGCGGCCGCGCACTACCATCCGGCGATGGCCGCCGAGTCGGACTCGCCCACGTTCACCTTGCTGACCCAGCAGCAGATGCCCGACGCCGACCGGCTCGAACGCCTGCTGCCGCTCGTCTACGAGCAGCTGCGCAGCCTCGCCCAGCGCC
>JBILEY010000496.1:0-4012 GCA_044351865.1 Planctomycetota bacterium | reverse complement strand
TCTAAAAGCTCACACGCTTCTCTTCGAGGCCACCCAGAATGTCAAAGATCACTCGCTCCGGCACCGTCGCTTGCGCGTTCGGTCTCGTGCGAGGGGCGGGAGAAGGTAGCGAGCTCGCGGAGAGCTCGCAAGCAAGTGGTCGAAGATTTTTTCGAGCATCCGGAAGCCTATTCCCGACAAACACTTACAACAGCAACGAGCCTCCTCACAGGAGGATTCAGCGCTGGCGCAGCGCGTCGATTCTCGCGGCCCTACCCGGCCGCTCACGGCGCAGGCTTTCCAGAGGCTCTCCACCGGGCGCCGTCACCACGAACTCGTCGAGAATCCGTCCATCGAGCCCGTGCGATCGCACCCTCAGGGCCGCCCCCTCGCACTCCGCCTGGCACCAGTGGTAAGCCGAGGTGGCCACCGCCACCTGTCGATCCGGACGCACGGCGTAGAGGTCCTTGCCGCCGCCGCCACTGACCACCAGCGGCACCTCGCCGTTCTCCGGGCGCCCGAAGCGCTGGTAGCAGTGGTCGTGCCCGCACAGGTAGAGGCTGACCGCCTCGCGCTGCAGCAGCGGCTGCAGGTGCTTCATCAGGTCCCCGCGGTTGCCGGCGCGCGATGCGCTGCGGATCGGGAAGTGCGTCGCAACCACGATCCAGGGCTCGGTGGCCCGCTGCAGCTCGTCCTGCAGGTAGCGGAACGCCGGATGCTGCTCGAGGTGCGGATCCGCCAACCCGAATGAGTTGCCGTCCAACATGATGACGCGCAGCGGGCCGCGGACCACGCTGTAGCAGCGCGCATCGCCAGTCAGTGCGCCCGCGGGCCCGCCCACGTTGGCCAGGGCCTGCAGCCCGCCATCGTCCATCACGTCGTGGTTGCCCAAGGCCGCGTAGACCGGCGCGTTGCGCAGGAGTGCCGCGAATGGCCGGAAGAAGCCCGTCCGGTAGTGAGCATGCAGCCCCTTCGGGTAGACGATGTCGCCCAGGTGCAGGGCGAAGTCCGGCTCCCAGGCAGCCATCGCCGCCCCTACGGCAGTCACCGCCGCACTGTCGGCGAAGACTCCCCATCGCGCCGGCAGGTGCCACAGCGGCGTGCGCTGCAGCCAAACCCACCACGGCTGGTCGCCGGAGTCCCCGCAGAAGGCGAACCGGATCGGCGTCCGGTCGTCCGCCGGCGCGGTGCGAATCCGCCCCCGGTCCAACTCACTCCCGTCGACCAGCAGCCGGTATCGATACTCGGCTCCCGGCTGCAGACCCTCGATGCGCAGGGCGTGGCGCCGGCGCGATTCCGGCTGGGCCACGCGAGCGACCACCGCGCCATCGCCGGCTTCGACCACGACCTCGGCCCGGCACGAAGCGGCCCGTACCACGGCGACGGTTGCCCCGGTCTGGGTCACGTCGCGCAAGCAGGCGCCCGACTCCAGCGGCGGGTCGTCGCAGACGTTCAGCCACAGGCAGCCAAAGCCCAGGATCCACAACGAGCCACGCCACCAGCGGGTTGCCACGGCGCCGTTCTAGCCCGCTGCCGGCAGGCCTCCAAGCCGCGACGCATGCGCCAACGGCGGCATCGGCCCCACCGCGCAGCGGCTCAGGTCAGGCCCCGAAGCGAACGGTGACGCGCGTGGTGATGCCGCCGCGCACCTGGAAGTCCCCGACGATCTCGAACCGGCGCGGGCGCAGCAGGCGGTGCAGGGCCCCGCCGATGTCGTTGGTGACCTTCTCGTGGAAGGCCCCGACATTGCGGAAGCTCCACAGGTAGAGCTTCAGGCTCTTCAGCTCGACGCACAGCTGGTCCGGCACGTAGGTGATGCGCAGCGTCGCGAAGTCGGGCTGCCCGGTCTTCGGGCATACGCAGGTGAACTCCGGACACTCGAACGCGATCTCGTAGTCGCGGTCGGGATACGGGTTCGGGAAGGTCTCGAGCACCGAGGCATCATGCGGCGCAGGCTGCGGCAAAGGCATCCGCGCAGCGAAGCAGGAACGCACAGCCGACTCAAGGCCACCGCTCGCCTGGCACCGGAGCGCCCCACGATGCGGAGCACCAGCCGCTCGCAGGTCAGACCGCGGGCCCGCGGTGCGGTGCAGACGCCACCGGCCCCAGGTTCGATGGGAACCCCGGGACCACCGGCACCCCCTCTTCGAGCCCGAACTCCATGCACACCGGTCCGTCGCGGTGGCGGCACACCGACGCGCGGCATGGGCGGCACGTCGGCCCCTGCGGATGCACGAGGGCCAACGCCGCCGGCGGCGCGGTGCGCAGCGGGTCCTGCGGCCCGAACAGCACGCGGCAGCGCGCCCCGGCCGCGGCCAGCACGTGGGTGGCGCCCTGGTCGGGGCCAACCACCTCACCCCTGGCGGCCGCCAGCAGCGAGCCGAGCGCGATCAACCGCCGCACTTCGCCCGGCCCATGGTGCAGCGTCGGCAGGCCGGCGGACGCATCGAGCGCCGCTTCGGCGGGCCCCAGCAGCCACACGCAGGGCATGGCCAGCGCAGCAGCGAGCGCCGGCACACGTCCGGGCCGCAGCGCCCTCGGGTCGCGCGGGTCGGTGCCGACGATCACGGCGAACGGACGTGTCGCGTCGACGCCGATCGCCGCCAGCGACGCGAGCTCGCGCTGCCGTTCGCCGTCGGTGGCGACGAGCCGTGGTAGCTCGAACTGCGCCCCCGGCGCCACGTGCTGCACCAGCTCGAACGCGGTGCGGGCCGGATGCGGCACCCCGCCGCCCGGCACGACGCGATGCAGCAGCACGCGACTCCACGGCTCCTGACGCCACGCAGCGGCGAGACCGACGACGTCGCGGGCGCCCGAGCTGCGGGCGATCAGCGCACTCTTCCAGTTGCCCTGCAGGTCGAGCGCCAGGTCCGCGCGCAGCGCCTGCTGCTGGCGCCGCAGCGCCAGCAGACCCCGCAGCCCGCCGCGCCGCGCGAACGTCACCACCTGTGCGATGCCGGGCAGGCCGGCCAGCAACGGTGCGAACGTCGTCTGCGTGACGAACACCAGCCGCCAGTCCGGACGCGCGCGGTGCAGCGCGGCGACCGCGCCGAGCGTCTGCACGACGTCGCCCATCGCCGACAGACGCACCAGCAGGACCGTGGTCACTTGCCGGCGCGCCTCTCGCTCACCACGAACGTCTTGAACGGCAGGCACAGGCGCACGCGCTCGACGAAATCGGCGTCGAGCCGCTGTTGCGGCTCCGGCGGCAGGCCGGCCACCTCGTGCAGCACCCACCGCGCCGTCACCGGTCGCCGCCCGAGTTCGTCGCCCGGCGGCACCATGCCGAGCGCCAACAGCAGCGGCGAATCGAAATGCCCGACCGTCTGCAGGTCGCCCGTGTGCAGGTCGCCTGCGGGGGGCAGGCCGAGCCGCACGAGTTCCTGCGCCAGCACCGCCGCCGGGACCATGCGCGCACGACGTCCCTCGTCGAACTCCACACTGCGTTCGAGCCCGACCGTCCACGCCGCCGCGACCGGCATCCACAGGCAGAACGCGACCAGCCGGGCCGGTGTGCGCGCGGTGTGCGCACCGACCGCGGCCAGCGCGGCCAGCACGACCGCGCCGACACCGACCTCCGCGACGGCGACGAACGGCACCACCAGCAGCGCCGCACTCGCCAGCACGACGATCGCCTGCCGCACGCGCCGAGCAAACGCCGGCAGCGGCCCCGCCACGGCCGCGAAGTGCGCGACCGCAGGCGCCACTGCGAACGTGAACAGCAGCACGTTCGGCAGGATGTAGCGCGTCGCCCGCCCCGGGAAGAACGTCAGCACGGCGACGGCGACGACGGCGGCGCCACTGGCCATGCGCAACGTCAGGTCGCCCGCGTCCATGCGGGCATCGCGCGCGCCGCGCCATTCCCAGAAGCACCATGCCCCGAACGGCAGCAGCACGGCGAACGCACGCAGCCAGAACTCGGGGATCGACCGCACGTGCTGCCACTCGAAGAACTGCACGCGCCCGACCGACTCCTGGTTGGCGACGGCCAGCATCGCCCCTGGCTCGACGCGCCACAACCACAGCGGCACGT
>JBILEY010000495.1:0-4015 GCA_044351865.1 Planctomycetota bacterium | reverse complement strand
CTGCAGCACCAGCATGCCGAGACCGAGCCCACCCGCCAGCGCTTCGTGCACCAGCTGCAGGTAGGCCGCGAACAAGCCGACGGCCGCCAGCACGGTGACCAGCAGTTCGTCGCGGCTGCGGCGCGCCAGCAGGGACGCGGCCGAGCGCCGCAGCACCGCGCGCAGCCCGTCGGCGAGCTGGCCGAATGGTCCAGCGAGCCGCAGCACGCGCACGTCCTTGGCGGCGGCCCGGCTGGTCAAGGCGCCGGCGAGCACGGCCAGGTCGCGCTGGTCGCCGGCGTGCTGCTGCTGCCAGGCGAACCGGCTGTGCGCGTGTCGGCGCCGCACGATCGCCTGCGGCAGCGCCGTCAGCCCGACCAGCAGCGGCAGCCACGGTTCGACGCCGGCCAGCAGCCAGCACATCGTGGCGAGGCCGAGCAGCGACGCACCGAGCGCCAGCACGTCCTGTTGCCAGCGCACGGCGCGCTGCGGCGCTTCGGCGGCGGCGCGCTGCAGCAGTTCGTGGAACGCGGGCGTGTCGTAGCAGGCGAGTGGCACCGCTGCGGCGTGTTGCTCGAGCCGGTGCGCCAGCGCGTCGCCGAGTCGGCGACCGTGGCCTTCGGACAGTTGTGCGTAGAGCGACTTGCAGGCCGCGGCCGCGAACACGATCGCCGCCGCGGCGCCCGTGGCGAACGCCGCCGCGGCTTCGGCGACGGCCGCGGTCGTGCGCCCGGCGAGGCCGCCAGCGACGGCGTCGATCAGCGCCATCATCGCCAGCAAGCCGGCGAGTGGCAGCAGCGCCTGCACGACGGTCAGCAGCGACAAGCCGACGAACCCGGCGCGGCCAGCGAAACCGGTGAACTGCCAGGCGGTGCGCCAGGACACCGGCCGGTCCGGCACCCGGAAGCGGAGGTCGACGGCCGGCGGCGATCCCGGGATGCCAGCGGGCGGCGCGGCAGGTTCGCTGGGCATCGTCTAGTTCCGATAAGATTTGTTATGTATAGCTCAGCGGGGGAGCCCGGGAGGGGTTCGGGCCGCACCCGCCCCCGGCATCCAGGCCACGCTCAACCAGGCCGTGAAGTCCGGCGACACCAGCCCCTGCAGGTCTTCGCCGAAGCCGATCTCGACCGCCCAGTCCGGGTCGAGCTGCCAGCGGCCACCGACCCACAGCAGCAACTGCTCGCGCGCGACGATCGCCAGGTCGAGCTGGCGCAGCGTCGACGTCTCCCACTCGACCTGCACCAGCGCCGCCAGCGAGTCGCCGAGCGGCAGTTCGACGGCGCCGCCGAGCGACGTGACGTCGGCGAAGGTCAGTCCGGCGCGCTTCGTCGCGTTCGGCGTGCTGGCGAACGTGTGCTGCGCGTGCCCGTACCAGACCAGTGGTCCGGTGCGATGCTGCAGCAGCACGCCGAGGCTGGCATCGACGCCACCGGAGCCGTAGCCGCGGTCGGCATCCCCGGTCGGCAGTTCGAGGGCACCGCGCAGCGCCAGACCGGGGTGCTCTGCGGTCGGTTCGACCGCGGTCCAGGTCAGCTGCAGCGGCACGTCGAGGAACGCGAGACCGTCGGCCTCGACCGACCACAGCGACTGCCCGTTGCGACTGGCGCCGATCGCGTACTCGCCGCGCGGGTTGGTGTCGCGGCCTTGGTCCGGAAAGCCGAACCAACTGTGGTAGTCGATGATGAAGGAATCGAGGAAGCCGCCGCTGGTGTGCGCGACCGGCAGCTCGAGGCCGAACTCCAGGTTCTCGCCGAGGCCGAGCTGCAGACGCGTCGCCGCGCGCAGGTACTCGGCATCCATCTCGAAACGGCGCGACCCGCTGTTGCCGCGCAGCCAAAGGCTGCTGTAGGCAAGGTTCTCGCGGACGACGACCTGCCCGGCCGGCAAGACCGTCGCGGGCGCGGGATCCATGTGCATCACCGTCAGCTGCGCCGGGTGCTGGTTGCGCACCGGCATGGGTCCCACGGGCGGCGCGGTCGAGGCGCAACCGGCCCCGAGCCCACAGAGCCCGAACATCGCCACCGAACGGGTCCTCGTGCACCGCCGCATCGGCGCGCACCCTAGCTGTCCGCCGCCGCGACGCAACGATGGAGCTGCGCCCTGGCCTGTTCCCGGCGCTGGCGGCGCCGCTAGACTGCCCCAGCTTGCACCCCTGCACTCGCTACGTCCTGTTCCCCGTCCTCACCGTCTTCGCTGCCGCCTGCGCCGACGGCGGCGAAGAAGATCGCCCGAAGAGCGACGTCAAGCTCGCGGCGACGCACCATCTCTACAGCTTCCGCAGCCTGCGTGGCTTCGGCGCCTTCCCGGTGCCGGCGACCGCGGTCTTCACCAGCCGCGGCACGCTGAACCTGTTCGACGACGCCGACTACACGCTGGCCACCGCCGACGGCACTTCGTCCCCCAATCCCTACGCGCTGGCGAACGCGGGCGACTTCAACGTCTACGTGCTCGGCAGTGGACGCGAACCGTCGGTGCTGTTCCGCGGCGCCTACAGCCTGGTGGCGGCCCCCAGCAACTCCGACTGGTTCTTCACCGACCGCGTGTCGACGCCGAACAGTGAGTCGATCGGGCTCTACTACGGCACGCGCGTGGTGACCGGCCAGGTCGAGCTCGAAGGCAACTGGCACGTTCTGTCGCTGCACGCGGTGTTCGGGCAATCGCTGCAGACGCCCGACAACGTCGGTCGCGGCGCTCGCGGCGGCGTCGCGATCACCGCCGGCAGCCCCGGCGACCTGCGCTCGATCAGCGGCACCGGTTCGCAGGGCACCAGTTCCGTGACCTACGGCGGCACCATCCAGAACCTGCTGTCGGGCAGTCCACTGTCCGGCGACGGCACCTGCAACCTGACGTTGAGCTACCAGCTGATCGGGCAATCGGCCGACAGCCGCGTGATGTTCGCGCACGCCACCAACAACCTGGTGTTCGGGCTCGACGCCGACGAGAGCGACGGCGAAGCCGGCATGCTGATGATGGTGCGCAAGTTCGACACGCCGGCGGCCCCCGTCGACGCGTTCCGCGTGCCGGGAACGTTCCTGGTCGGCGGCCACACGCTGTTCGTCAATCCGGCGAACTCCGGCTCCGACACGTTCGTCGGCACGGTCACGCTGACGTCGACGGGCGGCTTCCGCCTCGACGCCGTCGGCAGCGACGGCCAGGACTTCTCCTACCAGGGCAGCTACACGCTGGCCGGCGATGGCGGCCTGACGCTGTCGATCAGCGGCACCAACGAGACCTGGTTCGCGGCGATCGACAAGAGCTACAACACGCTGGTCCTGGTCGACGACTTCGTCGAGACGCGCAGCAACAACACGCCGGAGCTGAACTTCCTGATCGCCGTGCGCAAGAAGACGACCTGACGCGCGCTTCCCCGCAGCGATTCGCGGCGCCATGATCGCAGCGTGACCGCACCGCTGCTCACCGTCGACCTCCCGTTCTGCAAGCGCCTCGGTCGCGGCAAGGTCCGCGAGATCTTCGAACGGAACGGCGACCTGCTGCTGGTCGCTTCCGACCGCGTGTCGGCGTTCGACGTGGTCATGGCCGAGGGCATCCCGGACAAGGGGCGCATCCTGACCGCGACCTCGGTGTTCTGGTTCGGCCTGCTGCAGGACGTGGTGCCGAATCACCTGCTGTCCGCCGACGTCGACAGCTGGAGCGACGTGCCAGCGGAGTACAAGCCGCTGCTGCGCGGCCGCACGATGCGCTGCAAGAAGTGTCAGCCGCTGCCGGTCGAGTGGGTCGTGCGCGGCTACCTGACCGGCTCGGGCTGGAAGGACTACCAGCAGACCGGCGTCGTCAGCGGCGTCGCCTTGCCGAAGGGCCTGCAGCACGCGAGCCAGCTGGAACCGCCGATCCTGACGCCGTCGACCAAGGCAGCCAGCGGCCATGACGAACCGATCGGCTTCGATCGCGTCGTCGAACTGGTCGGGCGGAACGTCGCCGAACAGGCGCGCGCCGCGGCGCTGGCGCTCTACCGCCGCGGCCGCGAGCACGCAGCGACGCGCGGCATCGTCATCGCCGACACCAAGTTCGAGTTCGG
>JBILEY010000493.1:0-4032 GCA_044351865.1 Planctomycetota bacterium | reverse complement strand
CAGCGGCAGCATCTCGTGCAACGAGACCGACGTCGTCTTCATCAGCACGCTCGCCGGCGCCGGCGTCACCGCCGCCAGCGACTCCAGCGCGTGGTTCGGCCACGGCGGCGCGCTGCAGCTGATCGCGCGCGAAGGCGACGCCATCCCGACCAGCGTGCTGGCGCCGACCGTCAACGGTCCGTGGGTCATGGACCAGATCAGCAACGGCACCAACACGCCGCGCCTGAACGGCCGCGGCGACGTGTTCTTCCAGGCGACGGTGATCGATCCGGTCGCCGCGAGCTTCAAGAACGTGATGTTCACCTGGAGCCCGCTGTTCGGCCTGCGCCTGCTGCTCGACGCCGGCGACAACTTCACCACCGGCATCGGCACCGACACCTGGGGCGTCGTCAGCTCCTCGGCTGGCTTCAACAGCGGCGACGGCAGCCAGCCGCACTTCAACAACGCTGGCGACCTCGCCGTGCGTCCGAACCTGAACGGTGCGCTGGTCGGCGCCGTGATCCGCACCCACATCGGCTCGCTGTTCGCGGAACCGGCTTCGATCAACACCACCACCGGCGGCAGCCAGAACTTCGCCTTCGACTGCGGTGTGGCGCGCGCGTTCAACATCTACGCGCTGCTCGGCACCAGCGGGGGCTCGCGCCCCGGCTTCGCGTCGCCGTTCGGCCCGCAGATCGTGCCGCTGAACATCGATCCGTGGCTGCAGCTGTCGCTCGACCTGGCGAACACGTCGATCTACACGAACACGCTGTCGCTGCTCGACGCCAACGGCCGCGGCACGGCGAGCTTCAACTTCCCGGCGCTGCCGACGTTCGCCGGCATCAACCTGCACCACGCAGTGGTGGCGCTCGACTTCAGCCTGAACAGCACGTTCGTGACCGAGCCGGTCGCGGTGCGCCTGTTCTGATTCGCTGACGAAGTTCGCGAGCGACCTGCGGGCCAGTGGCGACGAGCCGCTGGCCCGCGTCGTTTCCGGCCCATTCGTCCAGCACGCTGCCGGTCAGATGCCGAAGCGGCAGGGATCGTCGGGATCGATCACGAACGTCGGGAAGCCGGTGATCCACGCCGAGCCGGTGATCTCCGGCACGATCGCCGGGAACTTGCCGACCTTGGTCTCGCGCAGCACGCGCCCGGTGAACTCGGTCGCCAGCACGCTCTGCGAACGGAACACTTCGCCGACGGCGAGCTCGCCCTTGGCGTGCAGCACCGCCAGCTTCGCCGAGGTGCCGGTGCCGCACGGCGAGCGGTCGTAGGCCGCACCCGGACACAACGTCAGCGCGCGCGCGCCCGCCGGCTCGCCGTCGAGCGGCACGAACAGCTTCACGTGGTCGACGATCTCGTCGTCGCCTCGCTCAGGATGGCGGCCGCGCACCCCTTCGCGCACCAGCGCCTCGCGCACCGCGATCGCCGCCTGCATCAGCACCGGCAGGTGCGTCTTCTCGACCGCGAGCCCCATCTGGTCGGCCTCGACGAACGCGAACCAGTTGCCGCCGTAGGCGATGTCCGCGGCGACCTTGCCGAAGCCGTGCACCGGCACGATCACGCGCTGCGCGAACAGGAACGACGGCACGTTGGTGATGGTGACCGCGCGCACCTTGCCGCCCTGCACCGCGACGCGGCACGTGACCGCACCGGCCGGCGTGTCGAGCACGACCTCGGTCTCGGGCTCCTGCGCCTTCACCATGCCGGTCGCGACCGCCACCGTGGCGACGCCGATGGCGCCGTGCCCGCACATGCCGAGGTAGCCGGCGTCGTTCGCGAACACGACACCGAGGTGCGCGCCGGGCGTGCACGGCGGCAGCAGGTAGGCGAGCACGATCGCGTCGTGGCCGCGCGGCTCCAGCACCAGCGCCCGCCGCAGCTCGTCGTGCTCGCGCTGCAGCACGGCACGCTTCTCGGCCATCGTCGTTCCCGCGATCGGCGGCAGGCCGCCGGTGACGATGCGGGTCGGCTCGCCGGCGGTGTGGGAATCGACGGCCTGGATCACGCGCGCGAACTGCAGCATGCGCGGATCATGCCGGCGGGGCATGCGGCGCACGAGCGAACACGCGCCGCGCCCAGCGGCCCGCCGGCACGGCAGCCCAACGGCTCGAGTTCGCGCCAAGATCCCGCACTTCGGCCCGGGCCTTGCCAATGCAGCCCCGTGACCCCGACGCCCCTCTCCCGTCCGGCGACCCTGTTCGCCGTCCTCGCGGTCGTCAGTGCCTGGCTGTGCCTCGCCTTCCCGGTGTTCTCGCAGGAGGCGTACTACTGGACGTACGCGCAGCACCCGGACTTCTCGTACTTCGACCACCCGCCGATGGTCGCGTGGCTGATCTGGCTCGGCACGAACGTGTTCGGCGACGGCACCCTGGGCGTGCGCGTCGGCACCTGGCTGTGCGGCCTCGCGGCGACGTGGCTCGGCGTGCTGCTGCTGCGCGACTTCGGCGTCGATCGCCGCGGCCAGTCGACGTGGATCGTGCTGGCGATGGTGTCGCCGATCGTCCTCATGACGCACTTCCTGGCCAACCCCGACGCGCCGCTGGTCGCCGCCTGGACGCTGACCATGTGGGCGCTGTGGCGGGCGCGGGGTGGTGCCCTGCGCTGGTGGCTGCTCGCCGGCATCGGCGCCGGCCTGGCCATGACCAGCAAGTACTCGGGCGCGTTCCTCGGGCTCGGCGGCGTGGCCCTGCTGCTCGCCGACGCGCCATTGCGCCGCCAGCTGCGGCGGCCGGGGCCATGGCTCGCCGTGCTGGTCGCGGCCTTGGTCTTCCTGCCGGTCGTTTTGTGGAATCTACAAAACGACTTCGAATCCTTCCGTTTCCAGACCACGGAACGGCTCGGCAAGGGCGAGTTCGGGCTCATGTGGTTCGTGAAGTTCGTCGGTGGCCAGATCGGCGTGCTGCACCCGGTGCTCGCGTGCGTGCTGCCGATCAGCCTCTGGTACTTGGTGCGGCGTGCCCACGGCGATGCGCGAGCGATGCACCTGCTGGCGTTCGGCGCGCCGATGCTCGGCTACCTGCTGTTCCAGTCGTTGTGGATCCAGATCAAGATCAACTGGCTGGCACCGGCCTACGTCGCCCTGCTGCTCGGGGTCGTGCTCTGGTGGCGCGAGCGCGGCGAAGCCTCGCTGCAGCACCCCGCGTGGCGCTGGATCCTCGCTTCGCTGCTGCTCGTGCCACTGGCGGCGCCGTTGGCGCCGGCGCTGCGCCTCGTGCCACCGGGCCGCGGCTCGTCGTGGGCCGGCTGGGACGAACTGGCCGAACGCGCCGAGAAGTGGGAGGAACGGCTCGACCAGCAGGACGACGTCGCGAGCAACGTGTTCTTCTTCGCCGCCGACTACCGCGACGCCGCGCAGCTCGGGCGCAGCCTGCGCCTGCTGTGGGCCACCGACGGCCACCACCGCTGCGACGCCAGCGATCCCGGCGAACCGACGCTGGCGCAGAACGTGCTCGGCCAGCGCGCCCTGCAGTTCGACCACTGGTCGCCACCCGGCGCGCGCATCGGCCAGGACGCGGTGTTCGTGCTGCCGCGGCCGAAGGGCCGCGAGGAGATGGTGCAAAAGGCCGCTGCGCGCTTCGACAGCATCGAGCTCGCCGAGCACGTGCAGGTCGCGTGCATGGGCATCGACCTGGTCGAAGCCGACATCTACGTCTGCCGCGATTACAAGGGACCCGAGGGCAAGCCATGAGCCACCCGTCGTCGGCAACGCGGGCGATGCCAACCGCGACGAGGTCGAGCCCGCGCCCACTGGCGGCACCGCTGGTGATCGCGCGCGACTTCGCCGCCGCCGAGCCGCTGGTGCGTTCGGGCATCGACAGCCAGCACATCTGCGTGCTGCAGGGCCAGGACGAAGTGCAGGCGCGGGCCGCTGCCGAACGTGGCCACGCGGCCGGCTTCGGCCCGACGCCGAAGCGCCCGCACGTCGCGACGTGGCGCACGCTGGTCGTGATCCCGACCTACAACGAGGCGGACAACCTCGAGCCGATCGTCACCGCCATCTGGCGCTACCTCGACACCGACATCCTGGTCGTCGACGACGGCTCGCCCGAC
>JBILEY010000492.1:0-4034 GCA_044351865.1 Planctomycetota bacterium | reverse complement strand
CGGCATGAAGGAAGGCTTCGGCATCGACGTGCCGCAGCCGTTCCCGCGCTTCGACTTCTTCGAGGCGATGGACAAGTACGGCTGCGACAAGCCGGACCTGCGCTTTGGCATGCTGCTGCAGGACTGCACCGCGCTGGCACAGAAGAGCGACTTCAAGGTGTTCAGCGGCGCCGTCGCCAGCGGCGGCATCGTCAAGGGCATCTGCGCCGAAGGTGCCGCCGAGAAGTTCTCGCGCAAGGGCATCGACGAGCTGACGGCGTTCGTCACCGGTCTCGGCGCCAAGGGCCTCGCCTGGGCGAAGGTCACCGCCGCCGGCGTCGAAGGCTCGATCGCGAAGTTCTACGAAGGCGACAAGGGCAAGGAGCTGATCGCGCACATGGGGGCGAAGCCCGGCGACCTGCTGCTGTTCGTCGCCGACCAGAAGAAGGTCGTGCACAAGGCGCTGGGCGACCTGCGGCTGAAGGTCGGCGGGATCCTGGGCCTGCGCGATCCGAAGGTGTTCCGCTGCTGCTGGGTGCTGAACTTCCCGATGTTCGAATGGAACGAGGAGAAGGCGCGCTGGCAGTTCGCGCACAACCCGTTCAGCGCGCCGGTCAACTGGGACGTCACCGACTTCTCGGTCGACACCGACCAGATCCGCAGCCGCGCCTACGACTTCGTCATGAACGGCTGGGAGCTCGGCTCCGGCTCGATCCGCATCCACCGGCCGGCCCTGCAGGCGAAGGTGTTCGAGTTCCTCGGCATCTCGCCGGAACAGCAGCGCCAGAACTTCGGCTTCCTGCTCGACTCGTACAAGTTCGGTGGCCCGCCGCACGGCGGCATCGCACTCGGCGTCGACCGCATCGTCACGCTGGCGCTCGGCCGCGAGGGCATTCGCGACGTCATCGCGTTCCCGAAGACCTCGATGGCCTTCGACCTGATGGCGGAAGCGCCGAGCGTCGTCGCCGACGAGCAGCTGAAGGAGCTGTCGGTGATGAACACGAAGAAGCCGGGCTGATCGGCCACTTCCAGCCATGGCGGCGGGCCGTCGATAGTGGGCCGATGCCCGTCTCGTCGTGGATGTCGTGGGAAGGTGGCGTCGACCTGGTCGCGTCGACCCTTCCCGGTTCGCCGATGCCGAATCTGATCGTGCACGTGGCCCGCATGGTGCACACGCCGGTCGGTTCGGCGCCGTCCGGCATGGTGCTGTGGCAGCCCGATGCGAAGGGCCCGCCCGCCGTGATCGGCTTCGTCAGCAGCGATCCCAAGCTCGCGGCCTGGTTCGGCCCGCATGTGTTCGCCGGCACGCCGTTCGAGAAGGCGCCGGCGCTGGTGGGGCGCATCGACACGCAGATCGTCGGGGACCGCGCCACGTCGCGGGTCGAAGTCGCCGGCCACCGCTTCGAAGTGACGATGCTCGGCCTCGCTGCGGCGGAGATGGTGCAACGGGCCGTCGGTCAGCCGATGCCGTTCGCCCAGCACGCGCTCGAAGCCAAGGCCACGCGGGTCGAGGTCGCGATCGACGGCAAGCCGGTCGTCGTGCACGTGCCGCCGGTGGCGATGACCGGGGGCCCCGGGGCCCTGGTGTCGGCGACCGGGATCTACGCGCGCTGAAGGGCGCGTTCGCGCCGCGGCGGCAGTGCCTGCAAGGCGCGGTCGATCGCGTCCAGCACCTGTTCTTCGCCGATGTCGAGCATGCAGCGGCCACGCGGCGAAGCGATGCAGCCCGTCTTCTGCATCGCGCTGAAGCAGCGGCTCATGCAGTGGAGGCACGGCAGGCCGTCGGCCTGCACGACGTGCACGGTGGCACCCGGGTGCACGAAGCGGCTCGGCGTCGCCAGCGAGAACAGCGTGACGCACGGGACCCCGGCCGCTTGCGCGTAGTGGAACGGGCCCGAGTTGTTGCCGAGGAACAGGTCGCAAGCGCCGAGCAGGCCCGCGGTCTCGCGCATCGACAAGCGGCCGACCGCGTCGACGCCGACGCCGAGCCTGTCCTTGGTGCCGATGCCGACGACCTGCGCCCCGGCGTCGTGCAGCACACGCGCGACGGTGCGCCAGCGTTCGATCGGCCAGTGCCGCAGCGGATCGACGAAGTCGGCGCAGATCGCGATGCGCGGGCCGTTCGCCGCCGGCAGCTGCGAACGGATCGCGAGGTCGTCGGGGCGCAGGTGCAGCTTCGGTCGGCGGTCGCTCGGCGCGACGTCGGCGTAGCTGCACATGTGCTCGATCAGGCTCGGCATCGCCTCGAGCTTCGCGTAGGCGTCGCGGTCCATGTGCGTGAACAGCTTCACTTCGACGGTGCGGTCGAAGGCCTGCCCCGGCGTCGCCATGCCCAGCGCCAGCGGATTGTGGAGCACGTTGCCGACCTTGCCGCGCAGCCAGATCCGGGTGTCGGGGCCGTGCCGTTCGACGAGCCCGCCGAGCATCGGGTCGCTGCACAGCAGGTCGCCGAGGCCCCAGGTGCCCTGGTAGTCGATCAGCACGTCCATGCGCTCACCGGGCCGTGGGCGAGGCCGCCGGCACCGGCTGCACGGCGTCGAGGGCTTCTTCGATGCGCGCGAGGATCTGTGCCGGCACGTGCCGCTGGATCGTCGCCTTCGCATGCGCCACCAGCGCGAGTTCGCGCGCGACCTGCAGGGCGCTGGCGACGATCTCGGTGCGGGTGACGCCGGCATCGATCGCGTGCAGCAGCGCCGCTAGGCTCTGCTTCTTCTTGCCGACTTCGTAGAGCGTGACGCCGAGGTCGGCCCACGTCTCGCCGTTCTCCTGGCCCGCGTCGCGTTCCTTGCCGATCGCCGCCAGCAGTGCGAACTCGGCTTCGTTCGCTTCGCCCTGCGCGAAGTAGCGGCGCGCCACCGTGCGGATCGCCGCCGGCTCCATCCACTTCAGGTAGACGCGCGCGTCGTCGGCCGTGCGCCGGAAGATCGTGCCGCTGGCGTCGCGGAAGGCGCCGTGGCCGCTGTTCTCGTGGCACGGATCGCAGTGGCCGAAGTCGCTGCACGAAAACCACTCGCCCATCGCCGGCAGCGGCCGGCACTGCTCGATCGCGGTGACGTTGCCGAACGCGTTCTTGCGCTCGGTCAGGTGGTACTGGCAGTTGTAGATCGCGCCCTCGGGATCGATGTTGACCCACGCGCTGGTGCACTCGATCGCCTGCTTGCCGGCGCGTTCGTAGGGCGCACCCATGTGCGTGCCGCGGAACTCGTTGAACTGGTAGAGCAGCCCGCGGCGGTCGGCGAGCTGCACCAGCTTCGCCAGGTTGCGGTCGTGCTCGTCGTCGCGGAAGTGCGGGAAGCGCTCGAGGTTCACCATCGAGAAGGTCGGCGCCTTCACCAGCCCGCTGTCGCGCAGCCGCTCGGCCTGGTCGAGCCACTTCTCCGGCGCGATGAACTTCGGGTGGTAGGTGTGGAAGCTGGTGACGAACTGCTTGCCGTGCGCGCGCATCTCGCGCGCCACCGCGTCGATGTCGAACGTCAGGTTCGACGTCATGTCGAGCGCGTAGCCCTCGAGGCGGCTGGCGATGAAGGCGAAGTCCTTGTGCAGCGACGGTTCGCCGCCGGTCAGGATCAGCGGGTGCTCGGGCCGCACCGGGAAGCCGTTCAGCGCGTCGACCCACTGCGCTCCGGTGAGCTCCTGGTAGCGGCCCCACGGCTTGCGCTTCTGGCCCGGGATCATCTGCGGCTTCTGGATGCAGTAGTCGCAGGCGAAGTTGCAGCGCGCCGTCAGGTAGGCGACCCAGACGTGGATCTCCTTCGTCGGCAGCGGGAAGCGTGCAGGGTGGGCCATGGGGACTCGTCGGAGGTCCCCATGGCATCGGCTGGTTGATGGTGGCCCCTTGAGTCAGGGGCCGGGTGCCCAGTTCTGCAGCAGCTACCCCGGCCCGTGGGAGCCACACCACCCGCCTGACTGAGCAACGCAGCGGGCGCCGTGCCGTCGCTCAGCAACCGAACTGCCGCAGGTGATGGTCGAGGTGCCGCCACTGCAGCGCCTGCCACTCGTCGACCGTGAGCGGCCCGAAGAACGGATGCGGCTGCTTCGTCAGCCCCGCCGGCCCG
>JBILEY010000491.1:0-4035 GCA_044351865.1 Planctomycetota bacterium | reverse complement strand
GTCGACACCCAAGCCTTCCACCCGCGCCACCGTCGGCAGGCCGAGCCAACCTTGCTGGCGGTCGGTCGCCTGGTCGAGAAGAAGGGCTTCCATGTGCTGTTCGACGCGCTGGCGATGCTGCAGCGCACCGGCCTGCGCCCGCGCGTGCTGCTGGTCGGCGACGGCGAAGAGCGGCAGCGCCTGCAGCAGCAGGCCGTGTCGCTCGGCCTCGATCACGTGACGTTCTGCGGCATGCGCACGCACGACGAGGTGCGCGAACTGGTGCACACCGCGACGGCGATGGTGCTGCCGTGCATCGTCGGCCAGGACGGCAACCGCGACGCGCTGCCGACGGTGCTGCTCGAAGCGCTCGCCGCCGGCCTGCCGGTGGTCAGCACGCCGATCGGCGGCGTCGAGGAGATCGTCGCCAACGGCGAAGCCGGCGTGCTGGTGCCGCCGAACGAAGCCGCCCCGCTGGCGCGCGCGATCGGCGACCTGCTGGGCTCCGCCACCCGCCGCACGCAGCTGGCCGCGGCCGGCCGCGCCCGCGCCGAACGCTGCTTCGACCTCGCGCACAACACCGGCGTGCTGCGCGACTGGTTCGCCGCGTCGGTCGCCACCGGCACCCGCCGCCGCATCGGTGCTAAGACCGCATGAGCCGCGTCGCCTACGTCTGTGCTGATCCCGGCATCCCGCCGGACGGCAGCAAGGGCGCGTCGGTGCACTTCCGCAGCCTCGCGGCCGCGTTCGCTCGGATCGGCCAGGAACTGGACGTGTTCGTCGCCCGCGACGGCAGCGTCGACGGCTTCCGACCGCACCGCGCGCGCACGGTGCCGACGCCGAAGGGCGCTGGTCCACTCGGCGAGCTGCTGCAGGTCGGCCACGCCGAGACGATGCTGCAGGCGCTGCGCGCCGCCGGCCCGCACGCCGCCGTCTACGAGCGCTTGTCGCTGTTCGGCCTCGCCGGCCTCGTGCACGCGCGCACGCTGGGCGTGCCGTACGTGGTCGAGGTGAACGCGCCGCTGTGGCGCGAGGCGGCGGCGTTCCGCGGCCTGTCGCTGCAGCAGACCGCGCGCGGCGTCTGCCTCGACGTGCTGCAGCAGGCCGATGCCGTGCTCGCCGTCTCGGGGCCGCTCGCCGACGAACTGGTCGCGGCCGGCGTGCCCGCGGCGCGCGTGCAGGTGCTCGGCAACGGCGCCGACCTCGCGAGCTTCCGCAACGCGCCGCCGGCGGTGAAGCCGAAGTGCCTGCAGGGCCGGCCGACGCTGCTGTTCCTCGGTTCGCTGAAGCCGTGGCACGGCATCCCGTTCCTGCTGCGCGGCTTCGCGGCGCTGCGCGCGCAGACGCCGTGCGGCCTGTGGATCGTCGGCGACGGCCCCGAGCGCGCCGCGATCGAAGTGGCGCAGCGCGCGTTCCCCGGCGACGTCGTGCACGAAGGCGCGGTCGCCCACGACCGCGTGCCGTCGCTGCTGCAAGCCGCCGACGCGGTGGTCGCTCCGTACGAAGCCTCGGCGCCGACCTACTTCTCGCCACTGAAGGTCGTCGAAACGCTCGCCGCCGGCCGCCCGCTGCTCGCCAGCGCGGTGCCGTGCGTGCTCGACACGCTGCGCGGCCACGCGCCGATCGGCGTGTTCGTGCCCGACGACGTCGTCGACTTCGTCGCCGCGGCGCGCCGCGTGTTCGCCGCCGGAGCTGCCGGCGCGACCGCGGGCATCGACCCGCAGCGCGTCGCCGAACTCGACTGGTCGCACAAGGCGACCTGGATCCGCACCCTGTGGCAGACGCTCGCTCGCCGCACGCCGGCGCAGCGCGCGGCCGAGGTGGCGCATGGCTGAGTCGCTGCGCAATCGCGTCGGCCGCACGTTCCACGTGTGGACGCGCCTGTTGCCGTACCTGCGCCCGCACCAAGCACGGCTCGCGGCGAGCCTCGGCTTGTGCGTGCTCGCCGTCGCCGGCGAACTGGTCAAGCCGTGGCCGCTGAAGCTCGTCGTCGACCAGGTTCTGCTGGCGCAACCGTGGCCGTTGCTGCCAGCGACGTGGCAAGGCGACACCGACCTGCTGGTCGGCCTCGCGATCGGCGCCACGTTGTTGCTGGCGTTCGGCAGTGGCCTCTGCGCCTACTGGCGCGACGTCTGGCTGGCGCGCGCCGGCCAGCGCGCCGTCGCCGCCGTGCGCGGCGACGCGCTCGACGCGGTGCTGGCGCAGTCGCTGGCGTTCCACGAACGACACCGCACCGGCGACCTGCTGGTGCGGCTGTGCGGCGACGCGCAGAACCTGCGCACGCTGCTGGTCGACGGCCTGTTCGCGCTGGTGCGCGAGGCGCTGCTGGTGGTCGGCACGCTGGTCGTCGTGCTGCTGCTCGACTGGCGGCTGGCGCTGGCGGCGATCGCCGTGCTGCCGCTGCTCGGCCTCGCCAGCGCGATCGCGTCGGTGCGGCTGCGCGGAGCGGCGCGCAAGCAGCGCAAGAAGGAAGGGGAACTGGCGACGTCGGCGCACGAGACGCTGGCGGCGGTGCCGGTGATCCAGGCCTACGGGCTCGAGGGTGCGGCGGCGGCGACGTTCGGCCAGCAGAACCGCAAGAGCGCCCGCGCCGGCCTCGCCGCGACGCGCATCGAGGGCAAGCTCGGCGTCGCCGCCGACGTCGCCGGTGCGCTCGGCGTCGCGTTCGTGCTGTGGCTCGGCATCGGCTCGGTGCAGGACGGCACGCTGTCGCCCGGCGAGCTGCTGGTCGTGCTCGCCTACGTTCGTTCGTTCTATCGCCCGATCCGCAAGGGCCTCGGCCGCAGCGCCGCCATGGTCAAGGCCGCGGCCGCCGGCGAACGCGTGCTCGACCTGCTCGACGCACGCTCGGCGCTGCCGGCCCCGCTCTGCCCGCGCGAGCTGCCCACCCCGCGCGGCGCGGTGACGCTGTGCGCGGTGCACTTCGCGCATACGAACGGCCGCGAAGTGCTGCGCGGCGTCGATCTGCACCTGCCGCCGGGCGAGCACGTCGTGCTGCGCGGCGGCAACGGGGCCGGCAAGACGACGCTGGCCTCGCTGCTGCCGCGCCTGCGCGATCCGCAGTCCGGCAGCGTGCTGCTCGACGGCTACGACCTGCGCGAGCTGGCGCTGTCGACCGTGCGCAGTGCGGTCGCGGTCGTGCTGCAGGAGACGGTGCTGTTCGACGGCACGTTGCGCGACAACGTGCGCCTCGGTCGCGCCGACGCCAGCGACGCCGACGTCGCCGCGGCGTGTGCGCTCGCCGGGGTCGACACCATCGCGGCCCGCCTGCCGCGGGGCCTCGACAGCGAGGTCGGCGAACGCGGCGCCGAACTGTCGGGCGGCGAACGCCAGCGCGTCGCGCTGGCCAGAGCCCTCGTCCGCGACGCCGCTGTCTACGTGTTCGACGAACCGACGACCGGTCTCGACGCCGAAGCCGAAACGCTGCTGGCGACGCGCATCCTGCCGCACCTGCGCCAGCGCACGGTGTTGCTGGTGACGCACTCGACCTCGCTCGCGCACGTCGCCGACCGCGTCGTGCAGCTGCAGGACGGCCGCATCGTCTCCGACCGCCGTCAGGCGAAGGGCGGTGTCGCGTGAGCGCCGTGCCCAGTGCCGTTCCCGCCCCCGCCCCGGCGCGCGATCCTGCGTTCCTGCAGGCGCTCGATCCGGCCGCTGTCGGCGCGCTGGTGCAGCAACATCTGCTGCGCGCCGGCGAGCTGGTGTCGCTGCGCCCCGACTACGTGCGCTGGAAGGACCGCGACGGCGCGCTGCTCGGCTATTGCGCCGAGGTCCGCGACGAAGACGGCGTGCAGTCGACCTACGTGACCGTGCGCACCGCGGCACCGCACCGCCTCGCCGACGAAGCCGAACGGCTGCGCCACCGCGAAGACGAGGACCACGCTGGCCTGTGCGCCTTGGCGCTGGTGCCGGCGGCGAACGTGCTGCTGCTGGCGTTCCCGATCGACCGCGCGATGCACGATCTGCGCCGCCTCGTGCGCGCATCGAAGCTGCGCAGCCTGCTGCTCGCCGCGTGCCCGTCGTTCGTGCCGGAGGGCCTGCGCTTCGCCAAGAGCA
>JBILEY010000104.1:0-13798 GCA_044351865.1 Planctomycetota bacterium | reverse complement strand
GCGCAGGCCGGTGCGCTGCAGCATCGCCAGCGCGTCGAACAGCACATGGAAGCCCTTCTTCTCGACCAGGCGACCGACCGCCAGCAAGGTTGGCTCGGCCTGCCGACGGTGGCGCGGGTGGAAGGCCTGGGTGTCGACGCCGTTGTAGAGCACACGCACGTCGAGCGGCTGCGACCCGGCGAGCTCGTCGGCGATCCAGCGCGCGTTCGCCTCGCAGACGGTGACGACGAACGCGCTGTTCGCGAGCAGGCTGCGGTAGTGCGCCGGCACGATGCCGTCGCGGTAGATGTCCTTTGCATGGCACGTCACGCTGAACGGCACGTCGGCGACCGCTGCGGCGGTGCGCGCGGTGTAGGCGGCGACGGTGGCGAAGTGCGCGTGCAGGTGTTGCACGCCGTGCTGGCGCGCGAGCATCGCGACGTCGAGGCCGGCGCCGAGCACCGACCACAGGTCCGGCCGCGCCGCGGTCAGCAGATCGTCGAACTCCGCCACCAGCCGCGGCGCCATCTCGCGCAGCAACGGCTGCAGCTTCTGCAGCTGCAGCAGCCACGCGTCCGGCTTGCGCGTCGGCAGGTAGACGACCGGCCGCTGCAGTTCGGCGAGCCCGCGGTGGAATACGCCGTCGTCGGGCCGGTTCAGCGAGAAGACGGTGACGTCGACGCCGTGGCGCTGCAGCGCCAGGATCTCGTTCAGCACGAACGTCTCCGAGGCGCGCGGGAACTTCTTCAGCACGTAGCCGATGTGCATGGCAGGGGGCGGGGGCTCAGGCGTTGCGGGGGAGGTGTGGGGCTGCGTCGTGCGGCGGGAGGGCCGGCGGCGTCAGTTGCCGAAGCGGGCGAAGTTGGCGCGGGGCGCGCTGCGCTCGCGCGACAAGCGCAGGCAGACGCGTGCGGCGACGTCGGCTCCGGCGCACGGCAGCGGGGCAGGCGGCGTCAGCACGCCGTCGGCGAGGGCGGCGCGCAGCGCGTGCGCCAGTTCGTGCGGGTCGCCGAGCTGGCCCGCGTCGAGCAGGCGCAGCAGGCCGCGTGCAGCGAGGCGGCGGCAGCGTTCCCACTGTTCTTCGCGCGGGTGGCGGCGCGGCAGCACCAGCAGCGGCGCGCCGGCGGCGAGGCTCTCGTAGACGGTGTTGTAGCCGCCCATGCCGACGACGAGGTCGGCGCTGGCGAGCAGCGCCGGCATCGCGTCGGTGCTGCGCAGCAGACGGCAGCGTGCGTCGTCGCGCAGCGCGCGCTGCAGCGCCGCGAACGCGTCGTCGGCGAGCAACGGACCGGCGACGACGGTGGCGCGCAGCGGCAGTTCGCGCAGCGGCCCGCGCAGGGCGGCGACGACGGCGCGCAGCAGTTCGTAGCCGTCTTCGCCACCGCCGGTGGTCACCACCACGTGCGGCAGCGCGTCCGTTTCGCGCGGCAGGCGCGACTGGCGCATCGCCTCGGGCACCACCGGGCCGGTGAACGTCGTCTTCGCCGCGACGTCGTCGGGGAAGCCGTACTCGCGCACCGGGTCGAAGACGTCGCGATCGCCGTAGACGAGCACGTGGTCGTAGCAGTCGCGCAGCACGGCGAGGCTGTTGTTCTGCTGCAGCTCGGCGCGCGCGCGCAGCGGCGTGTCGAGCACGTCGCGCAGGCCGAGCACGACGCGCGTCGGCTGGTGGTCGTGGCGCAGCCGGCGCAGCACCGGCAGCAGTTCGCCGCCCGGACCGGTCGCGGTGTGGTCGACCAGCAGCAGGTCGGGCCGGAACGCGCGCACCGTCGCAGTGATCAGGTCGCTGCGCAGCGACAGCAGTTCGCCCGCCGGCACCGGCAAGCGGCGCGCGACGTAGGCGCCATCGGCGGCCTTGCCGAGGCTCGGCAGCTTCACCAGGTCGCAGCGCTCGGGCAGCGGGAACAGGTCCGGCACCGGCGAGCCGGTCAGGCACAGCGCCTGCACCAGCGGCGAATGCGCGACCATCGCCGTCGCCAGCGTCACGCTGCGGCGCAGGTGACCGAGGCCGAACGAGTCGTGGCTGTAGGTCAGCACACGGAACGGGCGCTGCCTGCCGTCGTCGGGTGCGGTCGAGACCGGGTCGGATGCCATGTGCACCCTAGGTCAACGGCTGTGCCAACGATGTCGCGGGCGCGTTCTGCCCGGATCGTGGACAGTGCTGCGGAGGTGTGTACGGAATTTGGACGCAGTCGCTCCGCGCGTTCGTCCGGCCGGTGGACGTTCGATGCGGCGGCCTGCGATCGGCCTGGCGCCGCCGTATTGACGGCGTTCGACGGCATCGCCACCATCCGCTGCGGGGACCGCCGTCGTCTCCGGTCGGTCCACCAACCTCGATGGCATCGAACGTTCGTGTGCTGGCGCCGTCCGTCTCGGCTCATCTCCGCATCGACCGCGAGTTCGTGATCCGCGGCTGGAGCGATCGCGCGGAACGCATGCTCGGCTGGTCGACGGCGCAGGCCGTCGGTCGCGACCTCTTCCAGCTGCTCGGCTGTGCGATGGACGCACGCGACGAACCGCTGCGGCAGTGGCAGGCGTGCCGGTTCCTCGGCACCAAGCGCCATCGCGATGGTGCGCAGCTGCCCTGCTACCTGGCGTTCGAGCCGGGGCGCGATGCCGACGGCCAAGAGCATGGCGTGTTGTTCCTCGACCGCGTCGACGTGCCGAAGGAGCTCGACACGTCCGAGATCGAGGCGCGCTACCAATCCGTCGTCGCGGCGATGCAGGAGGGCGTGGTCGTGCAGGCGCGCGATGGCTCGATCCAGAGCTGCAACGACGCTGCGTGCGCGATCCTCGGTCTCACGGCGGATCAGATGCGCGGCCGCACGTCGATCGATCCGCGCTGGCGAGCCGTGCGCGAGGACGGAACGTCGTTCCCGGGCGAAGAGCACCCGGCGATGGTCGTGCTGCGCACCGGCCAGCCGTGCGTCGGCGTCGTCATGGGCGTGCACAAGCCCGACGGATCGCTGGCGTGGATCCGCATCAACGGGCAGCCGATCCGTCTCGCGCCGGAGGTGCCGCCGCACGCTGTCGTCACGACCTTCCTCGACATCACCGAGGAGCGGCGCCTGCTGCACGAACTGCGACACCGCGGCGAGCAGCTGGCGCTCGTCGTCGAGGGCGCGCACGACGGCTACTGGGACTGGGACGTGCCGAGCGGCCGCGTCGACTACAGCCCGCGTTGGGCGGCGATGCTCGGCTACGACGTGGCCGAGCTCGAGCCGAGCCTGGCGACGTGGGAGCGGTTCACCCACCCCGACGACGTGCCGACCACGATGGCGCTCGTGCAAGCCCACCTGGCCGGGGACTCACCTTACTACGAGGCCGAGTTCCGCATGCGGTCGCGCGCCGGCGACTGGGTGTGGGTGCAGTCGCGCGGCAAAGTCGTCGAACGTTCCGCCGACGGCAAACCGCTGCGCATCGCCGGCACGCACATCGACGTCACCGCGCGGCGCGAAGCCGCCGATCGCATGCGAGCGATGGCGCTCGCCAACGAGGAACTCGTCGCCGAGCTGCGCACCGCACTCGAACGCGTGAAGATGCTCTCTGGACTGCTGCCCGTCTGCGCCTGGTGCAAGAGCGTGCGCAACGACCAGGGCTACTGGCAGCGCATCGAGGAGTACCTGTCGGAGCACACCGACGCGCGGTTGACCCACGGCCTGTGCCCCAACTGCTCCGGCCGCGTCGCCCCCTGACGGGACTGCTGACTTCCGTGGGCTTGCGTTGGCCTGCCACGACGGCGGCCGCCGCCGGATGACCGGGCATGACCGTTGCCGACGATCGCCTGTTCGCCGCCCTCGCCGCCCGGGATCTGGCGGCCGCCCGCACCGCGCTGGCCGCCGGGGCTGCGGCCGCCGCCGTGCGCACCTACGAATACGGCGGGGAACGCACGACCGAAGTCGCCAGCGAAGCGGCCCTGCACGTCGCCGTCGCGAGCGGCGTGCCGGAGCTGGTCGAGTTGCTGTTGGCGAACGGTGCCGAGATCGACGCGCGCGAGGGCATGTTCGGTCGCACGGCGCTGGCGTCGGCCGTCGTCGCCGGTTCGTCGCCGATGGTGGCGAGGCTGCTGCGCGCTGGCGCCGATTCGCGGATTGCCGACGGGCGCAGCGGCGACGACGCGTTCGCCCTGGCGATCGCGGGTGGGCACCTCGAGATCGCGAGGGCTCTGCGCGATGCCGGGGCGCCGAGTTCGGAGCGTGCGCTGCTGCACGCGTGCCGGCTCGGGCGCGCCGACCTCGCCGGTGTGTGTCTGCGTGGCGAGGTGACGGTGGCGGGGGCACCGGTGCTGGCCGAAGCGGCGCGCTTCGATCGCGTGGCGATGCTCGACTGGTTGGTCGCGCGTGGCGCCGATCTGGCGAAGGAAGGCGGCCCAGCGCTGGTCGGCGCTTGCCACGCCGGGGCCAGCGGCGCCGTCGCCTGGCTGCTGCAGCACGGTGCGCCGGTCGATTGCCGCAACGAGTACGCGTGGCCGCCCCTGCACTTCGCCGCGTACGGCGGGCATGCCCGCATCGTCGAGTCGCTGCTCGCCGCCGGCGCCGCTCCGGCGGCGACCTGTGGCCACGGTCGCACGGCGCGTTCGTGGGCGGAAGAAGCCGGGCACGGGGCCATCGCGGCGGCGCTGGCGGCGGCCGAGCAGCGGGTGGACTGAGCTGGCGAAGGATCCGGCGAGCGGCCAGACGGCGTCAGGTGACGTTCGCCAGCAGCAGACCGACGAGCCCGCTCGCCAGCATCGCGGCGGGCGTCGCCAGCCGGTGGCGCCAGCGCCACAGCAGCAGCCAGGCCGTCGTCGTCGACGCGAGGCCGGTGGTGTGCTGGCTGTCGAGGTGGCCCGCTGTCATCGACACCGCGGTCGCCACCACGAGGCCAGCGACCGCCGCCGTCACGCCGTCGAGGAACGTGTGCAGCGAGCGCCGCGCGGTCAGCGCCTCGAGCCGTTCGTGCAGCAGCAGCGGCAGCGCGAACGCCGGCAGGAAGATGCCGAGCGTCAGCAGCAGCGCGCCGGGGAGCCCACCGCCGGCGAAGCCGACCCAGGTGCCGACCATGACCATCGGCGTCGGCAGCACGCCGCCGATCGCGATGCCGGACAGCATCGCCTCGCCTTTCATCCAGCCCGCAGGGCCGGTCGCCGCGTCCTGCAGGAACGGGATCGCCGTGTAGGCGCCGCCGAACGTCAGCAGTCCGGCCTGCAGGCCCGTCGTCGCCAGCGTGCCGAGTTCGGCGCTGCCGGCGGCGATGGCGAGTGCGGCGGTGTCGGTGGCCGGTGCGCCCGGGGCCAGCCAGAAGCCCAGCGTCAGCCACGACACGAATACGACGAGCAGCAGGCCGGGACTGCCGCGCCCACCGTTGGCGCCGAGCGCCATCCGCCGCGGCAACCCGGTGGTCAGCAGGGCGAGTCCGCCGGCGACCAGCGCCACGGCGAACGGCACCTGCGCGAATGCGCCGATCGCGGCGGCCAGGGCGATGGCCACCGGGATCGCTTGCCGGCGGGTGCCGGCGACGAACAAGCGCCTGGCCGCGCGCAGCAGCAGCGCCACGGCGCCGCCTTGCATGCCGGCGACGGTCGCCTGCAGCCACGCCGGCCACGCGGCGTCGCCCTGCAGCAGCCACGCCGCCGTCAGCATCAGGACGAATCCCGGCAGCGCGAAGCCGAGGCCGGCGAGCAGGCCGCCGAGGCGACCGCGCGCGACGGTGCCGAGCCAGATGCACATCTCGGTGGCTTCCGGCCCCGGCAGTGCCTGGTAGACGGCGAGGGCGCGGTGGAAGCGTTCGCTGGTCACCAGGCGACCGTCGCCGGCGAACTCGCGGTGCAGCGTTTCGATCTGCACCACCGGGCCGCCGAACGCCGTGCAGCCGAGGCCGAAGAAGCGGCGGAACAGCGCCGCCGCGGTCGGCGCGGCGTCGCTCACTTGCCGATCTGGTTCAGCAATCGGAACAGGTCGCTGTCCGTGGACAGGATGACGTTCGTGTCGCGGCCGAGCACCGTGCGGTACGTCTCGAGCGTCTTCAGGAACGTGTAGAACTCGCGCGCCTCCGGGGTCTGGTCGTAGGCCTCGGCGTAGATGCGTGCGGCTTCGCCATCGGCCGCGCCGCGAATCTCCTGCACGCTGCGGTAGGCGACCGACTCGATCTCGCGCAGCTCGCGTTCCTTGCGGCCGAGGATGCGCGCCGCTTCGCCTTCGCCTTCGCTGCGGAAGCGCTGCGCGATCTGCGCGCGCTCGCTGATCATGCGCTTGTGGATGTCGCCGAGCACGTCGGCGGTGTAGGCGACGCGCTTGATGCGCACGTCGAGCAGCTCGATGCCCAGCGGCAGCAGCTTCGGGGCCGACGCCTGCTTGATCTCCTCTTCGATCTCGAGGCGGCCGCGATTCGCCTTCTTCAGGGTCGAGGCGGTGTTCGCCGGGGCTTGTGGGTCGACTGTGGCCGTGCGGCTCTTGTCGGCGCGCACGATCTCGATCACGTCGCTGCTGGCGACGGACGTCCGCGTCTCGCTGCCGATGATGTCCTCCAGACGCGACTGCGCACTGCGTTCGTCGCGCACCACGACGAAGAACGTGGCCGGGTCGGAGATGCGCCAACGAGCGAAGGTGTCGACTTCGATGGACGTCTTCTCCTTCGTGGTCATGCGCGTCGGCGGCCCGTCGAACTCGAGTACCCGCTTCTCGAGTCGATTGACCTCCTGCACGAACGGTGTCTTCCAGTGCAGGCCTGGTACGGTGATCGGGTCACCGACCGGACGATTGAACTGCGTCAGGATGACGACCTCGGTCTCGCGCACGGTGTAGAAGGCGCCACCCAGCACGAGCAGCAGGAACAGGGCGGCGATCGCCGCGAGGATGCCGGTGATCTTCACTTGCGCACCTCCTGGCCACCGGCAGATCCACCGACGGGAAGCATCGGCAGCAGCTGGGTCACGCCCTTGTCGACGATCCACTTGCCGGCCAGCGACGGCAGCACCTCCTTCATCGTCTCCAGGTAGAGGCGCGTGCGCGTCACCACCGGCGACTTCGAGTACTGCTCGAGCTGCGCCTTGAAGGAGGCGACGTCGCCGAGCGCTTCGTTGACGCGCTTCAGCTTGTAGCCCTCGGCTTCGCTCTTCATCTGCTCGGCGACGCCGCGCGCCTTCGGCACGACCTTGTTGTACTCGCCGTTGGCGACGTTGATCATGCTCTCCTTGTCCTGCTGCGCCTTGTTGACGTCGTTGAACGAAGCCTGCACGGGCGTCGGCGGGTTGACGTTCTTCAGCTGCAGCTGGTCGATCCCCACACCGAGCTGGTACTCGGTGGCGAGCTTGCGCATGCGTTCGAGTGCGGTGGTCTCGATGTCCTGACGGCCGACGGTCAGTACTTCGTCGACGGTGCGGTCGCCGACGACCTCCCGCATCACCGCTTCGCCGAGGTCGCGCAGGGTCTGGCCCGGGTAGCGCACGTGGAAGCAGTAGAGCCGTGCATCGGACACGTGGTACTGGACGACCCACTCGACGACGACGGAGTTCAGATCACCGGTCAGCATGGCTTTCTCGGCCTCCGACTCCGACTCGTCCTCGAACTCGAACGCGACCTGGTCGTCGTTGGTGAAGCCCTGCGTATAGAAGCCGAACTCGAGCTTCAGCTGACGTCTCACCGGCACCACGATCAGCTCGTCGATGCCGAACGGCAGCTTGAAGTGCAGGCCTGGTTCTTCCGTCGACGAGTACTTGCCGAAGCGCAGCAGCACGCCGACCGAGTCGGACGGCACCGTGTAGTAGGTGGTGAACATGCCGATCAGCAGCAGCAGCGCCGGCACGATCCACAGCAGGCGGCGCAGCTTCGACCAGTCGGGCTGGTTCTTGTAGGCGAGGGTGGGGCGACTCATGCCCCTCGTTCTATCCCCGCCGCCGCGGCGTTACAGCCGCAGGTACTGCTTCAGGTCGTCGTACAGCCCGGATTCGTTGGCGTAGAGCACGTGGTTCTTGGCGGCGGTGAACCACTCGGCGGTGGTCGGCTTCTGCGCCTTCACCGCGGCCAGCAGGTCCTTGGTGCGCAGCGGTTCGATGGCACCACTCGCCATCGCGGAGTCGAGCTTGGCCTCGATCGCGCGGTCGACGACGGCCTTCAGGTCGGCGCCGGAGAAGCGTTCGGTCTTCTTCGCGATCGCCACCGCGTCGACGTCCTCCTGCGGCTTGCCGGCGAGCAGCAGGCGCACGATGTCGGCGCGCGCCGGCTCGTCCGGCGGCGGCACGAAGATCACGCGGTCGAAGCGGCCGGGCCGGCGGAACGCGCTGTCCATGTGCCACGGTGCGTTGGTCGCGGCGAGCACCAGCACGCCTTCGTTGTCGGCGCCGAGCCCGTCGAGTTCGGCCAGGAACTGGTTGATCGTCTCGCGCCCGGCCCCGTGCCGCATCTCGCTGCGTGCGCGGCCGAGCGCGTCGACCTCGTCGAAGAACAGCACGCACGGCTTGTGCGCGCGCGCCGAGGCGAAGATCGCGTGCAGGTTGCGTTCGCTCTTGCCGAGCCACATGTCGAGCACGTCGTGGATGCCGATGCCGAAGAAACTGGCGTCGACTTCGCCGGCGGTCGCCTTGGCCAGGAACGTCTTGCCGCAGCCGGGCGGCCCGTACATCAGGATGCCGCCGCCGGCCTTCTTGCCGTAGGCGCGGTAGAGCTCGGGGCGCTGCATCGGCAGCACGATCTTCTTGCGGATCTCGTCCTTCAGCGCCGCCATGCCGCCGACGTGCACGAACTTGACGTCGCTGCGGATCGGCACCGGACCGCTCTGGCCGGGCGGCGCGAACGGCTGGCCGGCGTCCTCGTCCTCGTCGGCCGGGCCGTCGCCGGCGCGAACCGGCTGCACGTCGCCGCCGAGTCGCTCCGTCAGGTCGGGTGCGCGCAGCGTCGGATCGCCCTCGATCGCCGCGCGGTAGTGGCGGCGCGCCTCGTCGGCGTTGCCTTCGTCGAGCAGCACGCGCGCGAGCTCGACGCGCGCGCGCAGGCTGCCCTGCGCCACCAGTTGCTCGAGCACGATCGCCGCCGCCGAGCGTTTGCCCTGGGCCCGGTAGCAACGCGCCAACAGCAGTCGCGTCGGCTCGTGGACCGGGTCGCTGCGCACCAGCTGCAGCAGTTCCTGTTCGGCCTCGACCATCTGGCCGAAGGCGAACAACGCCTCGGCGAGCAGGCGCCGCAGCGGCACGTTGCCGGGGCTGTGGGCCAGCGCTTCGCGCAGGGAACGGATCTGGTCGGCGTCCATCCGTCGCATTGGGCCAGAGCTCCGCCCGGTCCGCAAGCCGCACGGCTGCTGCCGACCGGGCGAGCGCGTGCGTGGGCGGTCGGGCCGGGAGAGCGGGAGCGGGGACGCCGGCAGAACCGTGCTCCCCGTCGCCTGGCTCCGCATAGGATGCGGCCGCCTCTCGCCGCCCAGGCGTCTCGTTCCCGAATGATCTTCCTCGACAGCACCAGCGTGTTCTCGTTGATCTGCGTGCTGATCCAGTGCGGCATGGCCTGGATCTTCGCAGCGTTCTTCGCGGTGCTCTCGGCGCAGCGTGCGCCTTGGTTGCGCAGCTGGTCCGGCGCCTACCTCGGCATGGGCATCGGACTGACGGCGCTGTGCGTGCGGTTCGTGCTCGCGCACCATCACGTCGCCGGGGAGACGCCGTGGCGCGACGGCAGGATCGAAGTGCGCGCCTTCTACGGGCTCTACGCCGGCGGCAAGGTCTTGTTCGCCTGGTGCTTCCTGGCCGGGGCGAGCCGCCTGCGCAAGGCACGTTGGCCGAGCGGCGTGTTGCCGCCGGCCGCGGCGGTGCTGGTCGGCGGTGTGGTCGGTGCTCTGTCGCCGACCATCGAGTTCATCCTGCTGTTCCAGGTCCTGTGGCTGCCGGCGGTGTTCGTTCGTGTCGCCTGGCTGCTGAAGCCGCGCGCCGAGGACCAGCCGGGCTGGGGCTGGTTGGTGCCGCGCACGCTGTGGCTGTGGAGCGCGGTCTGGATCGTCTACGGCATCGCGACGGTGATCGCCGGTCTGCTCGAGCCGAAGGCGCAGTACCCGTGGACCTACGTCCTCCGCATCAACTCGCTGATCGACCTGACGTTCCAGGCCGTGCTGGCGACGGGGCTGATCATCGTCGTGATGAGCGAGGCGCAGCGCGCCGTGGTCTCGGCGATCCGCGAACGCGATCGCTTGCGGGAACTCGTGCAGCGCGACGAGAAGCTGCGTGCGCTGACGACGCTGGTCAGCGGCGTCGCGCACGAGATCAACAATCCGTTGACGGCGATCCTGGGTTTCGCCGACGAGATGGCGAACGACGACGGTTCGATCCGCCAGCGGGCCGCGAGCATCGTGCGCGAACAGGCCGAACGCTGCCGCGGCATCGTGCAGCGGCTGTCGCTGCTGGGTCGGCGCGGTGCGCTGGAGCGTCGGCCGTTCGACGTGGGCGAGCTGGTGGCCCGAGTCGTCCGTGGCTTCCAGTTGCAGAGCACGCAGGCCCGTTGCGAACTGCGCGTCGACGTCGCGTCCGTCCTGCCGCCGCTGCACGGCGACGCGACGGCATGCGAGCAACTGCTGGCGAACCTGATCGCCAACGCGCTGCAGGTCTCGCCGCCCGGCGGCGTCGTCCAGGTTCTCGGCAGGGCTGTCGCCGGCGGACTGCAGCTGCAGGTGGTGGATCAGGGGCCCGGCGTGCCTGCCGCGCATCGCACCCGCGTGTTCGAGCCGTTCTTCACCACCAAGCCCGTCGGCAGCGGCACCGGGCTCGGGCTCGCGATCGTCGACGCGGTGGTGCGGGCGCACGACGGGCGGATCGAGGTCGGCGACGCGCCGGGGGGTGGCGCCATGTTCTCGATCTGGCTGCCGTGGCATGGGCCTGCCGGTTCGGTGGTCGAGATCGATCCGCGGCCGACGCCGTGGCCGACGTTCGCCGAGCCGGTCGGCTCCCTGCGCCTGCTGATCGTCGACGACGAAGTGGTCGTGCGGGCGACGATCGAACGGGAAGCGCGCAAGCTCGGTTGGACGGTGGTCGGCACCGAGTCCGCCCAGCACGCCCTGGCGCTGCTGCTCGCCGACGACGCACGTTTCGACGCCATCGTCTGCGATCTGCGCATGCCGGGGCTGTCTGGCCAGGCGTTGCACGACCATCTCTCCGTGCGCGCGCCGCGTTGGCTGCAGCGCATCGTCTTCATCACCGGCGATCTCGCTTCGGCCGAGGCGGCGGCGTTCGCCGCGCGCACCCAGGCGCCGATCGTCGGCAAGCCGTTCGTCGCGAGGGAACTGCTGGCGCGCGTGCGCAAGCTCATGCCCAACACCGCAGCTGGCTGAACGGAGTCCGATCGGGTCCGCGCCGGTCACCACAGCGACAGCGAGCTGCCGTCGGCCCAGCGCCGCGCCGGCTGCTCTGCGTGCTGCGGGCGGCCGAACCATGTCCGCGCGTGCGGCGCTGCGCCGAAGAAGCGCAACTGGGCCATGGCGCTCGCGACCACCGGCGGCGGCTCGGCGGCCGCTGCGGGCACACCGAGCCACGCGTGCGTGGCGTCGCGCCAGCAGCGGCGGCGCACGTGCACCGGGTCGAAGCCGTACCACGCGAGCGGCAGTTCGTGGAACGTGGCCCCATGGCGGCCGGCGAGCGTGCGCAGGCCGTCGTGCAGTTCGTGGCTCATGGTGCGCGCGTCGGCGAACGACAGGCGGCTCAGTGGGAACAACACGGAGCGCACGAGGCGGAACTGCCAGGGCCGCAGCCGACCGATCGCGTCGAGCGGCAGGCCGACGACGTGCCGTTCGCTCGCGGCGGTGGCGAGGCGCTGCAGCACCTCGTCGACCCAGCCGAGGATCGTCGGGGGCGAGAAGCCGTAGAGCAGGTCGTTGCCGACGTCGAGCAGCACGGCGGTGGTCGGCGCGTTCGGCAGCGTCGGCAGCAGCGGCCACATCGCGCTGTGGCGGATGCCGTCGAGGCCGCGGCCGAGCAGGGAACTGCGCACGCCGAACGAGCGGCCGCGGCCGAGCGCCATGTGCGCCTCGATCGGGCCACCGTTGCGCGCGCGCGCGGCGGCGAGCAGCGGCAGCGCCATGCGCGCGAGGTTGCTGGCGCCAACGCAGAGCAGACGCGCCGGGATCGCCGGCATCAGCGTTCGGCCGCGCGGTCTTCGCCGAGGGCATGCCACAGGCGGGCACCGCCGCTGAGGCCGGCGCTGTTGTCCACCAGCGTGACGTCCGCCGGCAGCTCGCCCTCGAGCCGGCGCGCGTTGCCGCCGCCGACGTAGAGGCGGTCGAAGTGGGTCAGCACGCGCAGGTTCGCGATGGCCTTCCAGACGCGCTTGCGCCACCTGGCGTTGCCGACCTGCTTGCGGGCGGCGTTGCCCAGTTGCTGGTCGTAGTTCTCGCCCTTGCGGAACGGCTGCTGCGAGATCTCGAGGTGCGGGCACAAGCGGCCGTCGTGGTAGAGCGCGGTGCCGAAGCCGGTGCCGAGGGTGACCACCATCTCGACGCCGCGCTCGGCGATGACCGCGAGGCCTTGCACGTCGGCGTCGTTGGCGACGCGCACGGGCTTGCGCAGGGCGTCGGTCAGGGATCTTGCGAGGTCGTAGCCCGACCAGGCGTCGTTGCCGAGGTTCGGTGCCGTGCGCACGACGCCGTCGCGGACCATGCCGGGGAAGCCGACGGCGACGCGTTCGTGCTCGGGCAGTTCGCGGACCAGTTCGGCGAGCAGGGCGACGATGGCATGCGGCGCGGCGCCGACCGGCGTGTCGATGCGCACGCGTTCGCCGACGAACGCGCCGTTCGCGTCGACGACGGCGGCCTTCAAGCCGGAGCCGCCGATGTCGATGGCGAGGGTCGTTGCTCCGGCGTGGTGTGGGTGGGACGCGGCGACGAGTTGGGGTGCGTTCATGCAGCGATACGACAGCGGTATCGGGGCGATGATGGCTGCGGCTTCAGCATGGCGTCCAGAGGGTTCATTGCCACCTCGCCCGCGGCCGATGATCCGGTAAGGAGAACCACCGAATGCGTTGCCTGGTGATCGACGACGAACCCATCGCCCGCCTGCAGTTGCGCCTCCTGCTCGAGTCCCGCGGCCCGGTCGAAGAGGCGCCGGACGCCATCGCCGGCCTGCAGCGCATCCGCGACGCGATCGCCGACAACCACCCGTTCGACCTCGTCTGCATCGACCTGTCGATGCCAGGGCCGAGCGGCATCGACGCGATCAAGATGGTGCAGGAGGTCGACCGGAAACTGCGCCGCGGCAAGCGCACGAGCGTCGTCGTCGTCACCGCCTCCGACGACCAGAAGGACATCCGCGCCGCCTTGCACCAGCACGTCGACGGCTACCTGCTGAAGCCGGTGACGCCCGGGCAGATCGTCGAGACCATCGATCCTCTCGACTGAGGCGCATGACGAAGGCCGCCGACAGCGTGTTCGTGCGGGTGCTGGCGCGTGAGCGGCAGCGCATCGGCGAGCTCGAGCGGTCGCTCGACGACCTGGCGGCGGAGTTGGAACGGTTGCAGGCGGAACTGGTCGGGCTGCGAGCCTCGCCGCCAGCAGCCGAGTCGTCGACGCCGGCGGCGGTCGACGGCAGTCGGCGCGACGAGATCGACGCGCTGCGCGCAGAACTCGCTGCGGCCAAGGCCGCGAACCAGGCGAAGAGCATGTTCCTGGCGCACATGAGCCACGAGCTGCGCATCCCGCTGAACGGGCTCGTCGGCGCCGTCGACGTGCTGAGCCGCACGCGCCTCGACGACAGGCAGCAGCAGCTCGTCGCCTTGTGCCAGCAGTCGAACACGCGCGTGCTGCGGCTCATCGGCGACGTGCTCGACTTCTCGCGCATCGAGCAGGGGCGCCTGGAACTGCAGGCGCAGCCGTTCTGCGT
>JBILEY010000490.1:0-4054 GCA_044351865.1 Planctomycetota bacterium | reverse complement strand
CCGCCGGCGGTCGAGAAGTTGCCGCCCGCCACCAGGTCACCGTTCGGAAGCACGGTCAGGGCAAAGACAGACTTGTTCATGCCGCTGCCGAGCGCCGACCACGTGCTGCCATTCCAGCGCGCAATGCGGTTCGCGGTGACGCCGCCGGCGGTCGAGAAGAAGCCGCCCGCCACGAGGTCACCGTTCGGCAGCACGGTCAGGGCTGCGACACCGAAGTTCATCCCGCTACCCAGCGACGACCACGTGCCGGTCGCGGGGTCGAACGCAGCGATGTTGTTCGCCGAGACACTGCCGGCAAAGGCGAAATCACCGCCAACGACCAACCGCGGCTGCAGCGGACCAGGGCCATCCTGATCCCAAATCACCGTCGCGCGGACGGTGCCGAAGGTCCCAGGCCCCGGCAACCACTGCGGTTGGCACTGAGCCGTTGCCGGCGAAGCGCCGGACAGGAGCAAGCAGGCGATCAGATAGCTGCGCAGGAGCGAACAGAACCGGGAGAGGAAGCCAGATGTCGGGGAGATCATGACGTGTGCCAAGGTGTGGAGAGCGAAGGGGAGGGCTAGCTGCTTACGGAGTGCCGACTCGCCGGATCTGCAGCGGCGCTCTAGAACTCTGAGAACACGGGGCGACTTGCCGCGACGGGGCCTTTCCTTTCGCAAAGCCTGAGAGATTCCGGCTTGACGACCATTCGACCCCCAGAGGATGGTGCGCGCTCCGTGCCCGAGCCCACGAGACCTCCCCCCACCCGAGCCGAGGACTGCGTCGCCGAAGGTGCCTTCTTCGCCACCCGCTGGACGATCATCCGAGCGCTGCACGGCACCGAACGCGAGGCAGCCTGGCAGTGGTTCGTGGAGCGCTACCGTCCCTTTGTGCGCGGCATCCTGGCCTCGATGCTGCCTCGGCCGGACCTCGTGCACACGGCCGAGAACGAGTTCTGGGGCTACGCATGGATGAGCGGCGCACTGCAGCGCGCAGACGGCCAACGCCGGTTCCGGGCCTTCCTGTCCGGAGTCGTGCGCAACTTCGGTCGCGCCTTCGGCCGCAAGCGCGGCATGCCAGTCGCTGACGATGAGCTGCTGGCCAACGTGCGCGCCGGTGACGGCGCCGAGGGCGAGTTCCACCTCTGGGTCGAGAACGTCATCGCCAACGCCATGGCAGCCCTGCGCGCGGAACACACCGGCATGGCCCAGGCGATGATGCTGTTCTACGGGTTCTCACCGGACACCGGACAACCACCGCCGCTGCCGGCAGCCGAAGTGGCAGCCGCCATGGGCAGCACGACGCAAGGCGTCTACATGCTCCTGTTCCGCGGCCGGAAGCGCCTGCGGGAACTCGTCGAGGCGGAGCTGCGCGAAGGCTGCAGCGACGGCAAGACGCTCACCGAGGAGCTGCAGTTCCTGCTACGGATCGCCGCGGCGAACGTGCCAGGCTTGCTGGCCGCGAGTCCGCGGTGAAGGGAACGTGGCGGGCAGGGACGCATTCCCGCGCACGCGCGGAAAGGAAACGGGCGAGCAGGACAAGGAAGGACGAACAGGTTCGAACGACATGATCCCTGCATCCCTGCAGCGCGAACTGGAGGCCTTGATCTTCCGCGACCCCAACAGCGAAGGTGCTCTCGCGAAGATCGAGGCGATCGCGGCCGCACGCCCCGAGCATGCCGTCGCCATCCGCACCTGGCTGGCCGCCCTGAACGGACCGGTCGACGACCGTGCAGGCGACGCCCCTCGTCGCATCGGCGCATACATCCTGGAACGCATCCTGGGCCGCGGTGGGTCCAGCGTGGTGTACCTCGCGCAACAGGAACATCCCGTTCAGCGCCCCGTGGCCCTGAAGCTGCTCGAGCGCGGCTTTGACAGCCACACGATCCTCGCCAGGTTCGCTCGCGAGCAGGAGGCCCTTGCGCGCATGAACCACGACTGCGTGGCGCGCATCTACGACGCAGGCCAGACGGCGTCCGGACAGTCGTGGTTCGCCATGGAGCTGGTCGAAGGCTCGCCGATCACCGAGCACTGCGACCGCCACGGGCTCTCGATCCGCGATCGGGTCCGGCTGTTCGCCCAGGTGTGCCTCGCCGTGCAGCACGCCCACGAAAAGGGTGTCGTCCATCGAGACCTCAAACCAGGCAACGTGCTAGTGGCGACGGTCGGCGGCCGACACACGCCGAAGCTCATCGACTTCGGCATCGCGCACGCGATGGAAGCCGAGAGCGGAGCCGCCAGATCGCACGAGGCCGGGCTGCTGCTCGGCACCCCTGCCTACATGGCGCCCGAGCAAGCAATGGGCGACATCGAACGGATCGACACCCGCACGGATGTGTATGCGCTCGGTGTCGTCCTTCGCGAACTGCTGACGGGGCACCTCCTGATGACGGGGCTCGCCCACGACACCGGCGGCGCTGCGGTGGCTGGTTTGCAGGAACGGCGGAGGAACGTCGCGTCCGGAGCGCAACCGCCGAGCGATGAACTGACGTGGATCGTCGGCAGAGCCATGGCTTCCGATCCGGACGGCCGATACGCCTCGGCAGCCGAGTTCGCCGCGGATCTGCAGAGGTTCCTGCGCCACGAAGCCGTGCTGGCTGCACCCGCGACCATCGGCTACCGGCTGCGGAAGTTCCTGCAGCGGCATCGGGTGCTGGCTGCAGGCGTCTTGGCCGTGTCGGTTACCGCACTCGTCGGCGGCACACTGGCCTTTGTGCAGGCTCGAACCGCCCTCTCGGAACGCTTAGCCGCCCAGCAGAACGCCTATCGCCACGGTATGGCCGCGGCACAAGCGTGCTTGGTCCACGGCGACGTCGCTGGGGCGCAGCGACACCTCGAAAACCAGCCTGTGCACCTGCGTCGCTGGGAATGGGGCCACCTACGCAGCCTCGCCGACCAGAGTCTGCTCGTCCTCAAGCACGGTGCCGCCGTTCGCAGCGCAGAGTTCGACGGTGCCGATCGGCGAGTCCTGACGGCCTCGCGGGACCGAACGGCGCACATCTGGGATGCGACAACCGGAGTCGAGATGGCGACCCCTTCGGGATACCTGGACGAAGTGTGTTCTGCGACGTGGGATCCGACGAGTCAGCGGATTGTCACGTCGTCATTCGACGGTAATGTACAAGTCAGGGACGTCGCGTCCTGGAGAATCGATCGCCTGCTCGGCGAGCAGGGTGGCACGCATGACCTTGGCCGCACCAAAGACCATCTGCACGCCAGCTTCTCTCCCGATGGGCGTTGGGTAGCCAGCATCTCGCTTGAACACGAAGCCTGGATGTGGGACAGCCACACTTGGACACCACGACGGCTAATCGCAGAGTTCAAAGATAAAGTGCAAAATGTGCAGTTCAATGCCGCGTCAAGTCAGATATTGACCATAAGCTGGGACAACGGCCTCCGCCCCCACGACGACCGCATGCGCCTCCACGACTGCGCGACGGGCCAGTTGCTGGCCAGCTTCGACCGCCCGCGAGGTGACATCCGTGCAGCAGCCATCGATCGTCAGGGGCGGCGCGTGGCCACAGGAGCGCATGATGGCACAGTGCGCATTTGGCACGCCTTGGAGGGCACCGAACTCGCATCCCTCATGGGACACATGGGACTTGTGCTCTCTGTCGCCTACGACGCCGAAGGGCAATTGCTGGTGACGACCGGCGTGGATGGCACCGGCCGCATCTGGGACCCAGATTCGAAGACCTGCCTGCATGTCTTGCGCGGCCATGTCGGCCGAGTCGTCGCAGCAGCATTCGCACCTGCCGACGGACCGGTCGCCACCGCGGGCGAAGACAAGACCGTCCGGCTGTGGAACAAGCAAAACGGCCGTGAGATCGTGCGTTACGTCGGCCATGGCATGGCCGTGCGGCACTTGGCGTTCTCCAATGACGGCAAGCATCTGGTGACGGCCTCCGATGACCGGACGGCGCGAGTCTGGGCCGTAGAGCACGAGGAGGGCGCTGGCGAAATCCCCATCAACTGGACGAACAGCGCCCTGGCGTCGGCGGCGGGTGGTTCGCGCCTTGTCTGTGCCCGGGGCGGAAAGATGGCGATCCACGACGGCATGGACTGCCGCATGGTGC
>JBILEY010000487.1:0-4059 GCA_044351865.1 Planctomycetota bacterium | reverse complement strand
TGCGCTTCCAGGCGCTGCTGCTGCCGCTGGCCGTGCTCGAGGCCGGCGCCCTGTTCGGCATCACGGTCTGGATGCTCAGCGGCAAGGCCGTGCCGAGCCTCGTCATCGCGCTCGTGCTGTTCGCGGCGATGATCGCGATCGTGCCGCTGCGCGATCCGGACGAAGGCACGCGGTGAAGGACGTCCGCCGCGACCGGTTGCCTGCCGCGCGCAGGTGGCTATCGCGGTGCATGTCCTTGGCCCAGGCGCTGCGCGGCTTCGTCACGGCCCAGCTGGTGCTGGCACCGCTGGCCGCCCAGCAGGCGACGACCTACGCCGCCGACCTGCAGCGCGCGCGCGCCATCTGGTTCCAGACCACGTCGAACGCGGTCGCCAGCGAGGTCGGCGTGTCGTTCGCCCCCCGCCAGTTCGACGACGCGACGCGGCGCTCGTTCGAGAACGCCACCGCCGGCACGCGCTGGCCGTTGGCCGAACGCTTCTGGCCGGAGTTCGCCTGCTTCACCGAGGTCGAGTTCGGCAGCGTGCGCATTCCCGCCGGCAGCTACGCGCTGCTGCTGGTGAAGACCGCCGACGGCTTCGGCCTCGGACTGCTCGACGGCGACAAGCTGCGCAAGGATCTCGAACCACCTGGCGTCGCCGCGAACCAGCCGCTGCTGGCGACGATCCCAATGCAGAGCGGCCCCGGCAACGGGAGCACGTTGCAGCTGTCGCTGGTCGCCGACGGCGACGACGGCCGCTTCGCACTCGTCGTGCAGTTCGGCCTCCATCGCTTCCACACCGTCGGCCGCGCCAAGGGCACACCGAAGACGCCGCCGATCGTCATGGCCGATGCGCGCAGCAGCTGGCGACTCGACGGCCCGGCAGTCGACGGCAAGGCACCGTTCGCGGTGCTCGACCACGGCCTGCCGCGCTGGACGAAGGAACTGCACGAGACGTGGCACGGCCTGCGCCCAGGCACCACGTGGCGGCTCGGCAAGGACTGGGCGACGACGCTCGACACCAACCGCACGCTGCTGCTCGGCGGCAAGGAACTGGCGCCGGGCCTGTGGCACCTGTCGCTGGCGAAGACGCCCGACGGCTGGAACCTGAACGTGACCAGCGCCGTCGCCGACTACCGCGCCAAGATCGACCCGCGCAGCGGCCGCGGCTCTTCGGTGCTCAGCGTGCCGATGCGCAGTGTGTCGGTGAAGCCGGCGTGCGAAGAGCTGCGCGTGCAGTGCAACGCCGACGGTGCCGGCTTCGACCTGGCGATCCAGTTCGGGCTCGAGGAGCTGACGGTGCCGTTCGGCTTCGCGAAGCAGTAGCTTCGCGGCGGCACTTCAGCGGTTCTGCACTGGCTGGGGCGGCACGGTCAGGACCAAGTCCACGACCAGTGGGCCGTCAGCGAGCGACACAGCTCGCTCGAACTCGACGGTATCCAGTCCGGCAGCGTCTCCACGGAATCCGATCTGCCCCTCAGGCACCAGGGTCTGGATCTCACCATCCTCAGGCCTCCACAACCACGTCGCGCTCGCGCCTTGACCGCGCAGCCGAACGCTCATTCCGCGCTCCAGCGCATCCCCTACGAATCGTGGACGTATGGTGACGGACACAAGATCCGGCAACGTCACCACTGCCTCCACCTGCTCTCCGTCGATCACTTCACAGAAGTTCTGTGGCTTCCTGGGATCGAACGCCCAAGGGTTTATCAAGCCGAGGCTCCAGCCGTACTGACCAACGGGCAGGTGGTGGATCTCGCCATCGCGAACGAAGACAGCGGGGACCTTCTTCGCAGACGCGCCGAGCGCCGAGATCTTCAGGGAACCGGAGTAGGCACCTCCGCGAGCATGGCGGATCGCGACCTTCACTCGCCCCACAGCGGCCTCATCGCTTTTCGACAGGTAGATCGGAGCGTCGATGGAGGAGATCTCTCGCATCGGTACCGCACCGCTCCAGAGCCCGCCTCGAGAATCGACCACACGAAACTCGACATCCGGGGGTGATCCCACCGCCGCCGGATTGGGCGTGCCCACCCGAATCAGCTCTGTGCCGAACTTCTCTGCGAGCCTAGCCGTCAGGTGCCGGGTTCGCGCCACGATGCCGGCTTCCTTCGCAAGGAGCTGGGTGTCTACGACGGCTGCATGACTTGCACGCACCACACCAGGTGGCAATGCCGCCACCGCCGCCCAAACCGGCTCCATCTCGACCACGAGGGGGGCACATGGAACAGCGATTGGAACCTCCCCAAGGCCCACCTCCGAAGCTGGCACGACGCTGTCGGAGAACACGGCAACGTAGTAGTTGCCGGGCTCCAGGTTGCTGAACAGGGCGCGCCCTTGCCCATCGACCGATGTTCGCCAGAAGACGCCTGACTTCGCAGCGACAGAAAGGGTGGTCGACAGTCCGTGCTTCGAGCGAATGCCGAGATCCACGGTGCCCATCACCGGATGAGCCGAAGCAACGACCGTTGCATCCGTGACGGCCTTCCCTGCCGCGCGCACGAACACTTCCAGCGACGCCGCTGGCTCGAGCACGACGTCTCGCGACTCCAGCACGTCCCATCGCACCCTGGCCACGCGGAATCCGTTCGCCAAGCAGAACGTGGTTCGCTGGAGCCAGTCCCGCCCGACGTCCACACATCCATAGGCGTCCGTGCGAGAGACCCGATCGTCCGACGGCACGGCAGCGAGCCCGCCCTCTTCCGACACCGACCACACAGCGACTCCGGACACTGGCTTGCCGAGGACGTCGAGGCAACGCAGCCGCGGGATCGCGATCGACCGCTCCGGACTGCTTTCCTGCCGCGGCAGCGCAGCGCTCGCAGCCGCGGCAGGTTCGACCGATGCGTTCCCCGATTCGCCTGACGGAGCAGCAGGCGATGTGGCGCTGGCCATCCAGAGCCAGAGACCGACCACGAGCGCCAAGGACAGGAGCAAAGCAACGGTCGAGCGGTTCATGGTGCGTTCATTCCCCCGTGTTGTTCAGGCCACGCCCGAATTCAGATCCTGGAGCATCGCCAAGATCTTGTCGACCTCGCCGCGCTCCAGGACCTCGACCGGCTTCAAGCCATCGAATGCCGCGTTCGGGCGCAGCATCCACTCACCGACCGCCTTCGCTTCGAAGACTTCTGCCAATGCGTGTTGCAGTTGTTGCTGGTCCACGAGCGCATTCTTCGGGCCGGGTCAGGGCTGACAAGCCCCCGCCGCAGCTCACTCGCCGAACGACACGCCGGCGTGCAGACAGTCCGCGAGCTGCAAGCACATGCGATCGAGCGCGGCGCGATCCGGCGTCAGGCCCACGGCAGTCAGCAGTCGCCGCGCCAGCGGGCCGCGGCGCAGGATCGTGCGCAGCGGTTGCTCCACCACCGGATCGAGGTCGGCGTCGGGCCACACCGCGTCGGCGAGGCGGCGCCAGCAATCGGCGGCGGTGCGCGGTCCGGTGCCGAGGCCGAGCGCCTGCAGCAAGCCGCCGTGCGCGACGATCGCCTGGTCGCCGTCCTGCGCCACCGCCCACAACACGCCGGCGAGGTCGTCGGTCGACAGCGCCGCGAGCGATTGCAACGACGCCCAGCGTTCGCGGCACAGGGAACGCAGCACCGCGGTGACCAGCGAACAGATCGCCAGGTCGGCAGCCGGATGTTCCTGCACGTCGAGCACGCGGATCTCGAGCGCGTCGCGGAAGAACTTCGGCACCACGCCGCGCGAGTTCAGCCACTCTTCGCGCAGCAGGCGGTCCGGATCGAACGGTGCGATGTCGGCCCAGATCGGCTCGAGCACGTGCGTGAAGTAGTCGGCGCGCGTCGTCACCGGTTCGGGCACGACCTTGCCGGCGATGCGCGGCACGCGCTTCTGGTTGTGCCGGTAGGTCTGCAGTCGCCAGTCGAGCCATCCGGTGAAGCGCCCTTCGCAATACGGCGAACTGGCGGCGAGGGCTGGCAAGAGCGGCAGCAGCGCGCGCGCGGCGAGATGCAGGCGGCCGAACTCGTCGTCGTTCTGGAACGGCAGGTTCAGGTGGCAGCTCTGCAGGTTCGACCAGCCGTGGCCGCGGCAATCGAAGATGCGGTCGTAGGCGCCGTAGACCT
>JBILEY010000488.1:0-4059 GCA_044351865.1 Planctomycetota bacterium | reverse complement strand
GCCGCCGTCACCGCCGCGCACAGCAGTCGCGGCACCAGACGTTCTCGCCCTTGCGGCGCCACTCCGCCGGCCCGAACGGCAGCGTCGCCGGCGGTTCCTGCGCATCGAGCACCGCGTGCACGTGGCCGTCGTCACCCGGGGCTGGGTTCGTCGCACACGACACCACCGACGGCGGGCGCGACAGCACGCTCGCCAGCGACGGATTGACGAACACGGGGAACGAGCAGCGCGTGCGCGCGCGCGACGGATTGACGACGCGGTGCGGCGTGGCGACGAGTTGGTTGCCGGTCGCGTACTGCAGCAGTTCGCCGACGTTCACCAGCCACGTCGCCGGCCGGCACGGCACCGCGAGCCAGCGGCCGTCGGGGCGGCGCACTTCGAGTCCGCCGACGTCGTCCTGCAGCGTCAGCGTCACCAGGCTGAAGTCGAGGTGTGCGGCGACGCCGCGCAGCGCGGCGCCGGCGTGCGGCTGCGCGTGGTAGCCGATGCCCTTGCCGAGCCCGTACGGGTCGTCGCCGAGCCACGCGGCGGCGTCGAGGCCGAGGGCCGCACCGAGCGCGTGCAGCAGCCGGATGCCGACGCCTTCGACGGCGTCGACGTAGGCCAATGTGCGCTGCCGGAAGCCGGCGTCGTCGGGCCACCGGTTCGGCCCCTGCAGCCGCCAGTGCGGCCCCTCGGCGAGCCGGGCCGCGCTCGCCGGCGCGCGTTCGCGCCCGACGTGGATCTGCTCGCGGTGGTCGCGCTCGTTGTGCATGCGACTGTGGCCACGGAAGTGCGGCGAGCCCGCGATCGCGAACGTGGCCTTGTCGGCATCGGACCGCGCGAACAACCAACGCAGGTCGGCGAGCATCGAGTCGCACACGGCCTTCGGCACCGACGCGTCGGTGGCCAGCACCGCGCCGTGCTCGGCGAACGCCGCCAGCAGGGCGTGCGGAGCGATCGTCGCCACGTCGACGAGCGGCAGTTCGCCGCCGGCCTTCACGCCGACTGCTCCAGCAGGCGCAGCAACCAGGTGCGCGCCGACGGCAACGCGGCGAGCGCCGCCGCGTCTGGGCCGTGCGCCCCGTGGAAGCCGCGCGCAATCTTCTGCGCGAGCTTCGCCACATGGGCGTCGCCCACCAGCGCCGGCACCAGCACCGCGGCCTCGGGCGGCAGGCTCTTCTCGTGCAGCAGTTCGAACAGCAGCCAACGCGACGCCGCCGCCAGTGCCCGATCGTCGAGGGCGTCGATCGCCAACAGCCAGTCGTCGATGCTCGCCGCCCGCTGTGCCACAGCACGCCAGCCCTCGGCGTCGACCAGCGGCATTGCTGCGGCCATCACCGCACGATGCGCGCCGCGCACCGCATCGAACGTGCTGCCGTCGACGTACGGGTCCGGAACCATGCGCCTGCGCACCAGCAGGTCCTCGCGCACCTTGTAGCGCGCGTGGTCGACGTCGTGCGCGAAGTACTCGGCCGGCGAACGCACGGCGCCGTCGGCCCGCGTCGGCCGCTCGACCACACCGAGCGGATGCAGCGGCCACGCGCGGAGGCGCAGCAGCTCGTCGAGCGACATCGACCGACTGGTCGGCAGCAGCAACACGTGCGGCCACATCGCCAGCAACGACGCCAGCTCGCCGGCGACCTTCGGCACGTACTCCGGCGCACTGCCAGCGGCATCGGCGAGCACGTGCTCGGCGATCTGCAGCACGCAGCGGCGGTAGCGTTCGCCGTCGGCGAGCCAGGCGCGCGGCACCCACAGCGGCCCGATGGCGACGTAGCCCTCGCGGTGCAGCTGTGCGAGTTCCCACGCCAGCACGGTGTTCGCCGCCGACGGCGAGATCTGCAGGAACGGCTGCTGCTGCTGCACCCCTTCGCGCAGCCACGCATGGTTGGCGTCGAGCGTCCAGCGCACGAGCTCGTCGGCGAGCTGCTGCTCCTCGCCGCGGCGAGTGCGCCGGGCGAGGTCGTCGAGGCGTCCGATCACACGGGTCATGGCGGCGGTGCGGGCGCCGATGCGGGCGCGCGCCGGGACGTGATCCGGAGCAGCGGGCGCGCGTGGCAGAACGTTCGCGGTGCCGCGAAGCGGCGGCGCCGCGACCCGCAGTCACTGCCGGTCGCTGCGCAGGTCGTCGGCCGTGCCTTCGCGCCCGTCCGGACCGAACGACACCACGTAGAAGCGCGTGTCCTCCTTCACCAGCTTGTACGGATGCCCCCACGGGTCCATGGTGGAGAACATGTTCGAGAACTGGTCGAGCGACTCGGGCAGGGCGCCCTCGCGCTTCTTCGTCTCCTTGGCCAGCTCTTCGAACATCTCGACCTTGATCAGGGCCTCGTACTGGGACCAGTTCGTGGCGAGGGAGATGCCCATGGCGACGGTGCCGAGCAGGCCGAGATAGCCGAGCACGAGGCCGGCGATCGCGATGCCGGCACCCGAGCGTTCGCCGCGGCGAGTCTGGCCGAGACCCATGTGGCCGAAGATCACGGCCATCAGGCTGCCGAGCCCGCAGAGCCACAACAGGCCGAGCACCAGCGAGGTGATGGCGAGGCCGCTGGTCGGCTTCGGCCCCTGGTCTTCACTGACGGGGAAATCGGGCGGAGGAAGGCTCATGCGGCGAATGGTGGGAACGCGCCTGCGCCCCCTCGGTGTGGAGCGCGGATGCTCGGCCGCGGCGGCTCCGCGCGCAAGCACGCGGCCGGCAACCTGCCAGCCAGGAGCGAACCGGACCGCTGCAGTCGTCGGCTCCTGCCGGACGGGCGCTCCCAACTCCCTCGCGCTACTCAGTACCCCACGACCAGTGTCGCGGCGTTGCTCGTCACCAGCCCCGCCGGGTTCCAACCCGGATCGAGCGAAAGGCCCTGCACGTGGTAGGCGTTGCCGAGCAGGCTCGCCTGGTTCGGGAACGGAAAGGTCCACGACGCGACGCCGTTGCTGGCCAGCAGCGGCACGATCAGCTCGGCGCTGGTGTAGGCGCGGCAACCGGTCAGCCCGAGGCCGGTCAGCAGGAACGGCAGGCTGCCGCCCGCCCACTGCTGGCGGCTCAGGCCGATCGCGAACGCGGCCAGCGGCACCGCCGGCGGCAGGTTGACGACGTCGACGCGGCAGACGTTGGCGATCCGCGGCGGCGCCACCGACACCAGCTGCACGGGCCCAGCCGATCCGGTGCACGTGAGGCCGAACGGCTGGTAGTGCGCACCGAACTCGTAGGTGTCCGCCAGCGCGAAGCCGGTGGCGTTGCTGCCGCCGAACACGACGAGGCGATCGCGGCCGAGGTCGTGCGCACACGCGAACTCGCTGCGCGGCGGATACAGGCCGCCGTAGACGCCGGGGATCTGGCGCCAGGCGACGCCGTCGAACTCCCACGTGTCGTTGACGATCGCCAGCGTGGTCGCATCGCGCCCACCGACCAGCACCAGCACCGAACGCGCGAGGTTGGCTTCGAGCCGCGCGCCAAAGCGCGCCGGCGGCCGCGGCCCGGTCAGCGCGAGCTGCGTCCAGTCCAACCCGTCGAACGCCCACGTCTGATCGCTGCCGACGCCGTTGGCGTCGACGCCACCGAACAGCACCACCCGCGCCAGCGCCGGCAAGTACGCCATCGCCGGTTCGGCGAGGCCGGGCGGCGTGTTCGGCGACACCACCGACGTCCACGTGCCGTTGGCGAACTCGAAGGTGTCCGCGAGGGCTTGCTGCGGCTGCGACAGGTTGTTGCGCCCGCCGAACAGCACGACCGTGTCGCGCGCCAGGTCGTAGGCCATCGCGTGGCGATCGCGCCCACCAGGCGTGTTCGGCGGCGAGAGCTGCTGCCAGTCGCTGCCGGTCCAGACCCAGGTGTCGTCGAGCGTCGTCAGGCCCACGGTGCCGGTGCCGCCGTACAGCACGAGCCGGCCCTGCGGCACGTCGGTGGCGATCGCCGCGCGGGTGCGCGCCGGTGGCACGTTCGCCGGTTGCAGCTGCGTCCAGGCACCGGCCTGGAAGCTCCACGTCTCGTTGCCGAAGTTGCCACCGAACAGCAGCACGCGGCCGTTGGCGGCGTCGTAGCCGGCCAGCGCCCCGCTGCGCGCCGACGGCGGCGTGCTCACC
>JBILEY010000489.1:0-4059 GCA_044351865.1 Planctomycetota bacterium | reverse complement strand
GGTGGTGGCGCCGCCGGCCGCCGCGCGCTCGATCCTCGCCGAGGCGCGGGCTCGCGGCGTGCGGTACGTCTGGTTCCAGCCCGGCGCCGAGGACGCCGGGGCGATCGCCGAAGCGCGCGCCGCCGGCATGGTGGTCATCGCCGACGGGCCGTGCCTGCTGGTGCAGCTCGGCTTCCACGACGACTGACCGCGACTGGGCTCGGACGGGCGGCACCTCGGCTGCGGTGGCGAAGTGCGGACAGACTCGGGGCACGCCGGCGCATTGTCCGCCGCGCGTTGTCGCGGTAAGGCTCTGCCCATGTCACTGCTGCACGCCACGAACGCAGCGGTGGCCGAACTGCAGAAGCTGCGCTTCGGTCCGCCGGTCGCGTGTGTCTACAACCCGCTCGACTACGCGCGCGAACTGCACGGCGCCTGGCTCGAGCGCTACGGCCGCGGGCCCAAGGAAGTCCTGCTGGTCGGCATGAACCCCGGGCCGTTCGGCATGGTGCAGACGGGCGTTCCGTTCGGCGAAGTCGAGGCCGTGCGCAGCTGGCTCGGGCTGCGCGGCACGGTGCAGGCGCCGGCGAACCAGCATCCGAAGCGCCCCGTGCAGGGCCTCGCCTGCAACCGCTCGGAGGTCAGTGGACGCCGGCTTTGGCAATGGGCGGCGCAGCGCTTCGTCACGCCGCTGCGGTTCTCGCGCCGCTTCTTCGTCCACAACTACTGCCCGTTGGCGTTCGTCGCCGACAGCGGCGCCAACCTGACGCCGGACAAGCTGCCGCGCAACGACACCGAGCCGTTGTTCCGCATCTGCGACCGCTTGCTGCAGCAGGTGGTGGCGACGCTGCAGCCGAAGTGGGTCGTCGGGGTCGGCGCCTTCGCCGAGGCGCGCGCGGCAGCGGTGCTCGGCAAGTCGGTGCAGATCGGTCGAATCCCGCACCCGAGTCCAGCGTCGCCGGCGGCGAACCTCGGCTGGGAGAAGCTCGCCGACGAAGCGTTCGCGGCCATGGGCATCGCCGTCGGCTGAAGGCCGGCGGAACGCTCGGCGTCGCCCGCGGCGTCAGCTCACTGGAAGCAGGCCGGCGGCCGACGCAGGCGGCCCAGGTGGTGCTGCAGCGCGGTGAACAGACGCTTGCGCGCGCGCATGATCCGGATCGCCACGGTGCCGGTCGGCAGGCCCAGCTCCTTGCCGGCGTCCTGGTAGGGCTTGCCCTGGCGCACGCACAGCTCGAACACCGTGCGGTAGTGCTCCGGCAGCCCTTCGACGGCTTCCTGGAACGCCGTCATGAACTCCTCTTCCTCCATCTCGACGTTGCTGCTGCGGGCCGGCAGCGACTCGAGCATGTCGGGAGCTTCGGCCGGCTGCACGCTGCTGATCGGCCGCGGCAGGCGTTGGCGCGACCGCAGCGCCGTCAGCGCCTGGTTGCGCGCCACTTCGAACAGCCAGGCGCGGAAGTTCGTCCCCGGGCGGTAGAGGTCGTGCTTCAGCAGGACCTTCTCGAACACTTCCTGGGTCACGTCCTGGGCCTGGTGCGGGTCGCGGACCATGCCGTGCACGAAGTGGTAGATGCGCTTGCCGTAGCGCTGCTCGAGGGCCGTCATCGCCGTCTCGATGCGGCCCGCCTGCAGGTCCGCAACCAGGTCTTCGTCACTGGGCTGCGAGGTGAGGTCGGCAGTGCGAACGTCCATGGCTGCGGTATTTCAAAGCGTGTGCCGCGCCCTCCCGACAACTGCGGATGCCTGCTAAGCCGCGCTGCTATCAGCCCTTCTGGGCAGCTGCGCCCGGCCGTAGGGGGCGGGTGCCTACCGGTTGCGGCACCTAGGTGCCAACCAGCTGTGGCGGCGAATTTCACGGCCCGGACGAGTTGCCGCTCCGCGCGATCGCTCGCAGCGGCGGCAGGGCGCTACCGGCGTTCGGGCCCGGATGCCCTCGGAGCCGGAGGCCCTCAGACCGGGAACAGGTCGCGGCCGCCGACCAGGGCGGCGTCGAGCAGCGCCAGGTTGCCGCTGCGGCGGGCGTCGTCTTCGCCGCTGGTCAGGTAGCCCCACCGCAGCCGGCGCACCGCGAGGTACGCGATGGCGGCGCGCAGTCCCCACTCGCTGCGGATGCGGTCGCCACCGACGGCGCCACCGAACCAGCGCGCGAGCAACTGCCTCTTCCACTCGTGGTGGCGCTGGCAGTGGATCCAGAACCAGGCGAAGTCGTGGTCGCGGTTGCCGAGCCCCACGCATTCGAAGTCGACCAGGAACGGCCGGCCTTCGTCGGTGACGACGATGTTGCTCTCGTGGAAGTCCCCGTGCACCAGCACCTGCTTGCGGCCGTCGGTCCAGCGCACGGCCTCGCCGAAGAAGCGCTGCAGCTGGCGCCAACGCGGCTCGCCGAGCACGAACAGCACCGCGTCGTACATCGCACGGATGCGATCCATGTAGGCGATCGGGTCCCAGTGCTCGAGCGGCAGGCCGCGGCGGCCGAGCAGGCGCTCGGTCGGCACGTTGGCGAGGCGCTGCAACAGTTCGTGCACGTGATCCTGGGCGATCACCTCTTCCGCCGGGCCGACGGCGCCGGGGATCCACTCGAGCAGGATCCAGCGCGGCGGATCGCCGGGGCCGAACGCGATCGTGCGCGGCGCCGGGAAGTCGCGGCGGTGCGGGTCGATGCTGTCGAGCAGGCGGTAGAAGCCCGCTTCGCGCAGCGCGAAGTCGTCGGCCCTCACCCCGGCCGGCAGCACCGTGCCCGGCTCCGGCGGCAGGTAGTACTTCAGCAGGTAGGTGCGTCCGTTCGGCGCGTCCGCGACGATCGGCAGCGACGACCGGTGGCCCGAGCAGAGCCGCCGCGGGCGCGGCGCTTCCTTGAGGTTCAGTTCCTGCAGGACCTGGCGAGCGGCCTCGAGCTGGATGTCGGAGGGTGTCGTGTTCAAGTTGCGGCCAGGTTCGGATGCAGGCCTAGCGTCGGGCGCTTCGCCGAGCATCGTCGGCCTGCTCGCGGGGCTTGAGCCTCGGCCCTTGTAGGCGCTGGCGCGGCCCGCAGGAAGTGGTCTCGCCAACCGTTGTGCAGTCCGGGTGCTGGCTCGGCGCGATGCCACGGCTCGGCCCGGCACCTCCTGCAGTTCCGTCAAGTCTGGACCGGCCGCTGGCCGAGAATCGACGTGCGATGCCGGACCCGAGGAAGACCCCTGAACCGCCTGCCGTGGATCTCGCCACGGACCTGAAGGCCAGGATCTGCGCCCTCGTCGACGGCCTGGTCGAGAAGAGCGACGAAGTCTACGAAGCCGAGTTCGTCCATCTGATCACCCGCGTGAAGGAGCTCGTCGACCGCAAGCTGCGGATGGAGGGCACCAAGACCGACACGCGCGACTTCCTCGGCGAACTGCTGTTCACGCGCCTGCGCCGCGGCATGCACCTGTTCCTGCGCAGCGAGGACGAGGTCACGTCGCTGCGCGCCGCCGAGTGGGTCATGGGCGTGCTGTTCGCCGTGACCACGCTCAGCGAGTTCGCGAAGGCGTTCGACGAGTCGCTGATCCGCTCGACCTCGGGCGCGCGCGACTTCAACTTCGCCGGCCGCACCGACTTCATCTCCGTCGAAGAGGTGATGCAGATGCTCTCGGCGGGCAAGCACCTCGGTTGCCTCAGCCTGGAGAAGGGCGACAACCGCCTCGACGTCTACCTGCGCGAGGGACGCATCTGGTTCCTCGATCCGCACCGCATGATCCGGCGCGTGCTGCCGGGCGACTCGATGCGGCATCGCGAGATCCCGGAAGCGGTGATCACCGAAGCCGAGAGCCGGCGGGCGCGCGAAGGCGTGCCGGTGATGCTGTCGCTGACCGAGCGCGGCATCTTCCGCAAGGACGAGCTGAAGGACGTCATGCGGACGTTCGGCAAGGAAGTGCTGTTCGACTTCATGCGCGAGAGCGCGCCGTACGCCTTCTACTACCGCAAGCTCGACGTGCTGCCGGACTTCGCCGAGGCCAACGACCTGCGGCTCGGCGTCACTTCGATCCTGCTCGAAGGCAGCAAGCTGCTCGACGACTGGAAGCAGATGCTGCAGGTGTTCCCGGATCCCGACGCGCCGCTCGAACC
>JBILEY010000103.1:0-13831 GCA_044351865.1 Planctomycetota bacterium | reverse complement strand
GACGCAGGGCAACCCGCTCGGCAACGCCAGCGTGCCAGCCAAGGACGCGGGCGTGCGGCACCTGCGCGGCGAGCTGCCGCGCGACCGCCAGCGCGCGCAGATCGACCTGCTGCAGCAACTGAACCAGGAGCACCTGCAGGGCCGCGGCGACGACGCGCTGCAGGCGCGCGTGCAGAGCTTCGAACTGGCGTTCCGCATGCAGATGGCAGCGCCCGACGTGCTCGACGTCGACCGCGAGAACGAGACCACGAAGCGCCTCTACGGCCTCGGCGACGCGCGCACCGAGAACTTCGGCCGGCAGTGCTTGATGGCGCGCCGCCTGCTCGAAGCCGGCGTGCGCTTCGTGCAGTGCACGCACAGCTACAAGTGGGACCAGCACAGCAACCTCGAAGCCGACCATCGCAAGAACGCCGGCGAGGTCGACCAGCCGATCGCCGGCCTGCTGACCGACCTGCAGCAGCGCGGCCTGCTCGAGGACACGCTGGTCTGGTGGGGCGGCGAGTTCGGCCGCACGCCGACCAGCGAAGGCGGCAACGGGCGCGACCACAATCCGCACGCGTTCACCCACTTCCTCGCCGGCGGCGGCGTCAAGCACGGCTTCTCGTACGGGATCACCGACGACTACGGCTACTACAGCGTCGCCGAGAAGGTGCACATCCACGACCTGCACGCGACGATCCTGCACCTGCTCGGGCTCGACCACGAACGGCTGACCTTCCGCCACGCCGGCCGCGACTTCCGTCTGACGGACGTCGAGGGCAAGGTCGTGGCGCCGATCCTGGCCTGATCAGCGCGGGCGGCGCGGCTCGCCGACCCAGCGGCTGCGCAGCTGACGCAGGCGCTCGACGAGATCCTGGCGGCCGAGATCGTCGGCCATCTGGATCGCGTACTCGAACTCACGGCCCTCGAGCAGCCCCGGAGCGCCGCCCTGGCGCAGCGGTCGGCCAGTGGCGGCCAGGCGCTCGGTCAGCTGCTCGACCATGTCGGCGATCGCCTGCAGTTCGTCGCCGACCTCGTCCCAACGCGATTCCGCCGCCAGCAAGGCGCAGCGCTGACGCCGCGCGTCGATCAGGTCGCGCGCGAAGCGCGGATTGTCGAGCCCGCCGGTGGCGAGCAGCGATTCCCCGTGGGCCAGGGCGGCATCCAGCTCCGTCTGCGCCTGCTGGCGCAGCAGCACCTGTTCGGCGGCGGGCGCCAGCGAGGCCGTGTCGCGCAGCGCTCGCGCCAGCTGCACCGAGGCCCGCAAGGCGAGGCCGGTGTACTCGGCGAGCCGCGGCTGCTGCTGGGTCAACTCGCCCGCGTGCGCCTTCGCCTCGCGCAAGCGATCGACGTCCCGCGCGCGCTGGGCCAGGGCGGCCTCGCGCTCGCCGCTGGTCGACACCTCGTCGCGGCGCCCGCGCGGACCGCGATCGCCGAGCAAGCCTTCGGCCAACGCGAACCGCAGGTGCTCGGCCTCCGGATGCGCCGCGACCAGTTCGGTCAGGATGCCGAGACCACGTTGCCGTTCGGCCTCGGCTGCCGCGTCGATCGACGGCATGCGCTCGCCACGTCGCCCCGGGCGCAAGCGTCCGGTCAGCAGCAGGCAGCGCGCCTGCAGCGCCCGCAGCTCGACGTTGTCGGCGTCCCCTTGCAACAGCTCGTCGACGAGCGCCAGTGCCTCCTTCTGGTGGCGCAGCGCACCTTGGAACACGCGGCGCCCGTCTTCCCCCTGGCCACCGGGGCCCCCCGCGGCGCCGGCCCCACCACCGCGGGGTCCCCCGCTCGGGCCACTACTCGGATCGGCGAGCTGCGCCAGCAGGAAGTGCACCTGCGCCCGTTCGAAGCGAACGGCCACCGACTGCGGCGCCGGCAGCCTGTCGAGCGCCGCCAGCGCCTCCTGGAAGTGCCGCGCCGCCGACGGCAGTTCGCGCCGGCGATGCGCGAGCTTGCCGAGGTCGACCTTCACCGCCGCCAGGTCGCGCGTGACGTCGCGGTCGGTGACGCGGGCCAGCAGCTGCAGCGCCTGTTCGTACGCCTTCTGCGCACTGGCGAGGTTGTCCGGCTTGCCGAGCCGCACGTGGATCGCGCCGACGCGGCGGTTGGCGCGCGCGGTCTCGAACACCAGCTGCTGGTCGCCGGCGTTCTTTTTGGCGAAGTCGTCGTAGAAGCGCAGCATGCGCTCGAGCACGGCGATGCTGCGCGGGTCGACGACCTGGCGCGCGATCACGGTCTGCTCGCCGGTGTCCGGATCGACCTCGAGCGCCAGCATCGGGTCGCGGCCGATCAGCGTGTCGAACACGTCGCCGAAGCCGGCCAGCGCCAGCTTCAGGTTGGTGTCGGCGCGCTGCGACTCGGCCTTGGTCAGCGCACGCTCCTGCTCGGCGATGACGTAGCCGACCCAGCCGGTGACGCCGGCGGCGACGACGGCGAGCAGCGTGCTGGCGGCGAGGGCCGCCATGCCGCGGTTGCGCCGGCACCAGCGACCCACCTGCGCCAGCGCCGACAGCGGTCGCGCCGCGATCGGGCGGTCGTCGAGGAACGCCTGCAGGTCGCGCGCCAGCGCCGCGGCGTCCTGATAGCGGTCGCGCACTTCGCGGGCCATCGCCTTCTCGACGACGACGACGAGGTCGAGCGGAAGCTCGGGGCACAGCTTGCGCAGCGACTCCGGGCGGCTTTGGCGGATGCGTTCCATCAGCTCGCTGCGCGAACTGCCGGCGAACGCCGGGCGCAAGGTCAGCAGTTCGTAGAGCGTGACGCCGAGCGCGTAGACCTCGCTGCGTGCGTCGTAGCTGCCGGCGAACTGCTCCGGCGCCATGTACTGCAGCGTGCCGAGCACGTCGCCACTGTGCGTCAGGCCTTCGGCCTCGAGCGCCTTGGCCAGGCCGAAGTCGGTGACCCACAGGTGGTCGCTGGTCTCCAGCAGCAGGTTGCCTGGCTTGACGTCGCGGTGCAGCGTGCCGAGGCCGTGCGCGTAGTGCAGCGCCTCCGCGACCTGCAGGCCGAGCCGGGCGACGAAGCGGGCGCGCGCACGCCAGGCACCGATGCCGCGCGGCGGCGCCTCGCGCTGCTCCTCCTGCCAGCGATCGAGGCTCTGGCCGACGATGAACTGCATCGCGTACCAGTGGTAGCCGTCGCTCTCGCCACTGCCGTAGACCGGCACGATGTTGCTGTGGTGCAGCTGGGCGGCGATCTGCGCCTCGCGCACGAAGCGTTCGAGCTGGTTGCCGGTCAGCAGCGCCGACTGCGGCAGCACCTTCAGCGCCACCTTGCGACCGAGCGACTCCTGCACCGCCTCGAACACGACGCCCATGCCGCCGCGGCCGACCTCGCGCACGATCTTGAAGTCGCCGAGGCGCTCGAGCGGCGGCACCTGCGCCTTGCGCCGGCCGCTGCCCGACGAACTGCGGTCGCGCTTCACGTCCTCGAGCGCCACCAGCATCGGCAGCAGTTCGCGCAGCGCCGCCGCGTGCGGCTCGTGCTCGCGGCAATAGGCCGCGACGTCGAGCGCTTCGCCCTGCCGGCGTCGCTGCAGGAACTGCTCGACCAGCGCGTCGACCGGCGAGCTCTGCGTGTCGTCGTCGCTGCGGTCGCTGCTCTGGCCGAAGACATCCATGGCGGTTCGATCAGCCGTTGGCGAGGTCGCCGAGGAAGCCCTTCAAGCGGCCGAGCGCCCGCACGTAGCGGTTGCTGGCGGCGTTCTCCTGGATGCCGAGCACGGCCGCCGCCTCCTTGTTCGACAGCTCCTCGAAGTGGCGCAGCAGCAGCACCTCGCGATCGATCTCGTCCATGCTGGCGAGCGCCTGCTCGATCTTCTGCCGCAGCTCCTCGCGCATCACCGCCCCGCTCGGCGACGTGATGTGGGCGACGAAGAAGCCCGACAGCGTGCCGCTCTGCGGTGCCTTCACCTCGCGGCCGGCACTGCGCATCTTGGCGCCGAGGTGCTTCCGGTGCAGGTCGACCATCGTCTGCTGCGTGATCAGGCGCACCCACACGAGGAACGGCTTCGTGTCGTCGCGGAAGGCCTGCAGCCGCTTGTGCGCTTCGATGTACGACTCCTGCACGATGTCCTCGGCGTCGAGGCGGCCGACCAGCCGCGGGTCGAGCCGGAAGTGCACCATGCGCAGCAACCGTTCGCGGTAGCGCTCGAGCAGCGGCGCCATGATCGCATCGTCGCCGGCGCGCAGCTGCTGCTCGAGTTCCTCGTCACTGGGTTCCATCGCCGAGAACCATAACGAACGCACTCGCCGACGGGCGTCCCGAGCTTGCACGCTCGGCTGCAGGCGGTGGCACTGCAGCTGGTGGCACTGCAGGCGATGGCGCTGCAGCCGGTGCCATCGACGTGGTCCCGTCCGCGCTGCGGTCAGCGGCGCAAGGCCCCGAGCCGGCTCCAGAAGCCGCCGACGTGCAGCGGCTCGCGCCGCGCCGCGCGTTCGGCGCTCGCCGGCAGCAGCCAGGCGAGCCGCACCAGCGCTGCCGCCGCCGGCACCGCCGGCAGCCGCAGATGGAAGCGCCGGGCTTCGGCGTTGCCGCGCAGCAGCACCGCGCCGACGTCGTCGCCGTTGACCTCGAACGCCGCCGCCGGCGGCGGCGCGTCGTTCGCGAGCAAAGCGACCCCGGCGCGAGCAGCGAGTTCCTGCACGCCCGCCCAGTCGGTGGCCGACAGGCCGGGCGGTGGCTCGACCCCACCGAACACCAGCTCCTCGGCGCCGAACCACCACGCCTGCCGGACCGCCGCCAGCGCCTCGCCGAGACGCCACGGAGCGCTCGCGGCGTCGAACGTCAAACGGCCGCCGGGCGGCAAGGTCGGCGGCGCGATGCGCCCGCAGGGTGCCCGGTGGCCCGGCGCCGTGCGCAGCCATTGCGCCGCCACCGCCGCCGCACGCACCGCCGCCGCCGCATCGCGCCCTTCGATGCGCACGCGGTCGGTGACCGTCACCACGAACGGCGTCGCCAGCGCTGGCACCAGCACGAACTCGACGTCGCCGGCCTTCGCCTCGCCGCTCGGTGCGAGGCCCGGCCGCAGCACCGCCGGGGCCTCCAAGCCGTCGACGAACAGGCGCGCCGCATTCGCCAGCGGCTCGCCGGCGAAGCAGCGGCTGCCGGGCTCGAGCTGGAACCAGCCGCCGCTCGTCTGCACACCGTCGAGCGCCGGCACCACCGCCGGCAGGGCGAACGCGCCGCGCCGCTGCTGTCGTTGGTCCTGCGCGAACAGCCACGGCAAGGCGCCATCGTCGGCATAGGCCTGCCGCCACGCGTCGTGGCCGACGCCGGGCAGTTCGCGATGGACGACCGGCGCGCCGAGCGTGCGCATCGCCGCGGCGAGATCGCGCGAGCGCGCGGCGGGCACCACGGCGTCGTCGGCGCCGTGCCACAACGCGATCGGCAGGCCGACGAGGTGCGGCAGCTGCTGCGGATCACCGCCGCCGCAGATGGCGAGCAACGACGCGAAGCGTTCGGGCGCGCGTGCCGCCAGCTCGATGGCGCCAAATCCTCCCATCGACAGGCCGGTGGCGTGCACACACGCCGGGTCGATGCCGGGCCGTTGCAGCACTTCGTCGAGCGCGCGCTGCACCGCCTGCAGCGCGCGCGTCGGCACCGCCGCCATCGCCGCCGGCTGCCGTTCGTGCCACGGCGCGTCGACCCACTTCTCGTCGGTCGGGCACTGCACGGCCAGCACGAAGCACGGCCAGCGCGCCATGCGGGCCTCGTCGGCGAAGCGCTCCGGCAGCCAGCGCAGCTGCTGCACGTTGTCGTCGCCGCGTTCGCCGGCTCCGTGCAGGAAGACCACCAACGGCCGCGGCACGTCGCGCAGGTCGGTCGGCGGTTCGAGCAGGCGGTACGGATACGTGCGCTCACCGACCTCGAACGCGCCGGCGGTGCAGCGGGCGGCGAGCGCCGCGAGATCGACGGGATCCTGGGCCCCGGCCGCGGCGATGGGCGCGAGCATGGCGAGCGTGGGAACGAGGCGAGACACGCGGCTCCTGGTCTACGAGGTGCGACGAGTGCGCGCAACCCAAGCTTCGCCCAGGGCGGGAGATGGCCCTCAACGCATGGCAGCGACCGTGCCGGCGAGGCACTGGCGCAGCAGCTCGGGTTCGACGGTGGCGCCGGTGAACCAGCGCACCTGCGCGCGCGCCTGGCCGAGGAACATCGCGGCCCCGGGTACGGCGATCGCACCGGCCGCCGCCGCGTCGCGCAAGAAGCGCGTCCAGTGCGGCTGGTAGACCATGTCGAACACCACCGTGCCGGCCTGCGGGCGCCAGTCGGGCAGCAGCCGTTCGTCGATGTCGCGGCCGAGACTGCCGACCGGCGTCGCCTGCACCACAACCACCGGCCGCAGTTCGTCGAGCACCGCCGTCGACAAGCTGGCGAGCTGCACGCCGGTGCCCTTGGCGAAGTCGCGCACGGCTTCGAGCGAACGGCCGAGCATCGTCACCTGGAAGCCGAGGCGCAGCAGCGCCACCGCGCCAGCACGCGCCGCCCCGCCAGTGCCGAGCACCGCCGCCGGCCGCGAATCGCCGCGCCGCACGTCGGCACTCGCCAGGGCGACCAGCACGCCTTCGACGTCGGTGTTGTGGCCGACGAGGTGGCCGTGCGGCTCGGCGACGACGGTGTTGACGACGCCGGTGGTCGCCGCGTCGTCGGCGAGCCGGTGGCACATGGCCGCCGCGACCGCCTTGTACGGCGCCGTCACCGACAGCCCGCGCAAGCCACCGCGCTGCAGCATCGCCACCACCGCTTCGGGCCGCGACGTCTCGAACGGCAGGTAGACGCCGTCGAAGCCCAGGCGCCGGAACGCGCGGTTGTGCAACCACGGGCCGAGCGACTGCAGCGCCGGATTGCCGAGCACGCCGAACCACGCGGTCGCCGGGCCGAGTTCGTGCGCGCGGTAGATTCCGCGCAGCAAGCCCACCGGCAGCTGGCCGGGTGCCGTCTCCTGCCCTTCTTCGACGCTGCCGTAGACCAGCGGTGCGCCAAGTGCCGCCGCCAGCACGCGGGTCGGCCACGCCGTGCGCCCCATCGCGAACGCGACCGTCGGCTGCTGGCGTTGGTCGGTCTCGCGCAGCAGGTCGAGCACCGGCGCTGCGTCGGCGAGGTCGTGCGCGGTGACGACGACCTTGGCGATGCAGCCGGGCTGCGCGTGCAGGCGGTCGCGGATCGCCGGCAGTTCGCGCGGCACGCCGGTCCAGCTGTGGAACGAACGGATGCGCAGCTTCAGCCGCGTGCGACCGCTCGACGGCGACCACGGATCGTTGCCGTCGAGATCGAGGCCCTGGGCGCCGGCCTCGAGTGCTGCCGACAGCAGCTCGCGCCGTTCGCCGAGCGTGCCGCGGAAGTGGCCGCCGTCTTCGGGCGTGCGGCAGGCGACGAGCACGGGCAACCGGCAGGCGGCGATCGCAGCGGCGAGGTCGTGGCCGGCGGGCCAGCGGTCGAGGCGCAGTTCGAGCCAATCGGCACCGGCCATGGCGGCCTTCTGGGCGGCGCGCGCGACCTGTTCGCGCGACGTCGCGAACACGCTGGCGAGGATCTGGGCCATGTCGGCGCGGCAAGCGTCGCCGCTCGACACACCGGAGGCAACAGCGGGTGCGAACGGCAGTGGGCTCAGCGCCCGCGTTGCAGCGCTGCTGCGACCGCCGCCGCCGTGCTCGCCGGCAAGCCGGCCGCGGTGGCGAGTCGCAGTGCTATCTGCATCAGCGCCACGTAGCTCGGCAGCGCCGTCGGCGCGCCGGCGGCCAGCGCCTGCAGGTGCACCTGCACGGTCGCGGCATCGCCGCGGCGCACCGGGCCAGACAGGGCGTGCACTGCCCCACGTTCGCGGCACGCGGCAGCCGCAGCACCGACCAGCGCGTCGAGCAACGCGGCGCGCGCAGTGGCCTGCATGCCGCACGCGGCGAACACCGCGTCGGCTTCGGCCCACAGCGCCGTCGCGCCGTTCGCCGCCAGCGCACACGCCGCGTGGTAGAGCTGCCGATCGCCACCGGGCCAGCGCAGCGGCTGCAGTTCGAGCCAGTCGCACAGGCGAGCGAGCAGCGGCAGGCTGCGTTCGTCGCCGTCGATCACCGCCGGCGCGCCGGCGAGCACCACGTCGCCGTGCAGCGGATCGGGGAACGGCGCCACGGGATGCAGCGCGCCCGCGCGTACACCCGGCACCGCGGCGAACACTTCGGGACCAACGCGCCCGCTGGTGTGCAGCCACAGGCTGCACGGCCGCGGCGAAGCGGCGGCACAGGTGGCGATCGCCGAGGCGAGCTGGCCGTCGCCGACGGCGAACACCACCACGTGCGCACGCTGCAGGTCGCGCGGCGCGAGCACCTCGCCGCTGCCGACGCGAGCCAACGCCGCCGCGGTGCGCGCCGCATCGCGGCCGACGAAGCCGAGCCAATGCACGCGCGGATGGCGGGCGAAGCGGCGCGCCAGCGCCTGGCCGACGCGGCCCGGTCCGACGATGGCGAGGCGAAGCGACACGACCGCAGTCTATGCGCGGCCGCCCCGCCGACGCGAGCGCAGGGGTCGGTGCACGGTCAGTGCGCGCCGCCGGCCATCATCTCGCCGGGGCCAGCACCCTCGCGGCGGCGGCGTTCGCGTTCTTCCTGTCGCCGTTCGAGCTCTTCGATGTATTCGGCATCGAGCGTCTCGCTGAGGTCGTCGAGGTCGTCGAAGCTCTTCGGCCGGTACGACGAGCCGGCGCGCTGCGCCGCTTCGACTTCGTCCGAGTAGGCGCGCACCACCGCCTTGTGCAGCTCGATGCGCGTCGTGCTGTTGATCGGGTGCGCCAGGTCGGCGTGCAAGCGCGCGCGGCCGCGGTCGTCCTTGCTGGCGCGGTCGGGATCGAGCCGGCCACCGCATTGGTTGCAGTAGGCAGCGCGCAGGTGGTTCTTGTGATGACAGCGCGGGCAATGGTCGGCGAGCTTCCGGCTCGGCATGGCGATGAACGGCCCGCGATTGCCGTCGATGATCTTCAAGTCGCGCACGACGAACGCGTCGTCGATGGTGACGCTGGCATAGGCGCGCAGCTTGTTGCGCGGATCCTCGGTCAGCTTGATGCGCACCTCGGTGACCTGGAAGCGCACCGGCGGGCGTTCGCCCGCGGGACGTTCCCCGGCGGCTCGTTCGCTCGCTGGTCGTTCGCTCGCTGGTCGTTCGCTGGATGATCGTTCGCCGTTCGCTCGTTCGCCGCCTTGCTGCTGCTCACTGTTGCGTTCGCCGTGCATCACACCCCTCCCAGGACGTGGCTACGGGTTCGCGGCCCGTGGTCCATCCGGTCGATCCGGAGGACGGGGCACGTCGGCACCGGCACTCGCACTGCGCGTGACCAACAGCCGCACCCCTTGGGCTTGCAGGGGTGCCAAGGTCACAGCGGCTCGCTGGGCTGCTGCTTCGTCGTCGCCAACGACGAACAGAGTCGAGCCGCTGCCGGTCATGCGGACCGCATCGAACCCCATGCCGACGACTCGCCGCCGGAGGTCGGCCAGCTCGGGCCGGACTCGCTCCGCCGCGGACTCGAGGTCGTTGTGGAAGGCGATGCGCACTGCGGAATCCCCGGTGTCGGGAACCGTAATGGCGCCGACGCTACTTTGCGCCGCACTGCTCTTCCATAGCGCTGCATAGCTTTTGTAGACGTCGACGGTCGGGCAACCGAACGGTGGCACCAGCAGCACGAACCAGCGCGGCGCCACGTTCGCCGGCGACAACTCGTCGCCGATGCCGCGCCCCCACTGGCTGCCGCCGCGAAAGAAGAACGGCACGTCGGCGCCGAGCGCGACGCCGAGTTGGGCCAATGCCGGGTCGGTGAGCGGCCGGCCGAGCAGTTCGTTGGCGAGGCGCAGCGCCGCCGCCGCATCGCTGCTGCCGCCGCCGAGGCCACCGCCGTGCGGGATGCGCTTGTGCAGCTGCGCCGCGAAGCCACCGCGATAGCCGGCCGCGTCGGCGAAGCGGCGCAGCGCGCGTTCGACCAGGTTGTCGGGCCCGGGTGCGACCTGCAGCGACGGATGCTCGGCCGTGACGGTGAGCGCGATGCCGTCCGGTGCCAGCGACAGCACGAGGTCGTCGTGCAGCTCCAGCGCGTGGAACAGCGTGTCGAGCAGGTGGTAGCCGTCGTGGCGGCGACCGACGATGCGCAGCACCAGGTTCAGCTTGGCGCGCGCCGGCAGCGACAACGAGGTGGCGTTCATCCGGCGATCGATCCGTCGGCCGAGAGGCGCAGGTTGTCGAGCAGGCGCACCGGCCGCGGTCCGTCGACGAAGCGGCCGGCGACCAGCAGGCGTCCACCGTCGATCGACCCCGGCGGCAACGGTTCGAGGTCGGGGTCGCTGCGCAGCTCCAGGTAGTCGAGCGCACAGCGCGGCTCGGTCGCGAGCACGGCGCGCGCGCGCGCCAGCAGGCGATCGCGGTCGCGTTCGCCGCGCGCGAACGCGTGGTTGGCGCTGGCCAGCGCTCGGCTCAGCACGGTGCAGGCGGCGCGGTCCTGCGGGCCGAGGTAGACGTTGCGGCTCGACATCGCCAGGCCATCGGGCTCGCGCACGATCGGGCACGGCACGATCTGCAGCGGGAAGCCGAGGTCCTTGGCCATGCGCCGCACGACCGCGAGCTGCTGCGCGTCCTTCTCGCCGAAGTAGGCGCGCTGGGCGCGGCTCAATGCGAACAGCCGCGCGACGACGGTGGCGACACCGGAGAAGTGGCCGGGCCGCAGCGCCCCTTCCATGCCCTCGGCAGCGGCACCGACGGCGACGTGGCTGCAGAACGACGGGTCGTACATCTGCGCCACCGTCGGCGCGAACACCGCATCGACACCAGCCGCCGCACAGAGCTTCAGGTCGCCGGACAGATCGCGCGGGTAGGCGGCGAAGTCCTCCTTCGGGCCGAACTGCAGCGGGTTGACGAAGATCGTCGCGACGACGCGATCGCATTCCTGCCGCGCCAGCTCCATCAGGCTCTGGTGCCCCGCGTGCAGGCTGCCCATCGTCGGCACGAGGCCGATCACGTGGCCGCCGGCGAGCCAGCGGCTGCACAGCGCGGCGAACTCGTGCGGCGGCTCGACGACGAGCGGCGCCCTGCGCCGCGGCAACGTCGCCGGGTCGTAGCCGAGTTCGCGCAGCGGCCGCAGCACGAACTCGCGTTCGTGCCAGCGCGGATGCGGCAGCACGAGGTCGCGGGTGTCGACGTGCAGGTCGCCCCACAGCAGCAGGTCGAGATCGAGCGGGCGCGGCTGGTTGCGCAGCGCCGGCAGCACACGGCCGGCCTCCGCCTCGAGCTGCTTGCAAACGGCGAGCAACGCCGCCGGCGCCCAGGTCGTGCGCAGCTCGGCGATGCCGTTCAGGAACGGGCCCTGCTCGGGGCCATCACCGACCAGCGTCGACTCGTGCAGCGGCGAGACGCGCAGCACTTCGATGCCGGGCAACTGGCCGAGGCGCTGCAGCGCCGTGCGCAGGTGCCGTTCGCGGTCGCCGAGATTGCTGCCGAGGCCCAACAGGACGGTGGCACTCACGATGCGTTTCCAGGCTTACGGGAACGGGATCAGTTGCGGCTCGGCAGCGAACGCACCGGCGGTTCGTCCGCGTCGTCGTCGTCGTCGCGGCGGCGCAGCACGAGGCGGTAGGCGCCGAGGCCGAGGCCCCAGACCACGTAGCCGAGCGTGCAAGTCGCCAGCGCCAGCTGCCACTCGACCGCAGCGACGATCATCACCACCGCCAGCACGGCGAGCATCGGCAGGCTGTGGCGGCCGCGCATCAGCGCACTGAGCGCGTGCGGGAACGGGATGCGGCTCACCATCAGCAAGCCGGTCAGCACCAGCGCCACCGGCATCGAGATGACGATCCAGTCGAAGCCGCGGTCGCCGAGCAATCGATGGCTGAGTTCGGCCGTCTTGTCGGCGCGCGTGCAGAACAGCGCGATCAGCGAGCAGATCACCGCCGCCGCCGCCGGCGACGGCAGGCCCTTGAACTCGCGATGGTCCTCTTCGTCGGCGCCGGTCTCGACGTTGAAGCGCGCGAGGCGCAGCGCCGCACAGCACGAGTAGACGGCGGCCGCGGCGAAGAAGAGCTTCGGGTGCAGCGGCAGCAGCTTGTTGGTGTCGCCCTGCGCGTGCCAGTCGACCAGCACCTTGGCCAGGAACGCCGGCGCCAGGCCGAACGTGACCATGTCGGCCATGCTGTCGAGCTGGGCACCGAACGGCGTCGTCTGCCCGGTCATGCGCGCGACCCGACCGTCGAGCGCGTCGAACACCATCGCCACGAACACCAGGATCGCCGCCGTCTCGAACATGCCGACGACCGCACTGAACGGCGCGCCGGGCGCGGTCGTGCGCAGCGCGTCGGCGACCTTGGCGATCGCGAGGAAGCCGAAGAACAGGTTGCCGAGCGTGATCAGGCTCGGCAGCACGGGGACTTCCTTCAGGCGTCGCAACCGGCTGCGCCGCGGCAGCGGCAGATCGTCGAGGCGGGGTGCGGTCATTGCGGGTTGAGATGGTACTGCGGCGCGGCGCTCGTGCCAGCTTCGCGGCGCAAGGCGGACTTCTCGCACGTGCCACGCCCCGCGGAACCCGGTAAAGCAGCCGCGTGAACTTCCTGCTGCTGCACAGCGACGAACTCGCTGCCGACGGCACCGCCCGCCTGGTCGGCCGCCGCGCCGAACACGTGCGCACGGTGCTGAAGGCCGAAGTCGGGCAGACGCTGCGCGCCGGCGTCGTCGACGACCGCCTCGGCAGCGCCGTCGTCACCGCACTCACCACCGACTCAGTCGAAGTCGCCGTCACCCTGACCGCCCCACCACCGCCCGTCGCCGACGTGCTGCTGCTGGCGGTGCCGCGACCGAAGGTCCTGCTGCGCATGCTGGCACACGCCGCCGCACTCGGCTTCGCGCGCATCGTGCTGTTCCGCAGCTGGCGCGTCGACAAGACGCACCTGCAGAGCACGGCGATGGACCCGGCGGCGCAGCGCGAACAGTTGCTGCTCGGCCTCGAGCAAGCCGGGCGCACCCAGCTGCCGCAGGTGCAGTTCTGCCCGCTGTTCAAGCCGATGGTCGAAGACGAACTGCCGGCGATGGCGCTGCCGCCGCAGCGCTTCGTCGCGCATCCGGTCGCCGCGGCGCGCACGCACGAACTGGCCCTCGCCGCCGGCGCACCGTTCGCACTGGCGCTCGGCCCCGACGGCGGCTTCCTGCCCTACGAAGTCGACCAGCTGGCGCAGCGCGGCTTCCTGCCCGTGTCGTGCGGCCCGCACGCGCTGCGCACCGAGACCGCACTCGCCGTGCTCGCCGGCCAACTGGACCTGCTGCGCCAGCGCGGTAGCGTGGCCCCGTGAGTTCCCTGCAGGTCGGCATCTCCGGTTGCGACGCGACCACGCTGCGCACGCTCGCCGCCGTCGCCGCCCACGCCGACTGCGCGATCGCGGCGCTGCACGACGACGATGCGGCGGCGCTGGCCAGCGCCCAGGCGATCGCAGGCTCCAGCGTGGCGACGACCGACTTCCAGAGGTTCCTGCAGAGCGGAGTCGACTTCGTCGTACTCGGCGGCCCACTCACGCAGCGCGCCGAACGCCTGCACGCGGCGAACGAACAGGCCGTGCCGTGCTTGCTGCGCGCCCCGATGGCCACGAACCTCGCCGCGGCCCAGGCGCTCGCCGCCGACAGCGAGGCCCACGGCCAGCGCCTCGCAGTCGCCGTGCCGGGCCACGACGATCCGCTGTTCGAACAGATCCGCCGCATGGTCGCCGAAGACTGGCTCGGTGGCCTCGTCGCCGTGCAGGCGATCGCCGGCGACGACGCGCTGCTGCGCCCGCCGCACCAACAGCGCCTGCATCCCGCCTACGAACACGCCGGCGACGAGCTGGTGCTGGCGCGCACCGACCTGCAACCG
>JBILEY010000486.1:0-4064 GCA_044351865.1 Planctomycetota bacterium | reverse complement strand
GATTCGAAGATCCCCGACGGTGCGATCCACGAGAAGTGGAGCAACCGCAAGTTCGAGCTGAAGCTCGTCAACCCCGCCAACAAGCGGAAGTACAAGGTGCTGGTGGTGGGCTCGGGCCTCGCCGGCTCGTCGGCCGCCGCGTCGCTGGCCGAACTCGGCTACCAGGTCGAGTGCTTCTGCTTCCAGGACAGCCCGCGCCGCGCCCACAGCATCGCCGCCCAGGGTGGCATCAACGCCGCCAAGAACTACCGCAACGACGGCGACTCGGTGCACCGGCTGTTCTACGACACGGTGAAGGGCGGCGACTTCCGCGCCCGCGAGGCCAACGTGCACCGCCTCGCCGAGCTGTCGGTCAACATCATCGACCAGGCGGTCGCGCAGGGCGTGCCGTTCGCGCGCGAGTACTCGGGCCTGCTCGACAACCGCAGCTTCGGCGGCGCCCAGGTCTCGCGCACGTTCTACGCGCGTGGCCAGACCGGCCAGCAGCTGCTGCTCGGCGCCTACTCGGCGCTGTCGCGGCAGATCGGGCTGAAGCAGGTCAAGATGTTCCCGCGCACCGAGCTGCTGGACCTGGTCGTCGTCGACGGCCACGCCAAGGGCATCGTCGTGCGCGACCTCGTCACCGGCGAGATCCGCACGCACGCCGGCGATGCCGTCGTGCTGGCGACCGGTGGCTACGGCACGGTGTTCTACCTGTCGACCAACGCGATGAACTGCAACGTCACGGCGACGTGGCGTTCGCACAAGCGCGGGGCCGGCTTCGCCAACCCGTGCTACACGCAGATCCACCCGACCTGCATCCCGGTCAGCGGCGACCACCAGAGCAAGCTGACGCTGATGTCGGAGTCGCTGCGCAACGACGGCCGCATCTGGGTGCCGACCAAGAAGGGCGACAAGCGCAAAGCGGCCGAGATCCCGGACAACGAGCGCGACTACTACCTCGAGCGCAAGTACCCGAGCTTCGGCAACCTCGCTCCGCGCGACATCGCGTCGCGCGCGGCGATGACGGTCTGCGACGAGGGCCGCGGCGTCGGCGACACCGGCCTCGGCGTCTACCTCGACTTCCGCGACAGCATCCAGCGCCTCGGCAAGGACGCGATCGCGGCCAAGTACGGCAACCTGTTCCACATGTACGCGAAGATCACGGCCGAGGACCCGTACTCGCAGCCGATGCGCATCTTCCCGGCGGTGCACTACACGATGGGCGGGCTGTGGGTCGACTACGACCTGCAGTCGACGATCCCGGGCCTGTTCGTCTGCGGCGAGGCCAACTTCAGCGACCACGGCGCCAATCGCCTCGGCGCCTCGGCGCTGATGCAGGGCCTGGCCGACGGCTACTTCGTGATCCCGTACACGATCGGCGGCTACCTCGCCGGCCAGAAGCCCGGTGTGGTGCCTTCGAGCCACCCCGAGTTCGGCAAGGCCACCGCGGCGGTGCAGGAGATGACCAAGCGCCTGCTCGGCATCCAGGGCAAGCGCAGCGTCGACGACTTCCACAAGGCGCTCGGCAAGATCATGTGGAGCAAGTGCGGCATGGCCCGCAACGAGAAGGGCCTGCAGCAGGCGATCGCCGACATCCAGGCGCTGCGCGCCGAGTTCTGGCGCGACGTCAAGGTGCTCGGTGGCGACGCCACGGTGAACCAGTCGCTCGAGAAGGCCGGCCGCGTCGCCGACTTCCTCGAGTTCGGCGAGCTGACCTGCCGCGACGCGCTCGAGCGCCGCGAGTCGTGCGGTGGCCACTTCCGCGAGGAATGGCAGGAGGCCGGCGAAGCCAAGCGCGACGACGAGAACTACTGCCACGTCGCCGTGTGGGAACACAAGGGCGAGCCGCGGCAAGCGGTTCGGCACCAGGAGCCGCTGGCGTTCGAGAACGTGCACCTCGCAGTCCGGAGTTACAAGTGATGAAGCTCACCCTGCACATCTGGCGCCAGCAGAAGCGCAGCACGAAGGACAACTTCGCGCAGGACGGCAAGATGGTCCGCTACGAGCTGGACCATGTTTCGCCGGACATGTCGTTCCTCGAGATGCTCGACGTGCTCAACGAGCAGTTGAACCGGAAGGGCGAAGAGCCGGTCGTGTTCGACCACGACTGCCGCGAAGGCATCTGCGGCTCGTGCAGCCTGATGATCAACGGCGAAGCACACGGCCCGCAGAGCGGCACGACGACCTGCCAGCTGCACATGCGCAGCTTCCACGACGGCGCCGAGATCTGGATCGAACCGTGGCGCGCCGCGGCGTTCCCGGTGATCAAGGACCTGATGGTCGACCGCTCGGCCTTCGACCGCATCGTGCAGGCCGGCGCGTTCATCTCGGTGAACACCGGTGCCCCGCAGGACGCGAACGCGATCCCGGTGCCGAAGGCCGACGCCGACAAGGCGTTCGACGCCGCCACCTGCATCGGCTGCGGCGCCTGCGTCGCGGCGTGCAAGAACGCGTCGGCGATGCTGTTCGTCGGCGCCAAGGTGTCGCACTTCGTGCACCTGCCGCAGGGCCGCGTCGAGCGCGAGACCCGCGCCCGCAAGCTGGTGGCGCAGATGGACGCCGAAGGCTTCGGCAACTGCACGAACCAGTACGAGTGCGAAGCCGCGTGCCCGAAGGACATCCCGGTGCGCGTGATCGCCGAGATGAACCGCGAGTTCGTGCGCGCCAAGGCGGTCGAAGAGCCGCTGAGCAAGAAGCGCGTCGGCGGCGACGGCTGACGTGCGCCCGGTCGACGACCAGGAGATGCGGATGGCGTTCGGGCCGGGCGTGCTCGCCTCGGCGCCACTGCCGCGCGTGATCGCCGGCCTGTTGCTCTTCGGCGCCGGTCTGGTCCTGTTCGTTGCCTCCTGGCTGGATGGCTTCATCGCCAAGCTGCCGATCCTGTTGCTGCTGGGTGGGCTCGGGTTCTGCGTGCCTGCCCTCGGCGACCTGCGGCGGCATCGACGGCTGCGACGGCAGCTGAGCAGGGCCAAGGCGGAGCTGTCGGCCCTCCGGCAGGAGCTCGCTGGTGCCGCTGCTGCCAAGGACCGCGGCAGCAAGGCGAACCCGACGCTGCTGCTGCAGCAGCGCGGCTACAGCGAGTTCGTCGTCCGTCGGTGGATCCTGAAGCAGCTCGACGAGCGAGCGTGACCCGCGGCGAGGCCGAGGCCCGCTTCGTCGCCAGCCTGCGCGACGCGGCGCCACCGACCGGACTGACGCCGGCGCTGCGCGGCCTATGGCATGCGCTGCGCGGCGAGTGGGAGCCGGCGCACGACGCCGTGCAGCCCGACGATCGCGACTGCGCCTGGGTGCATGCGGCGCTGCATCGCGACGAAGGCGACCTGCCGAACGCCCGCTACTGGTATGCCGAGGCCAGGCGGCCGGTTGCGACCGGTGCGGCGCACGACGAGTATCTGGCGATCCTGCGCGAACTGCTCGCCGCCCGCTGAGCGGCCCGCCGCGGCTTCGCCTTCGGGACCGCCTCGCCTACGCCGCTCTGCCCGCATCGCGGAATCCCGTCGGCGGGTCAGATCGTCGGCGAGCATGGAACCCAACCAGAAGCCCGTCGGCGCGTTCCTTCGCCTGCACCGCCTGCTGCGATCGAACTGGATCACCTCGACCGGCACGGCGCTGATGACGCTGGCCGTCTTCGGCCTCGTCACCCTGGTCGGCATGCACATGATGGGCGGCGTCTGGGCCGGCCCGTACGTCGGTCTCGTCACCACGCTGGTGGCGCCGGCGGTGTTCCTGCTCGGCCTCGCCATGGTGCCGGTGGGCCTCTTCCTCTACCGCAAGCGCCTCGCCGAGCGCGTGGCGCAGCTCAGCGACCGGCCGATGTCGCTGGCGCGCGCCGTCGTCGTGCTGACCGCCGTCAACTTCGCCGCCGTCGGCACGGTCGGCTACGGCGGCGTGCACTACATGAGCTCGGTCGAGTTCTGTGGCAAGGCGTGCCACTCGGTGATGCAGCCCGAGTACGAGTCGTTCCTGCGTTCGCCGCACCAGCGCGTCGACTGCGTGAAGTGCCACGTGGCGCCCGGCGCCCAGGGCTACATCGAGGCGAAGCTGAACGGCACGAAGCAGCTGCTCGGCGTGATCACCGGCGA